>NZ_JAMYOZ010000003.1:0-366014 GCF_040320095.1 Mesorhizobium sp. M0800
TGTTGGGGGTGTTCTTTTTTTTATTCCCGTCCTTCGCCGTGCGGGTTGCGGCTGCCCGCACAGAGGGGGGTGCCTCGCACAAACTTGTCTCATCTGCCGCATTCCCCCATGCGGCCGTCACGGCAGCTATCGCTTCAGCGGGCAATTCCGCCGAGTACCCGAGATAGTCTTCAAACCCCAACCCTTCACCTCCACGCTCCAGCGTCTCCAGCAACTCGCGCGGCGTTTGCGGAATCCTTTCAACGGCGTAGCCCTGTTCGCTCAGGTCGTGCAGCATTGCCAGCACGCTGGACGGCACGTCGAGACCAACCGCGTAGCCGGTGCGACCGGGGGCGCTCGGATAGTCGGGGATCAGGATGACGAGCTTGCGCTCCGCACGCGGCGTCCGCTGCAGGCGCACGAAGGCCTCGACACGGTTCGCCACTTGCGCCACGCGGTCGGGCTCAGGCCGGTTGGCGAAGGCGCGGAAGGCCAGCGCCGGGTCGGTTTCGCTTTCGCCCTTGAATGAAATGGCGCCGGCCAGGATGCGGCCGTCGAGCTCGGGCAGGACGACGTGCATGGCAAGGTCGGCGGGCGCCAGGCCGCGCTGATTGGTTTGCCAGATGTCGCGGCGGGTGGTCGCGACGATGACCTGGAACACCGGCACGCCGGCGCGGTCGAACAGGGTGTCGACACCGGGCTCGGCACCCGAGGCGAAAGCTGTGGCGGTGATGGTGGCGGCAGGCTTCAGGGTTGCGAGCGCGGTTTCGACAAAGGCGAGCGACGCCGGGTCCTTGAGGCTGGAGACGAACATAGGCACGGGAGCCATGCCGCGGTGGCGCAGGGCTTCGAAAAGCGCGTCGATGGGCGCGACATCGGCGGCGAGCAGCATCGAACGGTAGAAGAGAATTGGCACGACGTCCCCCTCCCCCTCGAGGGGAGGGTGGCCCGCAGGGCCGGGTGGGGTCGTCACGGCAGTGCGCGACGTTTTGTGTAGGCGCGCTTCGGAGAGGACCCCACCCCCGGCCTGCGGCCGGACCCTCCCCTCGAGGAGGAGGGGGACGTCGCGTTCTACGACCCCCAGTCCCGGCTCGTAAAATCCCGCCTTTGGCACGCTAACAGGTTCGGCTACCGCCGCACCCGATCCAGCGAGACTTGTCAGCCTCTGCACCAGCGCCGTCATATTTGCCGGCCCGCCCTCGCGGAAATAGCCAAGCAGGGCGTCCAACTCCTCGCGCGGCAGCGTCGAGCCTTCGATCAGTCGCAAATCCTCGTCGTGGCTCTCGCCCGGTAGGAGCGCCAGCTTGATACCGCGATTTCGCGCGATAACGGCGAGCTGGTCGCAGCCATAGCGCCACCAGTCATAGCCGCCGAGGATGCGGACCAGAATGACCTTGGCGTGGCGGGCGACGCTGTCGATCCACAGGTCGACGGACATCGGATGGCGCAGGTCGCGCAAGGCGGCGAGCCGCATCGACGGCAGGCGGTGCGCATCTGCCTTCCACGCCGCCGCCAGCCCGGCCAGGTCGCTGTCGGTGAAGGACAGCGCCACGACATCCGCAGGCGCTTGCCTGAGATCGACAGGCTCGGCGAGATCGTCGAGCGAGGCGGATGTGGTGGTGAGGATGTGCATCGCGGCTCGTACCTGGGGTCAGCCGGCGAGGATACGCTCGATGGCCGGGCGGTTCAGCCCTTTCAGGCCGATGACGACCAGGCGCGAGCGGCGGTCGTCTTCAGCGGTCCAGGCGCGGTCGTAATAGTGGTTGACGCGCGGACCGACGGCCTGCAGCAGGAGCCGCATCGGCTTGCCGCCGACTTCGACGAAACCCTTGACGCGCAACACGTTTTCTTCCTCCGCCGCCGTGGCGACGCGTTGTGCGAGCTCGTCCGGGTTGGACACAGACGCGATGTCGATGACGAACGAGTCAAAATCGTCATGTTCGTGGTCGAGCTCGTCGTCGTGGTGGGTCTTGCGGTTCTCGATGTCGTCCTCGACGGCGAGGCCGAGGCCGAGCAGCACCGACGGGTCGACCTTGCCTTGCGAAGTCGGTACGATCTTCACCGCCCGCGCAACGTGCTTGCCGATGACGGCATTGGCACGGGCCGAGCCGGCTGCGTCCATCAGGTCGCTCTTCGACAGGATGATCAGGTCGGCGCAGGCGAGCTGGTCTTCGAACACTTCCTCGACCGGATCGTCATGGTCGAGCGTCTCGTCCTGCGCGCGCTGGGCCTGCAGGGCGTCCATGTCGTTGGCTACGCGGCCATCAGCCAGCGCCGGTCCGTCGACCACGGCAATGACGCCGTCCACCGTCACGCGGCTTTTCACCGACGGCCACTGGAAGGCCTGGACCAGCGGCTTGGGCAAAGCGAGGCCGGATGTCTCGATCAGGATGTGGTCGACCCTCGGCGTCAGCGACAGGATCTGGTCCAGCGCCGGGACGAAATCATCGGCGACGGTGCAGCAGATGCAACCATTGGCCAGCTCGACGATGTTTTCCTCGGGGCAGGTGTCGATGGCGCAGCCCTTCAGGATCTCGCCGTCGATGCCGATGTCGCCGAACTCGTTGACGATGATGGCCAGGCGCTTGCCTTTGGCGTTTTCGAGCAAATGGCGGATCAACGTCGTCTTGCCGGCGCCGAGAAAGCCGGTGACCACGGTGCAGGGAACGCGCGAAAGGGAGGCAGCGGTCATGTCAGGTCCTTCAAAAGGTCAAGGGGAGGGATGCGGGCAACCAGGCCGCGCTTCAGGCAATCGGGACGGCCGCGCCATGGAATGAGCCCATCCGTCGAGGTGGCGAACAGCTTTGCCCCGGTGACGAGATCGGCGCCGCTGGTCGTGGTCAGATCACCGAAGACGTAACTCCAGCAGCCGTCGCGCAGCATGGCGGCGCTGAGCCGGCGCTTGCAATTGCCGAGGCATTCGACGGTGCGGATTTTGATGTTTTCGCTGGAAGCAGCGCGGCGCGTGTCCTCTGCGAGTAGTTCGCCGGCGCGCGGATGAGCGTCCGAACCGGTCTCGTCACGGCAGGACGAGCAAACGATGACGGTAACGCCGGCCGGGGAATCACCATGGCCGGACAATAAATCCGCTGTCTCAGCCAAAAAACTGCTGTCGCGTTCCAAATCAGGCTCCTTGCCCGGAAAACCCGCCAGGCGATCGGATTCTTATGTCCTAGACGGCAGGTCTCCTGGCTCGCGGGTCATCGCCTGGGTGCCGCCTTCCCGGGAATATCCCAGTGGTTTTCGGCCGAGGCTCGTCGCTTACAGTTGCGGGGACAGCCGCGGATTTGAAATCGAGATTTCGCACCGCATTCCCTCTTGGCCCCTGCCGTTGCGGGTAGGGGACCGTCTGGAACGGATTTAGGCTTGTGGAGGCAGTCGTGTCAACGCACGTCTATGACGCGGCGATATCCGCGAGCGGCCGGCCGAGGTCGCCGGCAGCGGTCACCTCGATGCGTTCCAGGCCGAGCCAGCCCTGCATCTGCTTCAACTCTTCGAAAAGCTCGGCTGCGGTTTGCAGCGAGGCGCCGGGCTCCGCATAGGCGGCATGGACGCGCAGCACGCCGGCCGGGCGGTCGGCCCTGAGGTCAACGCGCCCGACGATGCTGTCGCCGAGCAGGAATGGCAGCACATAATAGCCATACCGGCGCTTTTCGGCCGGCGTGTAGATCTCGATGCGGTAGTGGAAGTCGAACAACCGCTCGGTGCGCGACCGCTCGAAGACGACAGGATCGAACGGCGCGAGCAAGGCGCGCGCCTCGATCTTGCGCGGCAAACGGGCGTCCTTGTGGAGATAGGCTGTTTTGTTCCAGCCTTCGACGCTCACCGGCAACAGGTCGCCGGCCTCGACCAACTCCTCGATGCGGCCCTTGATGTCGGCGGGCGAGAGCCGGAAATAATCGCGCAGGTCGCCTGCCGTGGCGATGCCGTGGGCGCGGGCCGAGATGCGCAGCAATTCGCGGTGAGCATCCTCGGGACAGGGAACCGGTAGCGCGAGTACCGCCGGCGGCAGCACGCGTTCCGGCAGATCGTAGAACCGCTCGAAGCCGCGGCGATGCGCCGTGGTGATGCGGCCGGCCCAGAACAGCCATTCGAAGGCGTGCTTGGCATGGCTCCAGCCCCACCAGCCGCCCGAACCCTTCTGGCCTTCGAAAGCCGACGCCGCGGTCGGGCCTCGTTCGGCAACCTCGCGATAGATGTCTTCGATATAGGCGGCGTGCTCGCGGCCCCATTTGGCCAGTCCGCTGTACATTTCGTCGCCGCGTTCGGCCCGCTGCATGCGCCAGCGCATCAGCGGATAGGTCTCGACCGGCAAGAAGGAGGCTTCGTGCGCCCAATATTCGAAGACCATGCGCTTGCGCGTTACGGCGGCGTCGTCGAGCAGCGCCAGCTTGTAGGGGCCAAGCCGCGAATAGAGCGGCATATAGTGGGCGCGCACCACGGCGCTGACGGAATCGATCTGCAGCAGGCCGGTACGGGCAAGCACGCGGGCCAGATGCCGGCGGTCAGGCGTGCCGGTGGGGCGCGGGTCATTGAATCCCTGTGCCGCGAGCGCAATGCGGCGGGCCATGGCAAGCGAGATTTTTTCCTTCATGAAGGCGGCATCCGGACGATTCTAGACAGAGAAAATGACCTGCGATTCCGTGCCATGCTAACAGGGTTTTGGCGGCATCTATGTCAGGAGAGAAAACTGGAGTAAAAAGTGAAGGAAATCAAACAGGAGCGGATCGGACCAGTTTTCCCGGATATGCCGTCCAGCACCGCGATTTGAACAAGGTTTGACTTGCTTCGCCGAAAGCGCTGCGCTAACCCTCGCCGCGTTGCAGCATAGAGCCCCCTTAAAACGGTTCAGTGGTTAAACTGTCACGCTTCCGCAAGTGGGTCCGGTGCTGTAATCAGAGTGGATTGGCCGCCAACGGAAACTGCAGCATGAACGCACTTTTAGGTTCGTACCTGCCCATCGTCCTGTTCATCGGCGTGGCGCTGATCGTCGGGCTGGCGCTGCTCGCCGCACCGTTCCTGGTGGCCTACCGCAACCCCGATCCGGAAAAGCTTTCCGCCTATGAGTGCGGCTTCAACTCGTTCGACGACGCCCGCATGAAGTTCGATATCCGCTTCTACCTGGTGTCGATCCTGTTCATCATCTTCGACCTGGAGGTGGCCTTCCTGTTTCCTTGGGCGGTGTCGTTCAGTCAGATCGGCATGCTCGGTTTCTGGTCGATGATGGTGTTTTTGGCGGTGCTGACCATCGGCTTTGCCTATGAATGGAAAAAAGGAGCGCTGGAATGGGATTGAACGACAGTTCCGGTACGCTCGTCGCGCCGAAGCCCAAGGGCCTCATCGACCCCAACACCGGCAGGCCGGTCGGGTCCGACGACCCGTTCTTCCTGGAGATCAACAACGAACTCGCCGACAAGGGCTTTCTCGTCACCTCGACCGAGGCGCTCATCACCTGGGCGCGCAGTGGCTCGCTGATGTTCATGACGTTTGGCCTCGCCTGCTGCGCCGTCGAGATGATCCATACTTCGATGCCGCGCTATGACTCGGAGAGGTTCGGTGTCGCGCCGCGCGCGTCCCCGCGCCAGTCCGACATCATGATCGTCGCCGGCACGCTGACCAACAAGATGGCGCCGGCGCTGCGCAAGGTCTACGATCAGATGCCGGAGCCGCGCTACGTCATCTCGATGGGCTCCTGCGCCAATGGCGGCGGCTATTATCATTATTCCTATTCGGTGGTGCGCGGCTGCGACCGCATCGTGCCGGTCGACATCTACGTGCCCGGCTGTCCGCCGAGCGCCGAAGCGCTGCTCTACGGCATCCTTCTGCTGCAGAAGAAGATCCGCCGCACCGGCACGATCGAGCGGTAAATCGCCATGGATGAAGATCGGATCATTTATGGCAACCCTGAACCTTGGCTGGATTTGATGTTCAGAACGTCTGAACAGCGATTTGTAAAAACGGACTCCGGTTCGACGTTTTATTCTTCTGCGCTCTCAACAGACACGAAATTTGGTGCTGCTGGTGTCGGTATCGACATCCGATTGAATGATTGGGAAGCCGAGCCGACAAGCGACCCACGAATTGTCTTTTATCATGGCGACGTAAGACTGCGTTCGCTTGGCGATCGAACCAAGAATCTGATTGGTGAAATGTCGGCCAAGCTTTCCTCTGCCGCGTCGGGCCAGGGAGCAGCTACCGAAAAGCTGTTTGTGGAATGCGTTGCTCTAAATGGCGACCCTGCGCATCTGGAAACCCGGCAGTTTGTCGGAAAGCTGTTTTTTGGCGAGCCGGGTGACGATGATGAATGCCAGGTTTTTTTGACTATTGACGCCGCCAGGGCGAGCGGCTGGTTTGGTGAAAAAGATCCAGAAGACTCGCGCAAGGTTCTGGGCTGGTTGGCGAGGTTGTCATGACCCAGGCGTTGAATGACCTCTCGACCTATCTCGGCGAGAAGCTGATCGGCCGGATCGGCGAGGCGGTGTTCGCCTATGGCGAACTCACCATCTCGGTCGAGCCGCGCGACCTGATCGAGGTGGTGACCTTCCTGCGCGACGACCCGAAATGCCAGTTCATTTCGATCATCGACGTCTGCGGCGCCGATTATCCGTCGCGGGCGAAGCGCTTCGACGTCGTCTATCATTTGCTGTCGCCGAGACAGAATATCCGCATCCGCATCAAGGTCCAGGCCGACGAAGAGACGCTGGTGCCGTCGATCACCGGGATATATCCCGGCGCCGACTGGTTCGAGCGCGAGACCTATGATCTCTATGGCGTGCTGTTTTCGGGCCATCCCGATCTGCGGCGGATTCTTACCGATTACGGCTTTGAAGGCCATCCGCTGCGCAAGGACTTTCCGCTGACCGGCTTCGTCGAGGTGCGTTACGACGACGAAGCCAAGCGCGTCATCTACGAGCCGGTGGAGCTCAAGCAGGAATTCCGCAATTTCGATTTTCTGTCTCCGTGGGAAGGTACGGATTACGTGCTTCCGGGGGATGAAAAGGCAAAGCAGTAAATGGCTGAAACCTCCGTTCGCAACTTCAACATCAATTTTGGCCCGCAACATCCAGCGGCGCACGGCGTTTTGCGCCTGGTGCTGGAGCTTGACGGCGAAGTCGTCGATCGCGTCGATCCGCATATCGGGCTGTTGCACCGCGGCACGGAAAAGCTGATCGAGGCCAAGACTTATCTGCAGGCCGTGCCCTATCTCGACCGGCTCGATTATTGCGCGCCGATGAACCAGGAGCACGCCTTTGCGCTCGCCGCCGAGCGGCTGCTCGGCATCGAGGTGCCGAAGCGGGGCCAGTTGATCCGAGTTCTCTATTCGGAAATCGGCCGCATCATGTCGCATATCCTCAACGTGACGACGCAGGCGATGGATGTCGGCGCGCTAACGCCGCCGCTGTGGGGCTTCGTCGAACGCGAAAAGCTGATGGTGTTCTATGAGCGTGCCAGCGGCTCGCGCATGCACGCGGCCTATTTCCGCCCCGGCGGCGTGCATCAGGATCTGCCGCAGAAGCTGATCGAGGACATCGGCAAGTGGATCGACCCGTTCCTGAAATCGCTCGACGACCTCGACTCGCTCTTGACCGGCAACCGCATCTTCAAGCAGCGCAATGTCGACATCGCGACGGTGTCTCTGGCCGACGCCTGGGCCTGGGGTTTTTCGGGCGTCATGGTGCGCGGCTCGGGTGCACCCTGGGACCTGCGCAAATCGCAGCCCTACGAATGCTATGCGGAGATGGATTTCGACATTCCGATCGGCAAGAACGGTGACTGTTTCGACCGCTACCTAGTGCGCATGGAAGAGATGCGCCAGTCGGCCAAGATCATGCGCCAGTGCGTTGACCTGTTGCTCGGCAAGGAGGGCGCCGGCCCGGTGTCGAACCTCGACGGGAAGGTGGTGCCGCCGAAGCGCGCGGCGATGAAGCGCTCGATGGAAGCGCTGATCCATCACTTCAAGCTCTACACCGAAGGCTACCGCGTGCCGGCCGGCGAGGTCTATGCCGCCGTCGAGGCACCGAAGGGCGAGTTCGGCGTCTATCTCGTCTCCGACGGCACCAACAAGCCCTATCGCTGCAAGCTGCGCGCGCCCGGCTTCGCGCATCTCCAGGCCATGGACTTTTTGTGTCGCGGCCACATGTTGGCCGACGTCACCGCCGTGTTGGGTTCACTCGACATCGTGTTTGGTGAGGTCGATCGGTGATGATGGGAATGGCTCGACCGTCAAAGGCGTTTCTGGCCGCGGCATGCCTTGCGGCTTCCGCTGAAGTGTCGCTTGCTGGGTCCGGTGAGGGTCTCTCGTCGACCGATCTTCTCAAAGAGGGGTTCAAGCTTATTGCAGAAGGCGATCTGCTTACAGTCCGTGGCTTGAGCACCCAGACCCCAGCAATGGATGAGGGCATTCTTGTCCATGGCCGGCCGTCGACATCGTCCAACTGCGCGGTTCATGACAACCTCGTAGCGTCATTGATCCCCGAAGAATATCGTTGCAAGCCAATAGCTTGGGTGTATAGCCGCTATGACGGATACATCCGCCTGAAGCGTGGAAATGAAGAGTTCGTATGCGTTTTGGGGCGATCCGAGGATTGCTATCGCGCCTACAACTCTAACCAGTAGAAACATAGAAGCGAAATCGTAATGTCAGTCCGCCGTCTCGCAGAAGCCAGCCTCCAGCCAGCCTCCTTCGCCTTCAACCGGGCGAATGCGGCGGCGGCGAAGCAGTGGATCAAGAAATATCCGAAGGGGCGCGAGCAGTCCGCGATCATTCCCTTGCTGATGCTGGCGCAGGAACAGGAAGGCTGGGTGACCAAGGCGGCGATCGAGACGATCTCCGACATGCTCGACATGCCCTATATCCGTGGGCTGGAAGTCGCCACCTTCTATACGCAATACCAGCTCAATCCGGTCGGCACCCGCGCGCATATCCAGGTCTGCGGCACCACGCCCTGCATGCTGCGCGGCTCGGAAGCGCTGATGGATGTGTGCCGCTCGAAGATCCATCACGACCAGTTTCACACCAATGACAAGGGTACGCTGTCGTGGGAGGAGGTCGAGTGCCTCGGCGCCTGCGTCAACGCACCGATGGTGATGATATTCAAGGACACCTATGAGGATTTGACGCCGGAGCGGCTTGCCGAGATCATCGACCTCTATGACGCCGGCAAAGGTGCTTCGGTGACGCCAGGACCGCAAAACGGCCGCATCACCTCGGAGCCGGCCAGCGGCCTGACGACCCTCAAGAGCGAAAAGGCGATCCTCAAGGCGACCCGCGACCGGGAAACCAGGGCGGCGACCAAGGCCGCCAAGGATGCAGAGCCGGCGGCTGCCGCCGCAGCACCAGTTCCGCCAGCGGCTTCGGCCGCGCCTGCACCGGCGCCGGTTGCGCCCTCGAATGCCAGCAAGCCGAAAACCGATGCGGTCGAGACCAGCCCGGCGCTGAAATCGCCATCGGCGACAAAAGTCGCGCCCGCGGTGGAGAAGGCGGCGAGCGTCGCAGCGCCTCTGCATTCGGCCGCCAATGCCAACAAGGCCGAGCCGCAGGTCGAGGACGTCTCGAAACAGCGCAAGGGCCCCAAGAACAAGGCCGAGCCGGCGTCTGCCTTCAAGGCGCCGGAGGCCAAGGTTAAACCGGCGAAGGCTGCCGCCAAGGCGGCCAAGCCGTCGCCCGGAAACAGGAGCCGGCCGACCGGCAAGAAGCCGGTCTGAGGAACGAGCAATGCTTCAGGACAGAGACCGCATCTTCAACAACATCTACGGCCGCTTCGACAAGTCGCTGGCCGGCGCCATGGCGCGCGGCGCCTGGGACAACACGCCCGGCATCGTTGCCAAGGGGCGCGAGTGGATCGTCAACGAGATGAAGGCATCGGGCCTGCGCGGCCGCGGCGGCGCCGGTTTCCCGACCGGGCTGAAATGGTCGTTCATGCCCAAGCAAAGCGACGGCCGGCCGAGCTATCTCGTCGTCAATGCCGACGAATCCGAGCCCGGCACCTGCAAGGACCGCGACATACTGCGCCATGACCCGCACACGCTGGTCGAAGGCTGCCTGCTTGCCGGCTTCGCCATGGGCGCGGTCGCCGCCTACATCTATGTGCGCGGCGAGTTCATCCGCGAGCGCGAGGCGCTGCAACGCGCCATAGACGAGGCCTATGCAGCCAAGCTGATCGGCAAGAACAACACCTCCGGCTACGATTTCGACATCTACATGCACCATGGCGCCGGCGCCTACATCTGCGGCGAGGAAACGGCGCTGCTCGAAAGCCTCGAGGGCAAGAAGGGCCAGCCGCGGCTGAAGCCGCCGTTTCCGGCCAATGTCGGCCTCTATGGCTGCCCGACGACGGTCAACAATGTCGAGTCCATCGCTGTCGCGCCGACCATCCTGCGCCGCGGTGCCGCCTGGTTCTCGTCCTTCGGCCGGCCCAACAATGTCGGCACCAAGCTGTTCTGCATCTCCGGCCACGTCAACAATCCGTGCACCGTCGAAGAGGCGATGTCGATCCCGTTCCGCGAACTGATCGAGACGCATTGCGGCGGCATTCGCGGCGGCTGGGACAACCTGCTGGCGGTCATTCCGGGCGGCGCCTCGGTGCCGCTGGTGCCGGCCGAGCAGATCATTGACGCGCCGATGGATTTCGACGCGCTGCGCGACCTGAAATCGGGCCTCGGCACGGCGGCTGTCATGGTCATGGACAAATCGACCGATATCGTGAAAGCGATCGCGCGGCTGTCCTATTTCTACAAGCACGAGAGCTGCGGCCAGTGCACGCCCTGCCGCGAGGGCACCGGCTGGATGTGGCGGGTGATGGAACGGCTGGTGCGCGGTGAGGCGCAGAAGCGCGAGATCGACATGCTGCTCGACGTGACCAAGCAGGTCGAGGGCCACACGATCTGTGCGCTGGGCGATGCGGCAGCATGGCCGATCCAGGGCCTGATGCGGCATTTCCGCGGCGAGGTGGAGCGGCGCATCGACGAGTTTTCGCGCAACGCACACCGCGCCGAACCGGTGCTGGCGGCCGCGGAATAGAAGAATTCAAAATGCGGACGAATGTCCGACACGAGGAAACGAGCGCGGGGCAGACGGAAACGACCAGGAGACCACCTATGTCGCTGTTTTCGACACCCGACGATTTTACGCCCGATATGGACCCGTTGTTGAAGATGAACCAGGATCTGACCAGGATGATGCCGAAGGAGATGGCCAATGCCGTCAATCTCCTGGCGCATCCTGTCGCGGGCGCGGCGGCGATGACGGCACTCGGCATCGGCCTTGCCAACCACGCCTTTGGTATCTGGATGGGCGTGCTTTCAGGTGCGGCCGAGACCTCGCAGCGGCTTTGGCAGCCGGTCGCCGAGGATTTCGAGGCCCGGACGGAACGCTTTTCCGCGACCGGCAAAAGCTCCTCGACAAAGGCGCGCGCGGCGACCAAAACCCTGATTGCCGAGGCGCAGTCCTTCGCCAACGATGTGACCGACATTGCGTCGAGCACCGCTGCGCGGAGCTTGGCGAATGCCAGCACCGTTGCAGCGGATGCGTCGGCCGGGCTGATGCCGGAGGATTTCAAGCAGCCCAGGCCGATGGACCGGCCCGCCGAGCCCGCCGACCTCAAGGCGATATCGGGCATCGGGCCGAAACTGGAAAAGGTGCTGAACGGCCTTGGCATCTGGACATACGCCCAGATCGCCGCGTGGACGCCGCAAGAGATCGCCTGGGTCGAAGATTACCTGTCGTTGAAGGGCCGCATCGGCCGTGACGGCTGGATCGGTCAGGCGGCCGCGTTGGCCGGGGCCAAAAAGTGAATTCAATATCGTGCGCGGTCTCGGCTGCGCCCGGAAGGAAAGATTGCGGAACGTCCGCAGGGGTTTGAGGCGAAATGGCAAAGCTCAAGGTCGACGGGAAAGAGATCACTGTACCCGACCATTACACGCTGCTGCAGGCGGCCGAGGACGCCGGCGCGGAAGTGCCGCGCTTCTGCTTCCATGAGCGGCTGTCGATCGCCGGCAATTGCCGCATGTGCCTGATCGAAGTAAAGGGCGGCCCGCCCAAGCCGCAGGCGTCCTGCGCCATGGGCGTGCGCGACCTGCGCCCCGGTCCGAATGGCGAGCCGCCGGAAATCTTCACCAACACGCCGATGGTCAAGAAGGCGCGCGAAGGCGTGATGGAATTCCTGCTGATCAACCATCCGCTGGACTGCCCGATCTGCGACCAGGGCGGCGAGTGCGACCTGCAGGACCAGGCGATGGCGTTCGGGGTCGATTCCTCGCGCTACCATGAGAACAAGCGGGCGGTCGAAGACAAGTATATCGGGCCGCTGGTCAAGACGATCATGAACCGCTGCATCCATTGCACGCGCTGCGTCCGCTTCACCACCGAGATTGCCGGCATCTCCGAGCTCGGCCTGATCGGCCGCGGCGAGGATGCCGAGATCACCACCTATCTCGAAAGCGCGATGACTTCGGAACTGCAGGGCAATGTCATCGACCTTTGCCCGGTCGGCGCGCTGACCTCCAAACCCTATGCCTTCCAGGCACGGCCGTGGGAACTGACCAAGACAGAATCCATCGACGTGATGGACGCCGTCGGCTCGGCGATCCGCGTCGATAGCCGAGGCCGCGAAGTGATGCGCATCCTGCCGCGTACCAACGAGGCGGTGAACGAGGAATGGATTTCCGACAAGACCCGCTTCATCTGGGACGGCTTGCGCACGCAGCGCCTCGACCGCCCCTATGTGCGCAAGGACGGCAGACTGGCCCCGGCAAGCTGGGCCGAGGCTTTTGCCGCGATCAAGGAAGCGGTGTCGAATGCGGCACCCGACAAGATCGGTGCCATTGCCGGCGATCTTGCCGCCGTCGAGGAGATCTACGCGCTGAAGCTGTTGATGGCTTCGCTCGGCTCGAAGAACACCGACTGCCGCCAGGACGGCGCCGCACTCGATCCGTCGCTCGGCCGGGCGAGCTATGTCTTCAACCCGACCATAGAAGGCATCGAACAGGCCGATGCGGTGCTGATCATCGGCGCCAATCCGCGCTTCGAGGCATCCTTGCTCAACGCCCGCATCCGCAAGCGCTGGCGGGCCGGCAATCTGCCGGTCGGCGTCATCGGCGATGTCGGCGATACGCGCTATGATTACGAGCAGCTCGGCGCCGGGCCGGAATCGCTGAAGGATCTGGCCGACGGCAACGGCAAGTTCTTCCAGCTGCTGAAGAAGGCGACGCATCCGCTGATCATCGTCGGCCAGGGTGCGCTGGCGCGTCCGGACGGTACGGCCGTGCTCGGCCAGGCGGCGAAGCTCGCCGTCGCCGTCAACGCCGCAAGGGCCGACTGGAACGGTTTTGCCGTGCTGCACACCGCGGCGGCGCGGGTCGGCGGCCTCGATGTCGGCTTCGTGCCGGGCGAGGGCGGCAGGAACGTCGCCGCCATGCTGGGCGAGACCGATGTGCTGTTCCTGCTCGGCGCCGACGAAATCGATATGGCCAAGACCGGCGGCGCTTTCGTCGTCTATATCGGCACGCATGGCGACAAGGGCGCACACCGCGCCAACGTCATCCTGCCGGGAGCCGCCTATACCGAAAAGTCGGGCACCTTCGTCAACACCGAAGGCCGCGTGCAGCAGACCAACCGTGCCGGCTTCGCGCCCGGCGAGGCGCGCGAGGACTGGGCGATCCTTCGGGCACTGTCGGATGTGCTTGGCAAGAAGCTGCCGTTCGATTCGCTGCCGCAATTGCGCGCAAAGCTCTATGCGGAATATCCGCATCTTGCCCGCATCGACCATGTCGCGGCCGGCGACCCGGCCGACATCGCCAGGGTTGCCAAGCTCGGCGGGCGGCTGAACAAGGGCACCATCACCTCGCCGGTCAAGGATTTCTACTTGACCAACCCGATCGCGCGGGCTTCCGCGGTGATGGCCGAATGCTCGGCTTTGGCGAAGAACGGCTTCAGGCAGGCGGCGGAGTAGACATGGACACCTTCTTCTCCTTCTACGTGCTGCCGGCGCTGCTGATCCTTTTAAAGTCGGTCGTGCTGATCGTCGTTCTGTTGATCTTCGTCGCCTATGTGCTTTACGCCGACCGCAAGATCTGGGCGGCGGTGCAATTGCGCCGCGGACCGAACGTCGTCGGCCCGTGGGGCACGCTGCAGGCCTTCGCCGATCTGCTGAAATTCGTCTTCAAAGAGCCGGTCATCCCGTCCGGCGCCAACAAGGGCGTTTTCCTGCTGGCGCCTTTGGTGTCGGCGGTGCTGGCGATCTCCGCCTGGGCGGTTATCCCGGTCAATGAGGGCTGGGCGATCGCCAACGTCAATGTCGGCATCCTCTATGTCTTCGCCATCTCCTCGCTCGAGGTCTATGGCGTCATCATGGGCGGCTGGGCGTCCAATTCGAAATATCCCTTCCTCGGCGCGCTGCGCTCGGCGGCGCAGATGGTGTCCTACGAAGTCTCCATCGGTTTCGTCATCGTCACCGTGCTGCTTTGCGTCGGCTCGCTCAACCTGTCCGACATCGTCTTGTCGCAGCAGGACGGGCTGGGCACGCGGCTCGGCCTGCCCAACACCTTCCTCGACTGGCATTGGCTGTCGCTGTTCCCGATGTTCATCGTCTTCTTCATCTCGGCGTTGGCCGAGACCAACCGGCCGCCCTTCGACCTTGTGGAAGCCGAATCGGAACTTGTCGCCGGCCATATGGTTGAATATTCCTCGACGCCGTTCCTGTTGTTTTTCCTCGGCGAATATGTCGCCGTCGTCCTGATGTGCGCGCTGGCCACCATCCTGTTCCTTGGCGGCTGGCTGCCGCCCTTCAACTTCGCGCCGTTCACCTGGGTGCCGGGGCTGATCTGGTTTGTGCTCAAGGTCTGCCTGGTGTTCTTCATGTTCTCCATGGTGAAGGCGTTCGTGCCGCGCTACCGCTACGACCAGCTGATGCGGCTCGGCTGGAAGGTCTTCCTGCCGATCTCGCTGTTCATGGTGGTCGCCACCGCCGCCTTCCTGAAGATCACGGGGTTTGCGTGATGGGCAATCTGACCGCTGGTTTTCTGGGTGCAGTTGTCGGCGTGCTCGTTGCAATCTTTGGCAACATTGTTGTGCTGCCCTACGTCTTGCGGCAACAGGAACGAAGGTTGGCAGCAAACTACCGAGTTCCGGTGTTTGGCTGGGACAAGCAGAAATTGGCGTCGTTTACGAGACTTATGTACCGTTTCCAGATGCCTGTCATTTTCGGATTTATCGGCGCAATTGCTGCAATGCAGATCTTTGGAGGTGCCGAATGAGTGCTCTGTCTCAAGCCGCGAAATCGCTGCTTTTGCAGGATTTCGTCGGCGCTTTCTTCCTGTCGATGCGCCAGTTCTTCGCGCCGAAGGAGACGATCAACTATCCGCATGAAAAGGGGCCGGTCAGCCCGCGCTTCCGCGGCGAGCATGCGCTGCGCCGCTATCCGAACGGCGAGGAACGCTGCATCGCCTGCAAATTGTGCGAGGCGATCTGCCCGGCGCAGGCCATCACCATCGAGGCCGGCCCGCGCCGCAATGACGGCACGCGGCGCACGGTGCGCTACGACATCGACATGGTGAAATGCATCTATTGCGGCTTCTGCCAGGAGGCCTGCCCGGTCGACGCCATCGTCGAGGGGCCGAATTTCGAGTTCGCGACGGAGACGCGCGAGGAGCTGTATTACGACAAGGACAGGCTCCTGGCCAATGGCGACCGCTGGGAGCGTGAGCTGGCGCGCAACATCTCGCTGGATGCGCCTTACCGCTGATATTTGACGCATGGACGGGGCGAGAGGCCTCGTTTAAGGAACACGCAACTTGCCGACCGGAGGCGGTGGCAAAAAACAGGACGAACGTCCTGTTCGGACAGGAAACCCGGGGGAACCCATGCTGAGTGGACTAGAGGCGGCCTTTTTCTACCTCTTCGCCTTTGTCGCGGTGGCATCGGCGTTCATGGTCATTTCGGCGCGCAATCCCGTGCATTCGGTGCTGTTCCTGATCCTGACCTTCTTCAACGCCGCCGGCCTGTTCATGCTGACCGGCGCCGAGTTCCTGGCGATGATCCTGCTCGTCGTCTATGTTGGCGCGGTGCTGGTGCTGTTCCTGTTCGTCGTCATGATGCTCGACGTCGACTTCGCCGAAATGAAGGAAGGCGCCCTGCAATATGCACCGATCGGCGCGCTGGTCGGGCTGATCCTGGCGGCGGAGCTGATCATCGTGCTCGGCGGCTATACATTCGCGCCGAAACTGGCGGCGACGGTCGCCAAGCCCATCCCGGACCTGGCCGCGCGCTCGAACACGGCAGCGCTCGGCGACATCCTCTATACGGATTACCTCTATTACTTCCAGGTGGCTGGGCTGGTGCTGCTGGTCGCCATGATCGGCGCCATCGTGCTGACGCTGCGCCACAAGCCGGGCGTCAAGCGGCAGTCGATCGCCGCCCAGGTCGGCCGCACGGCGGCAACCGGAGTGGAAATCCGCAAGGTCAAGACGGGCGAAGGAGTCTGAGATGGTCGTCGGCATCGCGCACTACCTGACCGTATCGGCGATCCTGTTCACGCTCGGCGTGTTCGGCATCTTCCTGAACCGCAGGAACGTCATCGTCATCCTGATGTCGATCGAGCTGATCCTGCTTGCGGTCAACATCAATTTCGTCGCCTTCTCGGCGGCGCTCGGCGACCTGGTCGGCCAGGTGTTCGCACTGTTCGTGCTGACGGTCGCGGCGGCCGAAGCGGCGATCGGCCTTGCCATTCTGGTCGTCTTCTTCCGCAACCGCGGCTCGATCGCGGTCGAAGACGTGAACATGATGAAGGGTTGACGGAACCACCATGTATCAGGCCATCGTCTTCCTTCCGCTGCTCGGCTTCTTGATCGTCGGCCTGTTCGGCACTTCGCTCGGGGCCAAGGCTTCAGAATACATCACCTCCGGCTTCCTGGTGATCGCGGCCGTGCTGTCGTGGGTCGCCTTCTTCTCGGTCGGTTTCGGCGGCGGCGAGGTGTTCACCGTGCCAGTGATGCGCTGGATCCAGTCGGGCGGCCTTGAAGCGTCGTGGGCGCTCAGGATCGACACACTGACGGTGGTCATGCTGGTCGTCGTCAACACGGTGTCGTCGCTGGTCCATATCTACTCGATCGGCTACATGCATCACGATCCGGACCGGCCGCGCTTCTTCGCCTATCTGTCGCTGTTTACCTTCGCCATGCTGATGCTGGTGACGGCCGACAACCTCGTGCAGATGTTCTTCGGCTGGGAAGGCGTCGGCCTTGCCTCCTATCTGCTGATCGGCTTTTGGTACAAGAAGCCGTCGGCCAATGCGGCTGCGATCAAGGCCTTCGTCGTCAACCGCGTCGGCGATTTCGGCTTTGCGCTCGGCATATTCGGCGTGTTCGTGCTGTTCGGCTCGGTCAATCTCGGCACCATCTTCGCCAATGCGGCGACGTTCATTCCGGCGGAAGGCGCGCCGCAAGGTGCGGCCGTGCTGACCTTCCTCGGCTATGCGCTCGACAAGCAGGCTGCGATGACGGTCGTCTGCCTGCTCCTGTTCATGGGCGCCATGGGCAAGTCGGCGCAGGTGCCGCTTCACACCTGGCTGCCGGATGCCATGGAAGGCCCGACGCCGGTCTCGGCACTGATCCATGCCGCGACCATGGTGACGGCAGGCGTGTTCATGCTGGCGCGGCTGTCGCCGCTGTTCGAGCTGTCGCATTCGGCGCTGACCGTGGTCACCTTCATCGGCGCCTTCACCGCCTTCTTCGCGGCGACAGTCGGTCTCGTCCAGAACGACATCAAGCGCGTCATTGCCTATTCGACCTGTTCGCAACTCGGCTACATGTTCGTGGCGCTCGGCGTCGGCGCCTACGGCGCGGCGATCTTCCATCTGTTCACCCACGCCTTCTTCAAGGCGCTGCTGTTCCTCGGCTCGGGCTCGGTCATCCACGCCGTCTCCGACGAGCAGGACATGCGCAAGATGGGCGGCCTGAGGACGCTCATTCCGAAAACGTACTGGATGATGGTGATCGGCACGCTGGCGCTGACCGGTGTCGGCATTCCGGTAACGATCATCGGCACGGCCGGCTTCTTTTCCAAGGACGCCATCATCGAAGCGGCCTTCGCCGGCCACAATGCGGTCGCCGCGTTTGCCTTCATATTGCTGGTCATTGCTGCCTGCTTCACCTCCTTCTACTCGTGGCGACTTATCTTCATGACCTTCCACGGCGAGCCGCGGGCCAGCCACGAGGTCATGCACCATGTCCATGAATCGCCGCCGGTCATGCTGGTGCCGCTGTTCATCCTGGCGGCGGGCGCGCTGTTCGCCGGCGTGATCTTCCACGGCGCCTTCTTCGGCGAGAGCTATGCCGAATTCTGGAAGGCGTCGCTGTTCACGCTGCCGGACAACCACATCCTGCACGAAATCCACGAAGTGCCGTTGTGGGTCGAGCTGTCACCGTTCATCGCCATGCTGATCGGCTTTGCGATTGCCTGGCAGTTCTATATTCGCGCGCCGGAAATGCCTCGGAGCGTCGCCGCCAACCATCGCCTGCTCTACGCCTTCCTGCTCAACAAATGGTATTTCGACGAGCTCTACGACTTCCTGTTCGTGCGGCCGGCAAAGCGCCTCGGCAGCTTCCTGTGGAAGACCGGCGACGGCACCGTCATCGACGGGCTCGGGCCGGACGGCATTTCGGCGCGCGTCGTCGACGTCACCAACCGGGTCGTCAAGCTGCAGACCGGCTATCTCTACCACTATGCCTTCGCCATGCTGATCGGCGTTGCCGCACTCGTCACCTGGATGATGCTCTGATGACCGCCTGGCCGATCCTATCGCTGGTCACCTTCCTGCCGCTGGTTGGTGTGCTGCTCATCCTTTTCGTGCGTGACGACAGCGAGAACGCGCGCCGCAACATCCGCGCCATAGCACTGTTCACGACCGCGTTCACCTTCGTGGTTTCGCTGTTTATCTGGACCGGCTTCGACAATTCGCAGCCCGGCTTCCAGTTCGTCGAGAAGTTTGCCTGGCTGGATTCCGGCATCTCCTACCATATGGGCGTAGACGGCATCTCCATGCTGTTCGTCATCCTGACCACCTTCCTGATGCCGCTCTGCATTCTCGCCTCGTGGGAATCGATCGAGAAGCGCGTCAAGGCCTATATGATCGCCTTCCTGCTGCTCGAGACGCTGATGATCGGCGTGTTCTGCGCGCTCGACATCGTCTTGTTCTATGTCTTCTTCGAAGCCGGCCTGATCCCGATGTTCATCATCATCGGCGTGTGGGGCGGCAAGCGGCGCGTCTATGCCTCGTTCAAGTTCTTCCTCTATACGCTGGCCGGGTCGGTGCTGATGCTGCTCGCCATCATGGCGATGTTCTTCCAGTCCGGCACCACCGACATCCCGACGCTTCTGACCCATAACTTCCCGGCCAATATGCAGACCTGGCTATGGCTTGCCTTCTTCGCGTCCTTCGCGGTGAAGATGCCGATGTGGCCGGTGCATACCTGGCTGCCGGACGCGCATGTCGAGGCGCCGACGGCCGGCTCGGTGATCCTGGCCGCCATCCTGCTCAAGATGGGCGGGTACGGCTTCCTGCGTTTTTCGCTGCCGATGTTTCCGATCGCATCCGAAATGTTCGCGCCTCTTATCTTCACGCTCTCCGGCGGCGCCATCATCTACACCTCGCTGGTGGCGCTGATGCAGGAGGACATGAAGAAGCTGATCGCCTATTCGTCGGTCGCTCACATGGGCTTCGTTACCATGGGCATCTTCGCGATGAACCAGGAAGGCGTCCAAGGTTCGATCTTCCAGATGCTGTCGCACGGCCTGGTCTCCGGCGCGCTGTTCCTCTGCGTCGGCGTCGTCTACGACCGCATGCACACGCGTGACATCGACGCCTATGGCGGGTTGGTCAACAACATGCCGAAATATGCAACCGTGTTCATGATCTTCACCATGGCCAACGTCGGCCTGCCCGGCACCAGCGGCTTCGTCGGCGAGTTCCTGACCATGCTCGGCGTGTTCCGGGTCAACACCTGGGTGGCGTTCTTCGCCGCCACCGGCGTCGTCCTTTCGGCGGCCTATGCGCTCTGGCTCTACCGCAAGGTGATCTTCGGCGCGCTGACCAAGGAAAGCCTGAAAGGCCTGCTCGACCTGTCGACGCGCGAGAAGGTGATCATCTATCCGCTGGTCGCGCTGGTCATCTTCTTCGGCGTCTATCCGGCGCCGATCTTCGACGCGACCGCCGAATCGGTCAAGGCGCTCGTTACCAATGTCACCGCATCCATCGGCGCCGCGCAGACCGCGGCGGCGAACTGACTGGGGGTTTTGCGAACCATGACGCCGGACCTTCTCTCAAGCCTGTCGCTCTCGACGCCAGAGCTGATCCTCGCCATCGGCGCCTTGGCGCTGTTGATGCTCGGCGCCTATTCGCGCGCCAACACCACTGTCACGGTGAGCGGCCTTGCCGTCGCCGTGCTGGTGATCGCCGGCGCCTGGCTGGTCTTTTCGCCGGGACAGGGCAACGCCTATGGCGAAGCCTTCATCCAGGATCCGTTCGCCCGCTTCATGAAGGTGCTGGCGCTGGTCGGCTCGGCGGTGACGCTGGTCATGTCGGTCCGCTTTGCCCAGGCGGAGCGTTTCGACAAGTTCGAATATCCGGTGCTGATCCTGCTCTGCACGCTCGGCATGATGCTGATGATCTCGGCCAACGGCATGATCGGGCTCTATCTCGGCCTCGAGCTGCAGTCGCTGGCGATCTACGTGCTGGCGGCGATCAACCGGGACAATCTGCGCTCGACCGAGGCCGGGCTGAAGTACTTCGTCCTTGGCGCGCTGTCGTCGGGCATGCTGCTTTACGGTATCTCGCTGGTCTACGGCTACACCGGCAACACCGGCTTCCAGGAGATCGCCACGGCGCTGAGCGGCGGTGAGCGCCAGCTTGGGCTCGTCTTCGGCCTGGTTTTCGTGCTGGCCGGCCTTGCCTTCAAGATCTCGGCGGTGCCGTTCCATATGTGGACGCCCGACGTCTATGAGGGCGCGCCGACGCCGGTGACGGCTTTTCTGGCGGCGGCACCGAAGATGGCGGCGATGGCGCTGATGGTGCGCGTCACCATGGGCGCCTTCAAGCCGATCGCCGCCGACTGGCAGCAGATCATCGTCTTCATCTCGATCGCCTCGATGGCGCTTGGTGCCTTTGCGGCCATCGGCCAGACCAACATCAAACGGCTGATGGCCTATTCCTCCATCGGTCATATGGGTTATGCGCTGGTCGGCCTTGCCGCGAACAGCCAGGACGGCGTGCGCGGCGTCGCCATCTACATGCTGATCTATCTGGTGATGACGCTCGGCACCTTCGCCTTCATCCTCGCCATGCGGCGCAAGGAGGGCAATGTCGAGCAGATCAGCGATCTCGCCGGCCTGTCGGCGACCAATCCGATCATGGCGACGATCCTCACCATCCTGATGTTCTCGCTGGCCGGCATCCCGCCGCTCGCCGGCTTCTGGGGGAAATGGTACGTGTTCCTCGCCGCCATCAATGCCCACCTCTACGCGCTGGCGATCATCGGCGTGCTGGCGTCTGTGGTGGGCGCCTATTATTATCTACGCATCATCAAGATCATGTGGTTCGACGAACCGGTCGGCGGCTTCGTGCCGATGGCGACCGAACTGCGCGTCGTGCTCGGTGTCTGTGGCGCCTTCGTGCTGTTCTACGTTCTGATCGGCGGCCCGATCGGAACCTACGCGGCAGCCGCGGCCAAGACCTTCTTCTAACGGAATGACGTTCAGGCTGGCTCCAACTGCGGCTTCGGACGGGTTCCGGCTCGAGGCGCACGATACGGTCGGGTCCACCAACGCGCTGGCGCTGGAGCACGCACGGGCCGGCGATCCGGGCAAACTCTGGGTCGTCTCCAAAAAGCAGGAAGCCGGGCGTGGCCGCCGTGGCCGCGCCTGGGCGACGCCCGAGGGCAATCTGGCAGCGACGTTGCTGGTGATCACCAACACCGAGCTTCGGCTTGCCGCGACGCTCGGCTTCGTTGCCGGACTGGCGCTGGCCGACGCGCTCGACGCCGTCGTGCCGAAGGGCAGGATCGCGATCGGCCTCGATGGTGCGAGCCAAGGCAAGAACCGTTTCGAACTGAAATGGCCGAACGATGTGCTTGCCTCGGGCGCCAAGCTCGCCGGCATCCTGCTGGAATCGGCGATGCTGGATGGTGACCGTTCCGCGGTGGCTGTCGGTATCGGCGTCAACGTGGTGGCTTATCCCAAGGATTTGCCTTATCCAGCGACGTCGCTCAGCGCGCTGGGGTCTGCTTGCGATGCCGAGACGCTGTTCCTGGCGCTGTCGGATGCCTGGAGCGAGAATGCGCGGCTGTGGAACGAAGGGCGTGGGCTTGCCGCCGTCAGGCGGCGCTGGCTGGCGCGTGCGGCGGGGCTTGGCGGGCAGGTTGCTGTCAGAATTGACGGTAATGTGGTGCGTGGCACCTTCGAGACCATTGACGAGGACTGCCGTTTCGTGATCCGCGACGATCAAGGTTCGGTTCTGACGATCGCCGCCGGCGACGTGCATTTCGGCGCGGTTGCCTCGGCCGGCGTTTGACCGGCCAATACGTTTGACTGGCCAGGTATTTGACCAGCTTGAATTTGACCGGCCGACAATTTTGACCGGCCCACAATTTTGACCGGCAAGGAAGGAAAGACCATGGCGACAGCGGAAAACGCCGAACTTGTCTTCGTGCCGCTCGGCGGTGTCGGCGAGATCGGCATGAACTTCGCCCTCTACGGCTATGGGCCGGCCAATGCGCGCGAATGGATCGTGGTCGACGTCGGCGTCACTTTTCCCGATGCAACCCTGCCCGGCGTCGACCTGGTTCTGCCCGACACGCGTTTCATCGAGGAGAATGTCGCCAATCTGCGCGGCATCGTCATCACCCATGCGCATGAGGACCATTACGGCGCGCTCCACGACATCTGGCCGAAGCTCAAGGCGCCGGTGTGGATGACGCCGTTCAGCGCCGGCCTGCTGGAAGCCAAGCGGCAGGGCGAGCAAGGGGCGCCGAAGATCCCGGTGACGATCTACCGGGCCGGCGAGAAATTCACCGTCGGCCCGTTCGAGATCGAGGCCATCCCTGTTGCGCACTCCATTCCCGAACCGATGTCGCTGGCGATCACGACGCCGGCCGGCGTCGTCATCCATACCGGTGACTGGAAGATCGATCCGGCGCCGACGGTCGGGCCGATGACCGACGAGGCGCGCTTCCGAGCCTATGGCGACAAGGGTGTGCTGGCGCTGGTCTGCGATTCCACCAATGCGATGCGGGAAGGGGAATCGCCGTCCGAAGTGGCGGTGGGCGAGGGCCTCAAGAGCGTCATCCAGAACGCCAAGGGCCGGGTCGCCGTCACCAGCTTCTCCTCCAATGTCGGGCGTATCGTCTCCATCGCCAAGGCGGCGCGGGATGCCGGCCGCCAGTGCCTGGTGATTGGCCGCTCGATGAAGCGCGTCATCGATGTGGCTGATGAACTCGGCTATATGGACGGGTTGCCGGAATTCATCGCCGAGGAGGATTACGGCTTCATCCCGCGCGAAAACCTCGTCATCATCTGCACCGGCAGCCAGGGCGAGCCGCTTGCCGCACTTGCCAAGCTGTCGCGCGACGAGATGAAGTCGGTGGCGCTGACGGCCGGCGACACGGTGGTGTTTTCCTCGCGCACCATTCCCGGCAACGAGAAGGCGATCCTCGAAATCAAGAACCGCCTGATCGATCTCGGCATCAAGATCATCGAGGACGGCGATGCGCTGGTGCATGTCTCCGGCCATCCACGCCGCAGCGAATTGCGCAAAATGTATGAATGGGTGCGGCCGCAGATCGGCGTTCCCGTGCATGGCGAAGCGGCGCATCTGGTGGCGCAGGGCTCGCTGATGTCGACGTCCGGCATCGGCCAGGTCGCGCAGGTGCGCGACGGCGACATGCTCAGGCTGCATCCGGGTGCCGCCGCAATCATCGACCAGGTGCCGTTCGGCCGCATCTACAGGGACGGAAGGCTGATCGGCACCGACCAGGCGATGGGCATTCGCGACCGCCGCAAACTGTCCTTTGCCGGCCATGTCGCCGTCAATGTCGTGCTCGACGACAAATACGAGCTTGCCGGCGATCCCGATCTCGTCGCCATCGGCGTCGCCGAGGCCGACGGCAGCGGCGAGAGCCTGGAAGACCTGATGATCGATGCGGCAATCGGCGCCGTGGACTCCATCCCCCGCCAGCGCCGAAAAGACCTCGACCTGGTCCAGGAGGCGGTGCGGCGCGCGGTGCGCGGCGCGGCCAACGAAGCCTGGGGCAAGAAGCCGCTGGTGACGGTGTTCGTCACGAGGTGACGAACAAGGGAGTAGGGGAGTAAGGCAGTAAGGGAGTGGGGAAGTAGGAAGTAGGAGCGCAAACAGATGCACTTCTAGATCCTTTTTTCCATACTCCCCTACTGCCTTACTCCCCTACTCCCCTAACCCGGGAGTACCCTATGCTCGGACGCCTCAACCATGTCGCGCTTGCGGTGCCGGATCTGGCCGCGGCTGCGGCGGTCTATCGCGATACGCTTGGCGCGCGCGTGACCGCGCCGCAGGCGCTGCCGGAGCATGGCGTTACGGTGGCGTTCGTCGACGTCGGCAACACCAGGATCGAGTTGCTCGAGCCGCTCGGCGAAGCCTCGCCGATCGCCGCATTCCTCGCGAAGAATCCGTCCGGCGGCATGCACCATGTCTGCTATGAGGTGGACGACATTGTTGCGGCGCGCGACCGTCTCAAGGCCAGCGGCGCGCGCGTGCTGGGCGACGGCAATCCGAAGATCGGCGCACATGGCAAGCCGGTATTGTTTCTGCACCCCAAGGATTTCTTCGGCACGCTGGTCGAACTGGAGCAAGCATGAGTTGGGTTTCGTTTGTCGCCCTGTTCTTCGCCACATGGTGGGTGGTGTTGTTCGCCGTCCTGCCGTTCAGCATGCGGACGCAGGACGAGGATCGGGACGTGACGCTTGGCACGGTTCCGAGCGCACCGCGCGGACCGCACATGCTGCGCGCGGCGCTGCGCACGACGATCGTCACGCTGGTCCTCATGGGTATCTTCTACGGCATCACGAGAGGGCTTGGCCTCGGTATCGACGACATCCCGCACATCGTGCCGGATTTCAACCAGAGCCCAGCGCATTAGCCGGCTACCTACCGTGTCCGACTATCCCAGCCTAGCCGAGGCTCTGAAATCAAGCTGAGCCAGCAAGGTCAAGCCAAAGTAAAGGCCGGGGCGGGTTTGGGCTGACGCAACGTCATGTAGTTTGGTAATCTGTCGTGCTAACCAGATGATTGCACAAAAAAAATGCAAGGCGCGAGGCCTTGCAATTTAAACGCGTCCGATCTGTTTCCGGTGTCCGGCGGCAGCGAGTTACCGCGCCTAGATCGCATCCTCCCAAGACTTTGACCGCGTAGGAGGGCAGATTTTTCTCCGCCCTCTCGGTTATGGGGGCACACTAGCCTAAGGCGGGTGAAAATGTCACGAAGAATTTTGCCCGGAAACAGGCAATCTCGTGCTGCAGTGCACAATAGTACGGCAGGCGTTGCTTGCGAAACGCCCAGCAAGCCGTGTGCGGCAATTGCGGCGTCTATGCAGCGCCTGGGCCGGGTTTCCATTCCGCCATGAAATGGCTATGAAGCCGGGGCAAGCAAGCCAGCGCTGCGCCGATTCCGGCGCCGCCATCCTCTCTCACGGACCAGTCCATGCGTTTGTCGCGCTATTTCCTGCCCATTCTCAAAGAAAATCCGCGCGAGGCCGAGATCGTCTCGCATCGGCTGATGCTGCGTGCCGGCATGATCCGCCAGCAGGGGCAGGGCAGCTTTTCCTGGCTGCCGCTCGGCAAGCGGGTGCTGGACAAGGTCTGCCGGATTATCCGCGAGGAGCAGAATCGCGCCGGCGCGCTCGAGATCCTGATGCCGACCATCCAATCGGCCGAGCTGTGGCGCGAAAGTGGCCGCTATGAAGACTACGGCAAGGAGATGCTGCGCATCAAGGACCGGCAAGACCGCGATATGCTCTACGGGCCGACCAACGAGGAGATGGTCACCGAGATCTTCCGCTCCTACGTCAAGTCCTACAAGGACCTGCCGCTCAACCTCTATCACATCCAGTGGAAGTTTCGCGACGAGGTGCGCCCGCGCTTCGGCGTCATGCGTTCGCGCGAATTCCTGATGAAGGACGCCTACTCCTTCGACCTCGATTATGAAGGCGCCAAGGCCGCCTACAACCGCATGTTCGTGTCCTATCTCAGGACGTTTACGCGCATGGGTCTGCAGGCCATCCCGATGCGCGCCGACACCGGGCCGATCGGCGGCGACCTCAGCCATGAGTTCATCATCCTGGCCGACACCGGCGAGAGCCAGGTGTTTTGCCATCGCGACTATCTCTCGCTTGAGGTGCCGGGGGCGGATACCGACTTTTCGAACGACGCCGAGATCGCCGAGATCGTCAAGACGTGGACGACGCCCTATGCCGCCACCGACGAGATGCATGACGAGGCGGCATGGGAGAAGGTGCCGACCGGCGACCGGGTCTCGGCGCGCGGCATCGAGGTTGGGCATATCTTCCATTTCGGCGACAAATACTCCAAGCCGATGGGCGCCAAGGTGACAGGCCCGGACGGCAAGGATCATTTTGTCTCTGGCGGTTCCTACGGCATCGGCCCGTCGCGGCTGGTCGCGGCGATCATCGAGGCCAGCCATGACGACAACGGCATCATCTGGCCGGAGGCGGTGGCACCGTTCGATGTCGGCCTGATCAACATGAAGGCTGGCGATGCCGAATGCGACCGCGTCTGCGGCGAGCTGAATGCCGCCTTTGCCGCCGCCGGCAAGGAGGTGCTCTACGACGACACCGACCAGCGGCCGGGCGGCAAGTTCGCCACCGCCGACCTGATCGGGCTCCCGTGGCAGGTGATCGTCGGGCCGCGTGGTGTCGCCGCCGGCGAGATCGAAATCAAGAACCGCAGGACCGGCGAGCGCGAGACGCTGCCGATCAGCGACGTGAAAAAGCGTTTCGGTGCCGCCGTATGAGTGAAGCGGCAGCAGCCAAACCTTCGGCGGCAGGACCCTTTTCCGGCTTCGAGCGCATGGTGGCGTGGCGCTATCTGCGCTCGCGCCGCAAGGAGACGGTGATCTCGGTGATCGCCTCGATCTCCTTCCTCGGCATCATGCTGGGCGTTGCCACGCTGATCGTCGTCATGGCGGTCATGAACGGCTTTCGTGCCGAACTGCTGACGCGCATCCTTGGCGTCAACGGGCACCTGATCGTGCAGCCGCTCGACATGCCGCTGGAGGACTATGACCAGGTCGCCGGCCGCATCAACGGCGTGCCCGGCGTTAAATACGCCATTCCGCTGATCGACGGGCAGGTGCTGGCGCAAGGCAATGTCGGCGGCGGCACCGGCGCGCTGGTGCGCGGCATACGCGGCGAGGATCTCGGCAAGATCACCATCGTCGCCAACAACATCAAGGCGGGCTCGATCGTCGGCTTCGACACCGGCGAGGGCGTCGCCATCGGCAGCCGCATGGCCGAGAATCTCGGCCTTGTGCTCGGCGATACCATCACGCTGATCTCGCCCGAGGGCGACGTCACGCCGCTCGGCACGACGCCGCGCATGAAAGGCTATCCGATAACCGCGATCTTCGAGGTCGGCATGTCGGAATATGACAGCTCCATCGTCTACATGCCGTTTTCGGAAGCGCAGCTTTATTTCAACATGGACGGCAGGGCGCAGACGATCGAGATCTACGCCGACAATCCCGACAATATCGACGCGCTGAAGCCGAAGGTCGAAGAGGCGGCGCAACGGCCGATCACCCTCGTCGATTGGCGGGAGCGTAACAAGACGTTCTTCGACGCGCTGCAGGTCGAGCGCAACGTCATGTTCATGATCCTGACGCTGATCGTGTTGGTGGCGGCGCTCAACATCATTTCGGGCCTGATCATGCTGGTGAAGGACAAGGGCCACGACATCGCCATCCTGCGCACCATGGGCGCCACGCGCGGCGCCATCCTGCGTATCTTCCTGATGACCGGGGCTGCGATCGGCGTTGTCGGAACCATCGCCGGCGTGCTGCTCGGCATCGTGATCTGCCTCAACGTCGAGCGCATCCGCCAGTTCTTCTCCTGGCTGGCCAACGAGCGGCTGTTCAATCCCGAGCTTTATTTCCTAAGCCAGCTGCCGGCCCGCATGGATGCCAGCGAGACGATCTCGGTCGTTCTCATGGCTTTGGCGCTGTCGTTCCTGGCGACACTGTTTCCGGCATGGCGCGCGGCCAGGCTCGATCCGGTGGAAGCGCTGAGGTACGAATGATGGCCGAGGCCATTATCGAGCTGAAGAGCGTCGAGCGGCACTATGTGCAGGGGCCGCGCAAGCTGACCATCCTGAACGGCGCCGATTTTTCGCTGAAGCGTGGCGAGATGGTGGCGCTTGTGGCGCCGTCGGGCACCGGCAAGTCGACGCTGCTCCACACCGCCGGGCTGCTGGAGCGACCGGACGCCGGCGACGTGATCCTGGCGGGGCGCGCCTGCGGCCGGCTTTCCGACGACGAACGCACGGCGATCCGCCGCAACGATGTCGGCTTCGTCTACCAGTTCCATCATTTGTTGCCTGAGTTTTCTGCGCTGGAAAACATCATGATGCCGCAGCTGATAAAAGGGCTGCCGCGCAAGGAGGCGGCCGAGCGGGCGGCGCAATTGCTCGACTATATGCAGATCGGCAAGCGGGCACAGCATCGCCCCTCCGAGCTCTCCGGCGGCGAGCAGCAGCGGGTCGCCATTGCGCGTGCCGTCGCCAATGCGCCGCTGGTGCTTTTGGCCGACGAGCCGACCGGCAATCTCGACCCGGTGACCGCTTCCTATGTGTTCGAGGCGCTGGCAGCACTGGTCCGGCAATCGGGCCTGGCGGCGCTCATCGCCACCCACAATCACGAGCTCGCCTCGCGCATGGACCGCCGCGTGACGCTGGCCGACGGCAAGGTTGTGCCGCTTTAGGGTGCGCTGCAATTGAGGCGATGACGGCCCGCGAGCTGCCGTGCGCCGTCCCGCCGCTTTCGCGCGCCTGTCGGCCCCGAAACGCTCGGCATCTCCTTCTCAACCCTTTCTTAACCCTGTCGAAATGACCGAGCGCAGTTCCGGTGACGCCCGGACTGCGGTCGTTGACATTCGAACAAAATTAGAACAAAATACGAACATACTAACAACAGGAGAGAGTTATGACCGATCTTGTTCAGGATGTCGTCTCGCTGGTGTGCATGAGCACGTTCCTCATTTCCATGGCAATCTGGATCGGCGCGATGTGAGGATTGAGCTCAAGGGCGGGCTCGATGCTGATGAGCGAGGGCCGCCTTCGCATATTGGCGCAGGCATTGGGCGAGTGTTTCAGCCGGCCTTGCGGGACACTTCGACAGGCGACACCGCGGCGGGCCCGAACACGTCCTCGAAAGCGGATTTCAGCGCCAGGTCGAGGTCGGCCATGGTCACGGGAAGGCCGAGGTCGACAAGGCTGGTGACGCCGTGATCCTGGACGCCGCACGGCACGATGCCGCTGAAATGGCTAAGGTCCGGCTCGACATTGATGGCGATGCCGTGAAAGCTCACCCAGCGCCTCAGCCTGATGCCGATGGCGGCGATCTTGTCCTCGGCCGCCGAGCCGTCGGGCAAAGCGGGGCGGTCCGGCCGAACCACCCAGACGCCGACGCGGTCCTCGCGGCGTTCGCCGCGTACGTTGAAGGCGGCCAGCGAGCCGATGATCCATTGTTCGAGTGCGGCGACGAAGGCGCGGACATCCTCGCGCCGCCGCTTCAGGTCGAGCATGACGTAGGCGACGCGCTGGCCCGGCCCATGATAGGTGTATTCGCCGCCACGCCCGGCGGCAAAGACCGGGAAACGGTCCGGCTCGATCAGGTCCTCGATGCGGGCGCTGGTGCCGGCGGTGTAGAGCGGCGGGTGCTCGACCAGCCAGACCATCTCGCCGGCGGCGCCGCTGCGGATTGCCTCGGCGCGCGCCTCCATCACGGCGAGCGCATTGGGATAGGCGGTGAGCCCGGGCTCGATGCGCCATTCGACCGGCGCCGAGCCGGGCAAGGGCAGGAACGACGTGGCGATCTGGCTGCGTTCTGTCATGATATCTCGTCTCGCCACTCATATGGCGGCAATCGGTACAAACGTCCAGTTCCGGCACGTTCGGCCCTTGAAGAGTTATGCCGATGTCCGGCCGATTATTGCTGGCCGCGCACTTGTTTCACCGGAAACGATTTGCTACACGCCGCGGGCCGGTTGGTTCCGGCTCCTACCACGTGCGGTCGTGGCGGAATTGGTAGACGCGCAGCGTTGAGGTCGCTGTGGGGCAACCCGTGGAAGTTCGAGTCTTCTCGACCGCACCATCAAATTCGTGAACTTGGCCCTCTAAGCCATTGAAACTCCAGTCCGGCAGAGCACCCGTTGATGAGGGCGCTTGGCGTTCTTGCCGAAATGCGATACAATTTGGGATACAAACTGAGATACATCGCGAGTTTGGCCCATGCGAAAAGAGGCCGTCGCAGAGCCCGCCAGAGACCCGGATCGCTACCTCGTCCAGCGCGACGGAATTTTCTATTATCATCGGCGAATGCCCGCCAAGATGGTCGGCATCGACGATCGCGGCAGGTTCATTCGCAAGGCCCTGGGAACGGACGAACGCCGCCTCGCACGTGCCATGCGCGACAAGCTCGAAGACGCGGACAAGACCCTGTGGGCGGTGCTTCTTTGCGGCGGCGAGACAAGGTCAGCACTCGATCAGTATCGCGACGCCGTTCGCCGGGCTGAAGCCATGGGCGTTTCCTACCTTTCAAATGGACAGGTGGCAGGCTTTCAGAATGTCGATTCAATTTTAAAGCGTGTCGAGGCGCTGGAGCGCGTTCAAGCGGCCCCCGCGGTCGCCGACGCCCTCCTCGGCGGGGTGCAGGTGCCGCCGGTCAAAGTCTCCAAAGCTTTTGATCTCTACGCCGATGAGATCATGGCCCATGAAGTCGCGGGTAAGAGCCAGTCGCAGCGCCGAATGTGGAAGAAGGTAAAGCAGAGAGCCGTAAACAATTTCGTTGCCCTGGTTGGTGACAAGCCGATCGGCGACGTCACGCGTGAAGACGGACTGACCTTCTACCGGTTCTGGCTCAAGCGCATCGCGCCGCCGCCAGACATCGGAGCCGCGACACATTCGGCGTCTGCCGGCAATCGAGACCTCGGCAACATGCGGGATCTCTACAGGCGTTATTTCGCTCATTTGGGCGAGGAACAAAAAGGCACCCCATTCGATGACCTCCGCTTTTCGGAGCGTGGCAAGCGCCGTCGTAAACGGCCGTCATTCGAACCCAAATGGATGACCGATCAGATCATGAGGCCGGGCGCTTTAGCATCCCTGGATGCTCAAGCGCGTCGCTGCGTTCTGGCGCTGATCGAGACAGGCACACGCCCAAGCGAGATATGCAATCTTGATGAGACTTGATCTTCCTTGACACGCCGGTTCCGTATATTCGCATTTACCCCACGAGAGGACGCCGATGATCCGCGCGAGATCAAGACCGAATGGTCAGTGCGAGATGTACCGCTGGTAGGCGTCGCGCTGGAAGTTTTTAAGAAAAATCCGCAGGGCTTTCCGCGCTACCGCAATCGTGAAGAGGCGCTTTCTGCAAACCTCAATAAATTCTAAAACACTCAAACTTTTCCCGACACCGAAGCACAAGATTTATTCCCTCCGGCACAGTTTCGAGGATCGTATGAAGGAGGCAGGTATCGACAGCGAGCTTCGCAAAATCTTGATGGGCCATACGATAGAGCGTGTAGAGTATGGTACGGGCGGATCGTTGCAATGGCGACGAGACGAACTCAAAAAAATTGCTTTGCCTTTCGATCCCGAGATCGTTTGAGCCGTTCCTGGACGCGCAGCATTGCGCCCATCTCTGCAATCAATTTCTTCTTCTCCCGTTCAAGACGCTCGTAAATCGGGAGATACGCTCGGCCTTTGTTGCCAGCCTTGTGGATAGCTAGGGCGAGCGTATCCAGAGCGCGGTCAATTCTGTCTAAGGTCACGGGCTCAGGAACAGTGCTTACCTGTGGCAGAACACAGGTCATTGTCTGTCCCGTCTGTTTCCTGTTCGGCGATGACACAGACGAGATAATGGCAGCAGGCGCAGGTGAGAAAAGCGGTTTGCCTCCCGCATCGTGCAGCGGCGATACTTCGACGTAGAAATCGGAAAACACGCTTGCGGCAACTCTGCACTGTCAGATGCAGCTAGCCACATCCGGCCACATGAATTGCTGAGCGGACTCAGACGGGTCGATGCCCTTGAACCGGACACGAGACCGAATCGATCCGCAGGCTGTCGGCGGGCCGGAATGCCTCATCCGATCCGACCAAACCGATCGGAGGACGCAGGCAATGCCGGATTTGGTGGGCTATAATTACCTGAGGAGAGGCAATCAGCTGATCCGGATCAGTGCGTGGGAGCGCGAGTATCTCGGGAGGTCGCTTATGATTACCTTATCATTAGCATTCCTCGATATTGCGGCACCTTTGGGGTGAGTTTGACAAGCTTCACACGGCGATCGCTTGGCAGGAAATCGGTTATGAGATTCGTGTCGGTTCAATGATGGGCGGGACCAACTGCGCCGAAAGCGAACAAATTCGAATACTTAATGTAAAGTCTTGGGTCATGCTGTCCGAATGCAGTACCGTGCGGGCGATCAGCCAACGATTGGCGAAATTTTGAACAGGCTACCATTACCGATGGCCTAGACACCGTTTTCGTCCTTCGTTGCCGCAAGAAAGGTATCGCCAACCGCCGGATCAATCCGATCAGCCTGTGGCAACGCGCAACGGCTCCAATGCTCAGCGTTTCGGGGGGCTGAAGAGGTTGACGACTGCCGCACCCGGAGCAGTTCGACGTATTTCCTTATTTCGCTTGGCCCGCTGAAATGCAGCCGCATCTTTAGAAGGAACGAACCGTCTGGCAGGACGGCGCAAGCAATTGATGGCAACGCCGTCGAGTGGATGGAGAAAGTCAGCGACAAACGATACCGCCGCTGAACGTTACCGGTCCGCAGCGTCTCGCACTTGGCTGCCAACTCACCCCAGCCAATACCTCGGCCCCGGCCCCTTGCGTCCTGCCATATCGGTAGGGTTTGCAAGGCTACACCGGTCGATCGACAGGCAGCCGCAACCGATGCACTCGGTAAGCCCCGACCTCAGGCGCTGCAACTCGGCGATGCGCTGGTCGATGCGCTTGGTCCACTGGCCCGACAACCGCGACCAATCCCGACGCGACGGCACGCGATCGGCTGGCAACTTGGCGAGCTCGGCGCCGATCTCCTCGAGCGTCAGCCCAATTCGCTGCGCGAAGACGATGAAGGCGATCCGGCGCAGCACGGATCGCGGATAGCGTCTGTGTCCCGAGCCGGCCCGCTCGGACGCGATCAGCCCGCGCTCCTCGTAGAAGCGCAGGGCCGATGAGGCGACGCCGCTACGCCGCGACACGTCGGCGATGGTCAGCATGGAATCCATGCATGAACGAAAGCACGATTCCCGCTTGACTTCAAGTTAACTTGAACTTGTAGAAGGCGCCATAAAGCTTGAAGGAGCACCGGCAATGCAGTCGAATATTGATCTTCAGGGACTTCGCGTGGCGGTTACGGGCGGCACCTCCGGGCTCGGAATGGCGCTTGTGCGGCAGCTGACCGCGCAGGGTGCGTGCGTGGCCTTCGTCGCTCGCACCGCCGCGAATGTCGAACGCATCGCTGACGAGACGGGCGCGCACGGCATTGTCGGCGACGTCGGCAAGAAGGAGGACACCTACTCGATCGCGCTACAGGTAACTGCGAGCCTCGGCGGGCTCGACGTCCTGATCAACAATGCCTCGAGCCTCGGCCCTGTCCCTCTGGCGCTCCTCGCCGATACTGAGTGCGAGGAACTGGAAGTGGCGCTCGCGGTCAACCTGGTCGGCGCGTTCCGGCTGACGAAGGCCCTGTTCGGTGCACTTGCCGCGTCCGCACGCGGGGGCCGTGGCGCGCTGGTGATCAACATCTCCAGCGATGCGGCGGTGAACGCCTATCCCGGCTGGGGCGCCTACGGCACGAGCAAGGCTGCTCTTGCTCATCTGACGGCGATTTGGGACGAGGAGGCGAAGGCTGACGGCATACGGCTCTTCGCGCTAGACCCCGGTGATATGGACACCCCATTGCACGCGCTGGCGCTTCCTGACGCCGATCCGTCTACATTGAAACGCCCCGAGCTGTCCGCTGCCGAGATCATCGAAAAGATGCTCGACGCGTTGCAGGTCCGTGCTACGCTTCACGCCGGGGCAAATACATGATTGCCGCCGACCGTCCCGACCGGCGCGCTGCCAGGCTGTTGGTCCTCGAGGCGGACGGCACGACGCGCGACCTGCCGCGCGCTGGAATCAAGACGCTATTCGGTCCCGGCGATCTGGTCGTCGCCAATGACGCCGCGACCTTGCCTGCCAGCTTGCACGGCACGCATGTCCCGAGCGACGAGGCGATCGAGATCCGCCTGGCAGGCTGGCAGTCGTTTCCCGATCCAACCCGTTTCTTGGCGATTGCCTTCGGTGCAGGCGATCACGGCACGCGCACTGAAGACCGGCCGCCTCCGCCTCCGCTGTCACCAGGCGATCGACTCCGGCTCGGCCCGCTTAACGCCGTCGTAGAGCGCCTTCTCGACCATCCTCGCCTTCTTGAGCTGCGTTTGCCAGGCAACCGCGCAGCGGTGCTTGCAGCACTGGCGCAGCACGGCCGACCGATCCAATACGCGCATGTTCGTGAGCCGTTGGCACTGTGGGATGTCTGGACGAATATTGCCGCCGAGCCGGCCGCGTTCGAGGCGCCATCGGCAGGCTTCGCGCTCGACTGGCGTACGCTCCAGGTCTGGCGTCGGCGCGACGTTGGCTTCGCAACGCTCACGCATGCCGCCGGCGTTTCTTCCACCGGCGATCCCGCACTCGATTCGCGTCTTCCCTTCGACGAGCCCTACCGCATTCCCGAGCGCACCGCAGCGCAGGTCGTGCGGGCGAAGCTCCGCGGCAGCCGCATCATCGCGATCGGCACGAGCGTAGTGCGCGCCCTTGAGGCAGCCGCCAATTCCGATGGCGGTGTGCGTGCCGGAAAAGGCATTGCGACAGGGCGCATCGCGCGCGGCACGCCGCTTCGCGTGGTCGATGCGATTTTTACAGGCGTCCACCAGCCCGGCGAAAGCCATTTCGAACTCCTGCGCGCCTTTGCCGACGATGCTCTGCTCGCCAAGGCCTCCACAGCCTTTGCCGCCTACCGCTACCGCGCGCATGAATTCGGCGATTCCATGCTGCTTAATCGCCAACCGCCGCTTCTATCGCGCGAACAAAATCGGGGCGAGGGGCTCGAGACGAAGGCTTTACTCGAGGTGTGCCATGATGTCGGCAGGATCGGTGGTATTTCGTGCTCGGCGCGCAAGGAAGTCGGAGCTATGTTACAGCGGACCAAATTCGGCATTTGACCCAAAGTCGAAGTTCCGAAGCCCTCACATTGGGTCCGCATTGCGGGCGAAGCGGACAACATGGCTTGCCGGGCGTCAATGCTTCGATACGTGCCACGGCAGGCAGAGCCTAGCAGGGTCCCAAGAATCGCAGGATTTCGGCCGCGAGCGCATCCGGTGCTTCCTCAGCCATGTGGTGACCACAGTCCAGGCCCTTCCCCTGCAGTCTCGCCGCCGTCCACGGTCGCCAAACTTCGAGAACATCGCCGTAAAGCTGCTCAAGGTCATCACGCAGCGACCACAGAACCATCATTCAATACGGCGGCCCGCCTCTCGGTCTTCCGCGTCGTGCAGACGGTCTATCGTGATACCTGCCCTATAATCTTCTATCATTCCGTGAATGACCCGCGGATCGTGAACGGCCGCGCTGTAATCGGCACAGGCCTCTGGGCCCATCTGTTCGGCGGAGCCACCATGCCAAGCATCGGGATCGGCATTGATAGCGCGCTCCGGCTTCTCTTGCTGGGCGAAGAAGAACCAATGCCACCACGCGGTTGCAAAGCGTGTATCACATCGTTCAAGCGCTTCGAGGATAGGAACGCCATCGAGCACGATGAGATGTGTCACCGCGGAGGGATGATCCATAGCAGTCCGAAAGGCGGTGTGGCTTCCCCGATCGTGCCCGGCGATTGCGAAGCGATCAAATCCAAGGTGCTGCATCAGGGCGATGTCAACGTTAGCATTGCTAATTGCCGTAGGTTCGGCGCATTTATCAAATGCACTGTCAATCGCCAATTGGCCTAATTGGTCAATCAAGTGTCTGCGCTAACCATATGACAGTTCGCGGTGCTTAGCGTCGTTCGACGCATTGAGTTCGTCATTGCGGACAATGCAGTGTTCGTTCGCTAGTGCGGCTAGCGCCATCGGCTAGTGTTTGTTCGTACGCGTCGTATTGGCCTGTCTAGCGTCAATGAAATTGGCGCGTAGTGTTTCTCGTATTCGCCGTTCAGTTGCCGCACGTACTGCGCGCCTGTGTTTGCGCTTGCCGTCGAATGACAGGAGCGTGTCACCATAAAACGCAACACGGTTTGCGGAGCGCTATAGAGTAAGCAGCAACAAAGGATGCCGCTTATGACACTTCTCCAGATCGCTTATCTCTGCCTCGCCGCGGGCGCGTTCATTGCCTTCGTTGGCTACCTCATCGCGTTCTTCGGTATGGGAGGGCACTGAACCGCAGCGCGATCTTTCCGGATTTCGGAAAAGGATTTGTCGTGCGTGACAAAGGATTTGTCACCCATGACAAAAAATCTTCGATAAATGGCTAGGTCATCGTCCAACGGAGCGACCTCGATGACCCTGCTTCAAATCGCTTACGCAATGCTCGCCGTCTTGTATATTGTGCCGTGGTGGCGTTGGCGGTAGGACATTCAGATGTCGCAAGATAACGAAGACGAAGCAATTCCCAAGTCTTCGTCGGCTACTGCCGCGATCGTGCAGTTCATTGAACGGGTAGGAAGGCCCTTCGTACCCGACGTCGTGAAGAGCTGGGCGTCGCGCCCGACTATCACCGAACGACCGAAAGAGAACAGGTGGCATCTGGCGAGACAGTCGGATGGTACATTCCTCCTTCAACTGCAAAACGATTGGTGGCTGACTAACAACAGCGACCGTCCTCTGCGTATGGTGGGGGTGGAAATCGACCGACCACGTGTCAAGGGCGATCTCATTGTGGATGGGCCGAGGGCGCACGATGGCGAACCTGTCATCCCGCCAAAGGCGACGGTCCCGATTTCCACGCACTTCATGGTCCCCACTAGGAAGCATCACCTGAAGGCCACGAAACGCTACGATTTCACATTCGTCGATCACAACGGGCATCGGACGCGAAAACGGGGCATCGAATACAAGCCCGAGCGCCAACGCGTCAAGACGACGAAACTCAACTCCGATTGCAGAGATCGCTGACCAAGACGAGAAGGCTCTGGCGTCGCTCCTGAAAGAGGAGATTGGGCGCTATGCGCGGCACGGTCGCCAGCATGGCGGGCTGGGGACCATTTCGGCAGTAAAGGGGAACGCGAAGATAAAGTCGATCTACCAGGATTGGTGGGCGTCCGACCGCGTTTCCGAGCGGCAGGACATCGTGGTCGAGAGCGGGCCGAAGATCGTCTTTGAGATTGGCGATGCGATCGTTGAGTACGCCTCAAAGCTTCCCGAAGATCGCTTGGCGAAGTTCCCGTCACTTTTGCTGGACCGCCTCGATAGGGATCGCGAGTATTACGGCGTGTCTTACCTCATCGTATACGCGTTGTGGCGGCTCAACCGGCTCGAAGACGCGCTCCAAACGGTATACGAGCGCTATGAATTCAAGCCTGCTCTCGTCGACAACATATTCCGGCGCTCGTACGTGAACCGGGTGCTCGAAAGGAACCAGCAGTACGGCTACAGCGACGTACTCGGGCTGCTGAATGGCATGCTGAGATACGAGCATCTGCATCTAGTAGAACGCGAGCTGGAGAAGATCGAATGGCTTGCTATGAATACGAGCGAGCACCCATTCCAGATCGCGCAAAAAATCACCTCGATTCGGGCGCTGCGAATAGCAAACCGTGAATGAAGGCTATGCGCGGTGAGCTCATTACGGTGGCGCTGTGGGGGCATTGAGCGATGACTGACGAGAGAGTTTTGCTGACCAAATGGTTCGGCTCTTTGAAGAGCCTGTTGCGGCGATTGGGATGCTGCTCTACGGCGCCTATCTTTACATGAGCAGGAGCAGTTTCCGCCAAGAGATGAACGCGGGCGTATCGAAACCGGACTAGGGCTGCTACAACCATTCAAGTGGAAGCGAAGCGGATCGAGGGACAGAGAGAAGTCGCACGCTGGTGTGCAAAATCGCGCCTTAGCGTAGAAAAGGCTTTGGCCCCGGGCTGAGCGAAACTGCGAAGCATGAGCTGCCGATCCCTTTCCAATCTACAAATCTACGCCACAGCCTACCATCAAGATCCGCAAGCGTGACCGCGAGCGCGCGGAGCGCGTCCTCTTGGCCGGTGGGCCGAAACCGTCACTCAAGAAAAACGGGCGATCGCACTCGCATGGGAGCGACAAGTGTGCGAACACGCGATCTCACGGACATCGGAATTCCGGCTGCTATCTGGCCCGGATGTGTGACGAGGGCCTGCTCATCAAGATCGGCTATGGCATCTATCGCGCCACAAATCGGAAGGCGGCATAATCGGATCTTGGCTAATCTCCGGAGAATGGCAACGTTTGCAGCGGTTCGATCGCTCGAATGGAAGCTATGGCGAGAAATCGGCGACGCGGCCAGGACATCCATGTCGATTTCAATGATGGACTGGACGGACTGTCCGGAAAAGCTAATAAAAATCAAAGCTTAAGGGGGTTTAAGTTGGCGATGCAGTACCAAATGCAGTACCGCTGAAGCGCAGCCGATGATGTTTTCAGGGTCGTAGGACGGACTTGCCGTTGCGAACGTCGGCGCGACAGGGCACTTACGGAGCCCGTGGTCGCAGAGGTTGCCCGAATGCACATTCGAGACCGGCTGAATCCCAGTCCGCGAGGTCTGCGGCGGCGCGATATGTGCTCTCCAGGACGACCATGAGGCTTGGTTCCGGATCGGTAACTCTGCGGATCGCATACGGCAGCAGGAATTCTCCAAGTCGTAGTGGGCGGCGTCGGCAAAGATCTTCGCCGCCGCGAAGCCTTTTGGTCGGGCGGTGGAGCGGTCGACTTTCCGGCCTTCTATTCCTACGCCTGTCCGAAACCGCTGCTCCTCTGACGCTTCTCCTTCGCACGGAGCTGTCGCAGCCCTCTTGGTGCGCGGACGCGCGGTGCGCACACAACTTGTGGCCCGATAACAGACCCGATAACAGACCCGATAACAGAGTTGACAACTCTCTGCTGGTCAAAAACCTTCAAAGACGCCATCATGCAACAAAAATTGCAAGGATGTGCATCGTGGACGAGAAGGTCGAGGCTCCCAAGGACTATGAGGATCTCATCCGCGTGATACACGACCGGTATGATGGGATGAGCAAGTCGTACCAGAAGATTGCGTTGTACCTCACCCAAAATCCGAATGACGTCGCGGTGCGATCGGTGAACTCGATCGGGGAAGGCAGCGGCGTTCACGCGTCCAGCTTCGTCCGATTTGCCCAAGCATTGGGGTATGAAGGGTTCAAGGACCTGCAGAGCCTCTTCCAGAAACGATTGTCCACCGCGGCTCCCGGCTTCGAAGCCCGCGTCAAGGCGTTGGAGAAGGAACTGGGGGAGCGGACAGATCGCAGCGAGATGGGATTGATGCACGACCTGGTCGTCCGTGACATCGCGTCCCTGAAAGAGATGCTCACCGATCTTCAACCCGAGGATCTGGCAGAAGCCGTTAGCCTGCTCGAGAAGGCCGACGTCATCTATCTGATGGGACAACTTCGCTCGGCACCGGTCGTCGAACTCCTTCGCTATATACTGACCATGCTAGGTAAGCGCTGCGTGCTCCTGGATCCGGGCGGCGGACTGGCCACGCATATGGCCCGCGCGATGCGGAAGACGGACCTGCTGTTTGCGGTGTCGTTCCGCTTCTATGCGAACGAGGTCGTCAATGTTGTGGAAGAAGCCGTGGGGAGAGGTGTACCCATCGTGGCGATCTCGGACAGCACGCTGTCTCCATTGGCCAAGAGCGCGCGCGTTCTGTTCGCCGTACCGGAGCACGAATACACTTTCTCGCGCTCGCTGGCGGCTCCTATGTGTCTTGCGCAGGCTTTGACCGTGGCCTTGGCGGCCAGGCTTCAGAACAACGCAGTCGATCCCCGCATTCCAACGGTTACCGAGCGGTAGGGACTGCGAACCGCGAAACCTGGCCTCATTGCAGCATTTTCGGACCGCCGGCCGTCGATTCTCAATCAGTGTCGGAAGGCGAGAGCGCCATCGCCTTTTCAGGCACGGCCATGGGGCCGGATGCGGCACCGAGGACTGTCTGGTCGTAATCCACCACCGCACCTGTCATGAGCCCGGCATCGTCCGAAACGAGGAAGTTGACGGTGCGGGCGGCCTCGGCCGGATCGACCAGCCGGCCGAAGGGCAGGTTCGCAACGGCTTTCGCTTCCCAATTGGGATCGCCCGTCTCACTCGCCTGCAATTCTCGCTCGTTATCAGACGCCATCCAGCCGACATCCAGCTGGTTGACGCGGATGCGGTTCTTCATGACGGAAAACGCCGTGTTGCGGGTCAGCGTCGCCAGCGCCGCCTTAGTGGCACAGTAAACGTTGATGAAAGGCTGGCCGGCATGTTCCGAGATCGAGCCGATGTTGCAGATGGCGCCTTCAAGGCCGTCGCGGATCATGCGGCGGATGGCCTCCTGCATCAGGAAGTAGGGTCCGCGCACGTTGACGGCGAACAGGGCGTCGAAAAGTTCGGGCGAGGTATCGAGGATGGTGCCACGGTCCGTGCGGGCACCGGCGTTCACCAGCACATGTATCTTGCCATAAACGCGCTCGGCCTCCGCCATCACGCTTCGGCAATCCTCGACTTTGCCGAGATCGGCCTTGACAAAGTGGACAGACACGCCGGTGTCGTGCGTGATCGCCTCGGCCGCGGCACGGCCCTTCGCCTCGTTGCGGCCGAGAGTGACAAGACCGGCAGCGCCGGCTTCCGCCAGCCGGCGCGCAATGGCCGCTCCCAACCCCTGCGTTGAACCCGTGACAACGCAGACCTTTCCATCCATGCGATTCATACTTCAGCTCTCCACAGTGTAGCCAGCCGCGGCCATGACGCGCCGCAATTCCTTATGCCCGATCTTCGCCATTTCGAGTGGCGGACTTTTGACGGGATCCTGCTCGGCTTCAACGACGAACCAGCCTTCGTAACCGTAGGAGGCCAGCCGCTTCACGATCGCCTCGAAGTCGAGCGAGCCGTCACCGGGTACGGTGAAGGCGCCCTTTACCACTGCGTCGAGAAAACTTTCCCGGCTGCGGTCGAGCCCGTCCACGACCGCTTGGCGGATGTCCTTGGTGTGTACATGCGAAATGCGGGCGTGGTGCTTGTCCACCACCCGCAGCACGTCGCCGCCGGCAAAGGCCATATGGCCGGCATCGTAGAGCAGGGGCAGACCCTCGCCGGAATGCTTCATCAGCAGATCGACGTCCTGTTCGCTTTCGATCGGCGCGGCCATGTGGTGGTGGTAGCAAATCGGCATGCCCTGATCCGCGCACCATTCGCCGAAAGTGGTGAGCTTACGGCCGTAGGCCTTGATCTGATCGTCGTCGAGACGCGGGCGCATAGCCAGCGGCGTTCCGCGGTCGCCCTGAATGGTGCGACCCGTCTCGCCATAGACGATGCAGGGCGCGTTGGTCGCCTTGAACAACTCCATCTGCGCGGCGATGCGGTCCTTCTCTTCATCGATATTGCCGACCAGCAAGCGGCCGGAGAACCAGCCGCCACAGACGCTCATGGCATGCTGCCTCAGGATGGGCTCAAGCACCGCCGCGTCCATCGGGAAGCGGCGGCCAGTCTCCATGCCGGTGAAGCCGGCCTCACGGGCCTGCCGCAGGCACTCCTCCAGCGAGACGTCGTCGCTCAGTTCGGGAAGGTCGTCGTTCCACCAGGCGATCGGCGCGATGCCAAGCTTGGCTCTCATCGTCATCTCCAATCATGATTTTCGAATGCTGCTGGCTGCCTGCGCAGCGACAAAAAACTGCCGGAACAAAGCTCAGGGAGTTTTGCATCGTTCCGGCAGGGGACGCCCCCGCGCGCCCGAACGGTTCAGACACCCACGCGCTGCTTCTTGCGACCTTCGGTTTGCGCGGCATGCGCGTCGCGGACCTGCTGGCGCCCGCTGATCTCGGGCACGCCGACGTCCCACCATGCATCCCCGGGCGTCCAGCTGAAGGCGTCGGAGACGATGGTAATGACGGTGGTTCGGTCGGTGGTCTTCGCCCATTCGATCGCTTGGCCGAGATCGGCAAGGCTTTCGACACGCCGCGCCAGCGCGCCCATGGCTTCCGCGTGCTTGGCGAAGTCGACCGAGAACGGCTCCTTGACCCGGCAGTCCTTGATAAGGTTATTGAAGGAGGCGCCGCCCTTGGCGTTCTGCAGCCGATTGATCACCGCATAGCCGCCATTGTCGCATACCACGAGAATCATCTTGTGGCCGGCGAGCACCGACGAATAGATGTCGGAGTTCATCATCATGTAGGTGCCGTCGCCGATCATGACGATCGGCGTGCGGGTAGGGTCGGCCATGGCCGCGCCCCAGCCGGCAGAGATTTCATAACCCATGCAGGAGAAGCCGAACTCGCAGTCGAAAGTGTTGGGTTCCTTCACCCGCCAGTTCTTCATCACCTCGCCGGGCAGTCCGCCGGCCGCGGTGATCAGCAGGTCACGCTCGCCCGCCTTGGCGTTCACCACGCCTACGACCTGCGCATAGGTCGGGACCGGCTCGTTGGTCGGCTTCTGGAAGCCGTCAAGCATCGTGTTCCACTTGGCGAACTCGATGCGACCCTTGTCTGTCCAGGCCCTCTCCGCTTTCCAGTCGCCGAGGGCACCTTCGAGTTCGCTCACCGTCTCCAGCGCGTCGCCGACGACGGCGAGCGCCCGGTGCTTGGTGGCATCCCAGCGTGCGGCATTGATCGAGACGAACTTTGCGTCGGCCGAGAAGGCGCTCCAGGATCCGGTGGTGAAGTCCATGAGCCGTGTGCCGACGGCGATGATCACGTCGGCTTCCGCCGCCAGCGCGTTGGCGGAGGTTGAGCCGACGATGCCGATCGGTCCGACATGCGCGGGGTGGTCGTGCGTAACCGTGCCTTTGCCGGCAATCGTCTCCGCGAGCGGGATCCCATGCCTTTTGGCGAAATCGCCAAGAACCTTCTCGGCACCCGAATAACGCACGCCACCACCCGAGATGATCAGCGGCCGCTTTGCGCCTTTGAGGAGGCGCGTCGCTTCGGCGAGCCGGCTGCGATCGGGCCGGGGGCGCGGCACCTCATTCACCGTCTGTTCGAAGAAGGCTTCGGGATAATCCCAGGCGATCTCCTGCACATCCTGCGGCAAAGCGATGAAGGCAGGCCCGCAATCGGCCGGATCAAGCAGCACCGCAACCGCCTGCGGCAACGACGAGATGATCTGCTCGGGATGGACGATGCGGTCCCAGTAGCGCGTGACCGCCTTAAAGGCGTCATTGACGTTGATGGTCGGGTCGCCGAAGTGCTCGACCTGCTGCATGACCGGATCGGGCCGGCGACTGACGAAGGTGTCGCCTGAGAGCATCAGCACCGGCAGCCGGTTCGAATGGGCGACACCCGCCGCCGTCACCATGTTCAGCGCACCCGGACCGATCGAGGTCGCCGCAACCATGATCTGGCGCCGGCGCTTCGCCTTTGCAAAGCCGATCGCTGCAAGCGCCATCGACTGCTCATTCTGGCCGCGCCAGGTCGGCAGCACGTGCTTCACCGCCTCGAGTGCTTCAGAAAGGCACGTCACGTTGCCGTGCCCGAAGATGGCGAAGACTCCCGGAAAAAGCGGAACTTTCTCGCCGTCGACGACCGTGAACTGGTTGCACAGATAGCGCACGAGCGCCTGTGCCATGGTCAGACGGACGGTGGCCCTGGTCATCTTTGTCTCCTCCCTAACGACGGTCTTTCCAAATCTATACGGAATGCCCATTGACAAATCAATATGTTTGCAACGATCATTGCAAAAATTCAAACCGGGAGGACTTCTTGCTCAGGATAGCTGTGCTCGGCTGCGGTCGGATTGGCAGGATGCATGCGGCAAACATCGCCGCACATCCTCGTGCGGAACTAGCCACCGTCTATGACATCGACGAATCGTCCGCGGAGACTGTCGCGGCGCGGCACGGCGTTCGCGCTTCGGGATCCGCGGACGAGGTATTTGCCTCGGCAGATGTAGATGCGGTCCTTGTCGCGACGGTGACTGACACGCATGCCGACTACATCGAAAAGGCGGTGGCCGCTGGCAAACCCGTGCTCTGCGAGAAGCCGATCGATCTTAGCCTGGAAAGGGTGAACCGTTGCGCCGAAGCAATTTTGTCCAAGGGCGTGCCGGTCCAGATCGGCTTCAACCGACGTTTCGACCCCGGTCATCGTGCGGCGTGGAACGCCGTACGATCCGGCGAGATCGGCGACCTGCACCAGGTTATTATCACCTCGCGTGATCCGGGCATGCCGCCCCGTTCCTACTACGAGGTCGCGGGCGGGCTTTTTCGCGACATGACGATCCACGATTTCGACCTGGCCCGCTTCATGGTGGGAGAGGAGCCGGAGGAGGTGTTCGCCATCGGTGGCCGGCTGATCGACCCGGCCATGATGGCGGAGCTGAACGACTACGACAGCGTCATGGTCGTGATGCGGACCAAAAGCGGCAAGCAGTGCCACATCAACAACTCCCGAACCTCCACTTATGGCTACGACCAGCGCGTCGAATTGCTGGGCAGCACCGGCATGGTGATCAGCGGCAACAGGAAGCCTCACGAACTGCGCCGCTACTCGGTCGCGCAAACCGAAGCCGCCGGGCCTTATCTCGACTTCTTCATCGAGCGATACCGCGAGGCGTTCGATGCCGAGATCGACGCCTTCGTCACCTGCGTCGAGAAGGGCGAGCCGCCGCTGGTCGGTTTTGAGGACGGGCGCCGCGCCCTGATCCTGGCTGAGGCGGCGATGAAATCGGCGGTCGAAGGCCGCTTCGTGAAGGTCAGCGAGATCGGATAAGCCATGTACGCGAACTACGGACTGTTCATCGACGGGAAGTGGCGCAAGGCATCCGACGGCGGGACGGCGCCGGTGACGAGCCCGGTGACGGAAAAGCCGCTGGGCGAGGCTCCGGTCGCCACCCGCGCGGACACGGAAGAGGCGCTGGTTAGCGCCGCCCGTGGGTTTTCCGCATGGAAATCCAAGGGTGGTTTTGAGCGCGCGTCCGCCCTGCATGCTATCGCGGACGAGATGATCCGCCGCAAGGACGAAGCCGCGCGGATGATCTCCAGCGAGACCGGCAAACCTATTGCCCAGTCCGAGCGCGAATGGGGGCTGGCGGTCGATCAGTTCCGCTGGTACGCCGAGGAGGCCCGCCGGATCTATGGGCGCGTCATCGAATCGCGCGTGCCCGGCGGTCGTTTCGAAGTTCTGCACGAGCCTGTCGGGATCGCAGCCGCCTTCACCGCCTGGAACTTTCCGGCGGCACTGGTCGCCCGCAAGGTGGCGCCGGCGCTTGGCGCTGGCTGCTCGACCATCGTCCGGCCGTCAAGTCAGACGCCCGGGACGGCGATGCTGATGGTCGACTGCATCCGCGCCTGCAATCTTCCTGCCGGCACCGTCAGCCTGGTCGTTGGGCCCACGAGCACGACCTATGCGCCGATCATGGCTTCGCCGGCGGTGCGCAAGGTGTCCCTCACCGGCTCGACCCGCGTCGGCCAGCAGATGATCCGCGATGCTGCCGACACGGTGAAGAAGGTGTCTATGGAGCTTGGCGGCAACGCGCCCCTGATCGTCTTCGACGACGCCGATCTGGATGCCGCGCTCAACGTCTCCGTGCCGACCAAATACGCCAATTCCGGCCAGGTCTGCGTCACACCGGATCGTTTCTTGGTCCACGAAAGCCTGCACGACGCCTTCGTCGAGGGCTTTGTGCAACGCGCCAAAGCGTTGAAACTGGGCGACGGGCTCGACCCATCCGTGCAGATGGGCCCGCTCATCAATGCCGGCCGGCTTTCCGAGATCGAAGACATCGTGTCCGACGCTATGAAAGCCGGTGCGAAGCTCGTCGCCGGTGGCCATCGGGTTGCGGCGTTCAATGCCGGCCATTTTCATGAGCCCACGGTCCTGACCGATGTTGCCGACGACATGAGGGTCTTTGCCGAGGAGAATTTCGGGCCGATCGCGGCGATCACCCGGTTTTCCTCGGATGAGGAGGCGCTCGAGCGGGCGAATGCTTCGCCAATGGGATTGTCGGCCTATGCCTTCACGTCGAGCCCGAAGCGTGCGCGCCGCACGGTAGCCGAGCTGAAGGCAGGCATGGTGGGCATCAACAGCTTCGCTCTCGCCGCATCGGAAGCGCCGTTCGGCGGCACGAAATATTCCGGAATGGGTCGCGAAGGCGGCAGCGAAGGTATCGGTGACTACCTCGACACCAAGCTTGCGCAGATTGTGTTCTGAGGAGGCCGCCTTGATCAAGAACGAGCTCAAGCAGATCTGGGCCGAAGGGCGGCCCACGATCAATGGCTGGCTTTCGATCGGCAGTCCATTCACCGCCGAGATCATGGCCGCGCAGGGCTATGACAGCGTGAGCATCGATGTCCAGCACGGCGCGCTCGACTATTCGATGCTGCTTCCGATGTTCCAGGCGATGCGTGCATCCAGGGTGGTGCCCATGGCGCGCGTGCCGTGGCTGGAGCCGGGCATCATCATGAAGGTGCTGGATGCCGGCGCCTATGGCGTGATCTGTCCCATGATCAACACGCCGGAACAGGCGGCTCAGCTCGTCAGCTACCTGCGCTATCCGCCGGCCGGCCAGCGCAGTTTTGGGCCGACGCGTGCCAACTTCTCGGCGGGTGCCAACTACGCGGCCGAAGCCAATGACGAGATCCTGGCTTTCGCCATGGTCGAGACCGCCGAGGCGATGCGCAATCTCGATGCGATCGCCGCAACGCCAGGGCTCGACGGCATCTATGTCGGTCCCGCAGACCTGACCTTCAGCCTGCACCAGGGGCGTCTCGCGCCGTCCTTCGATCGCGAGGAGCCTGACATGATCGCCGCTCTGCGGACGATCGTTGCAGCCTGCAAGAGGAACGGCAAACGCGCCGCGCTCCATTGCGGCACGGCCGACTACGCCGCACGTGCCATCGAATGGGGTTTCGACATGACCACCGTGTCAGGCGACTCCCGCCTGCTCGCAGCAGCGGCCCAGGCGTGTGTTGCCCGCTTTCGCGAATTGACCGGCGCGAAGCCCGCCTCTCTTGAAGCCGGCAAGGGAGGCTATTGATGCCGCACGTTCTGGTCGCCGGAAAACTTCATCCGAGCGGCATCGAACTTCTCGATGCGTCGCCCGGCGTCACCTACGACTATGTCGAAGATGTCTCCGAACCAAGCTACGCACCTCTGATCGGCAAGGCCGATGGCCTCGTCATTCGCACCCAGCCCTTGTCGGCTCCGACCGTCGCACGCGCCGAGAGGTTGAAGATCGTCTCGCGCCATGGCGTCGGCTACGACGCTGTGGATCTATCCTCCCTCAATCGGCGCGGGATCGCTCTCGCGATCGTCGGCGATGTGAACTCGGTGTCGGTGGCCGAGCACGCCATGATGCTGTTGCTGGCGGCAACCAAGCGGCTGATCCGAGCGGATCGTTCGGTGCGCGGTAACGAATGGGGTTGGCGCAACCGGCTGGAGCCAAGCGAACTCTCGGGCAAGCGGCTTCTGATCCTCGGGTTCGGCCGGATCGGCCGCCACCTGGCGCGCATGGCGGCGGCATTCGGCATGGACGTGCGTGCCTATGATCCATTCCTTGAGAGGCAAGGCTGGCCGGAGGGGCCGGTCGCGCCGGTGAGCGATTTGCAAACGGGACTCGCCTGGGCCGATGCGATCTCCGTCAACGTACCCAAAGCCGAGCGCCCGGTGATCGGCCCCGTGGAACTCTCGGCGATGAAACCGACTGCTGTTCTCATCAACACAGCGCGGGGCGGCATCGTCGACGAGGCGGCGCTGATCGCGGCGCTGCGAGCGGGGCGCATCGCAGCGGCCGGTATCGACGTCTTCGACGATGAACCACCCGCCGCGGACCATCCGCTCTTCGGCTTCGACCAGGTGATTCTGACGCCGCACATTGCCGGGCTCACCGCCGAGTGCGGCGAGCGCATGGCAATCTCGTCCGTGCAGAACGTGCTCGATTTTTTCGCCGGGCGGATCGACTCAGCGCTGGTGGTAAACGGAGCCGAGTTGAATGGCCGGTGAAAAACCTCAACTCAGAATCGGCCTGATCGGCACCGGCTTCATGGGCAAGACCCATGTGTTCGGCTTTGCTGCCGCACAACGTGTCTTCGATCTTCCCTACGAACTGGTGCTCCACACGGTTGCGGACAGAACCGAGGACCTCGCCGCGCAGGCGGCGCAGGCCTTGGGGTTCGCGCGGGCGAGCGGGGACTGGAGGCGTCTGGTCGAGGACCCGGAGATCGATATGATCGATATCACGGCGCCGAACGGCTTCCACAAGGAGATGGCGCTCGCCGCCATTGCCGCCGGCAAGCACGTCTATTGCGAGAAGCCGCTGGCGCCCCTTGCGGCGGATGCCCGACGGATGGCCGAGGCGGCGGAAGCGGCCGGCGTCAGGACGCAGGTCGGGTTCAATTATCTCTGCAACCCGCTGCTCGCGCTGGCGCGGCAGATGATCCGCGCGGGCGAGTTGGGCGAGATCCGCAGCTATCGCGGCATTCACGCCGAGGACTACATGGCGGATGCGGAAAGCCCATTTACCTTCCGGCACGATCGTGTCGGCGGTGGCGCATTGGCGGATCTGGGCAGCCATGCTCTGGCCACGGCGGAGTTTCTGCTTGGCTCGGTGGAACGGGTCCTCGGCGATTCCGTCACCGTCATAGCGAGCCGTCCGGATGGCCGAGGCGGGCGCCGGACCATCGAGGTCGACGACATCGGTCGCGCATTTCTGCGTTTTGCCAATGGTGCATCCGGCAGCATCGAAGCGAGCTGGGTCGCCACCGGCCGCAAGATGCAGCACGATTTCGAGGTTTATGGCACCAAGGGGGCGCTCGTCTTCAGCCAGGAGCGCTTCAACGAGCTGCATTTCTACAGCACGGCCGATCCCGGCGGCCGGCGTGGCTTTCGGCGCATCGAGGCCGGTCCGGATCACGATCCCTATGGACTCTTCTGCGTCGCACCAGGCCATCAGCTCGGCTTCAACGATCTGAAGGCTATCGAGATTGCGCGGTTCGTCGATGCGATCGCCGGGAAGCGAGACGAGTCTTTCGGCTTCCGGGCCGGCCAACGCATCCAGGAACTCGTGGAGGCAAATTCAGGGCTCGGCCCGGGAGAGCAAGTGGCTGCGAACAGACTGATGCGAGGGAGAGTTGGTCGCCGCCCCGCATGCGTCTGAAATAAACGTTGCATGTTTGTACATTTTGCAATATAAATTGCAGCCGGAGAGAGGTACGTCGGCTGAGTGCTCAAGTCGACGTCGCACAGGGAGGAGAATGTGTCTGTGCTGGACGTACGAAGCGTCTCGAAAAGCTTTGGTGCTATCCGCGCCTTGTCAGATGTTAGCTTCGCGGTTGCTGCCGGCGAGGTGGTTGGCCTGATGGGCGACAACGGTGCCGGGAAATCGACCATGGTGAAGCTGATTGCGGGGAACTTCCCACCCTCCGACGGCGAAATCGCGGTGGACGGCAAGGTCTGCCATTTCCACAAGCCGATCGAGGCACGGGGCGAAGGGATCGAGGTCGTCTATCAAGATCTGGCCTTGGCCGACAATCTGACGGCCGCCCAAAATGTCTTTCTCGGCCGCGAGATGAAGAAGGGGTTTTGGCCGCTCCGCGTGCTCGACAAGCAGGCGATGATCAACCGCTCGGCAAAACTGTTCGCGGAGCTGAAGTCGGAGACGCGGCCGCGCGATCTGGTCAAAAAAATGTCAGGCGGCCAGCGGCAGGCGGTCGCCATTGCCCGCACCCGGCTATCCAACTCCAAGCTCGTGCTGATGGATGAGCCGACCGCGGCGATTTCGGTCCGCCAGGTAGCCGAGGTGCTGGAGCTGATCCGGCGGCTCAAATCGCAAAATGTGTCGGTAATGCTGATCAGCCACCGCATGCCCGATGTGTTCGCGGTCTGCGACCGCATCATCGTGCTGAGACGCGGCTCGAAAGTGGCCGACAAGGCGACGGAGAAGACATCGCCGGAGGAGATCACCGGCCTAATTACGGGAGCGATCCGTGATGCATAGCCAGAGCGACATGCTGAAGGAAGGCCATGCGTCCATCGGTGATGTGGTCGGCATAATAGAGCAGAGCGTTTTCCAGAAGATGATCGCCAGCCAGGCCTTCTGGGTCGCGATCGCGCTTTTCGTGTTGGTGGTCTTCATGACGTGGCTGGAGCCCAGCTTCGGCACGGTCGACAACGTTACCAACACCACCCGCAATTTTGCACCTATCGCCATCATGGGGCTGGGCATGACGGTGGTGCTGATCACCGGCGGCATCGATCTGTCGGTCGGCTCGGTGATGGGGCTGGTCGCGATCGTCGCCGGCCTGCTGCTCACTTGGCACCAGCCTTGGTATGTGGCGTTTGGCGCGGGTCTGCTCGCAGGCATCGCCTGCGGAGCCTTTAACGGTTTCTTCGTGGCCTATATCGGCATGCCGTCCTTCGTGGTGACGCTAGGCATGCTGTCGATCGCGCGCTCGCTGGCGGTCGTGCTGTCCGGCAACCAGATGCTTTACCAGTTCGGACCCGATGCGCCGATCGTCAAGGCCATCGGCCAGGCCAAATGGCCGAGGCACACGCCTGACGGCTGGGTGCCTCATTGGATCCCGGAACTGTCCTCGCAGTTCTGGGTGATGGTGATCCTCGCGCTCATCGTCGGCTCCGTCTTCATTTTCACCGCCTGGGCGCGCCACCTCTTCGCGATCGGCGGCAACGAGAACGCCTCGCGGATGACCGGCGTCCCCGTCGACTGGATCAAATTCCAGGCCTATGTCTTCTGCGCATTTACCGCATCGATCGCGTCCCTGCTGCTGCTCGGCTACAGCGGCTCGGCCATCAACGCGATGGGAACCGGCTACGAGTTGAGGGTGATCGCCGGCACCGTCATCGGGGGGCCAGCCTGATGGGCGGCTACGGAACCGCGTTTGGCGCTGTGATCGGTTCGGCCTTCCTCGAGGTCATCCGCAACGCGCTGCTGATGGCCGGGATCGATTCGAACTGGCAGGGCGCCTTTGTCGGGGCCTTCATCATTCTTGCCGTGCTTCTCGGCATGCAGACCTCGGGCAAGTCGCTGCGGGCGACGCTGGAGGGTATGTTTACCTGGAAGCGCAAATAGAATCCGGCGGCCGCAAGCCGTCGGGGATAGTGGACGTCAAAACAAAGTGGAGGAACAGGTGAAAAAATACATTCTGACGGCGGCCGTGGCGTTTTCCGCGCTGATGGCAGGGCAGGCCTATGCCCAGCAGAAATACGTCTTCGCCCTTGTGCCGAAGAACATGAACAATCCTTTCTTCGACCAGGCTCGTGACGGCTGCAAGAAGGCCGAAGCCGAATCCAGCGGCGCGATCGAATGCATGTATATCGGCCCCGGCGAGCATGGCGGCGGCGAGGAGCAGGTGCAGATCGTGCAGGACCTGGTGGCCAAGAAGGTCGACGGCATCGCCGTCGCCCCGTCGAACGCCGCGGCAATGGCCGTCGCGCTTCAGGCCGCCAAGGAAGCGGGCATTCCCGTGCTTACCTGGGACTCGGATGTGCTACCGGAGAACAAGGACCTGCGTGTCGCCTATATCGGCACGCACAATTACGAAATTGGCGTCAACCTCGCCAAGATCGTGCAGACCATCAAGCCGAAAGGCGGCACCATCTGTATCCAGTCGGGCGGAGCTGCCGCGGCCAACCACAATGAGCGCATGAAGGGTATACGCGATACGCTGGCCGGCAAGGAGTCGGCCGCCTCGCCAGGTGATGCCCTGACCGGCCAGAACGGCTGGACGGAAGCACCGGGCTGCCCTCTCTATACCAACGACGACTTCCCTCTGTCGGTTCAGCAGTTCCAGGACTTCATGGCGAAGACGCCAAACCTCGACGCCTTCGTGCCGACAGGCGGCTTTCCGCAATTCATACCGGATGCGAATCGCGCTGCGGTCGAGCCGTACAAGGATAAGATCGCCAAGAAGGAGCTGGCTCTGGTCGTCGCCGACACGCTGCCGGTGCAGATGGACCAGATGAAGGAAGGCCTGTCGCTCGGCCAGGTCGGACAGCGGCCGTTCGAAATGGGCTACAAGACCATGCTGGCGCTGAAGGACATCAAGGACGGCAAGCCCGCGCCGGCCGACCCGACCTACACCGGTCTCGACGTCTGCACCCCCGAAACCGCCGACACCTGCATCGGAAAGTAGGCGGGGGGCGCAACTCTGCGGCGGGCGAGGGATGACTCTTGCCCGCCTTTGCCCCTGAGAGGCGACAACAGACCCATCGAGCGACTGGCTCAAATCGACCGCTGCCGTCAGGCCTCAGAGACGCTCCGCTGGCCACGGCGTGACCATTTTTAGACGAGTGCCGGGAGTGATCCCATTCGGGAGGAGCAATTGAGAAAGATACGATATGCCGTGGTGGGCGCGGGCTGGATCACACAGGAAGCCTTTATGCCCGGTGTGTCCCAGACCGGAAACTCGACAATCACGGCAATCGTCAGCGGCTCGGCCAAGAACGCCGCGAAGCTCGCCGAATTCTACGGCGTGGAACATGTCTTCAGCTACGAGCAGTACGACCAGATGCTCGCATCGGACGTCGCCGATGCGGTCTACGTGGCATTGCCGAACTCTATGCATGCCGACTATGCGATCCGAGCCCTGAGAGCCGGCAAGCATGCGCTTGTTGAGAAGCCGCTAGCCACAACCGAGGCGGAATGCGAGGCGATGATCGCCGCCGCCGATGAGAGCGGCGCGTATCTGATGACAGCATATCGGCTGCACAACGAGCCCGGCACCGTCGAGATACTGGAGCGCATCCGCAGCGGCGAGATCGGCGATCCCCGCATCTTCGCCGCGGTCTTCTCGTTCATGGCGTCGCCCGACAATCACCGCCTCAAGGCCGGCTATTGGGGCGGTCCGTTGCAGGACATCGGCGTCTACTGCCTGAATGCCGCGCGCCATATCTTTGCCACTGAGCCGATCGAGGCAGTCGCGGTAAGGAGTTTCGGCAGCGCCTCAGTCGGGGAGGTAGAGGAAAGCATTGCCGTGACGTTGCGCTTCCCCGAGGGCCGGCTTGCACAGTTCATTGCCAGCTTCGGCGCGGACAATTCGGATTTTTACCATGTGGCCGGAACGAAGGGGAGCGTAACGGCCGACCCTGGCTTCCGTTTCGAGACTGCCGTGCAAATGAAGCTTCGGCATGGCGACATCAGAACCGAAAAGACGTTCCCGCAGACAGACCATTTCGCCGGACAGACCGCGTATTTCTCCGACTGCATCCTGAATGCACAACCGCCTGAAGCCGACGGTGGAGAAGGATTTGCCGACGTGTGCGCCCTGCTTGCCATTGAGCGCGCCGCCAGCACCGGTCAGCCTCAGAAGATAGACACGCCGGCACGGCAGGTTCATCCTACTGCGGATATGGTCCGCATCTTGCCTACAACGGACCAGCGGCTGCTTCTCTGACGCGCTTTCGCCCGCGGAGCCGGCCAGGATTCATTGCGAGAAGCGTCTCACGAAACGGCATCGCGTACCGCGTTGTACCGTGCAACCGTTCATGCGGAGGCAGTCACGATCTTGTTTCCGAACGTGCTCGACGGGCTGCGCTGGGTGAAATTCATCCAGGCGGCCGCCGACTCGCACGAGGCCGGAAAAGCCTGGACAACCGGCTGGCTTGACTGAACGCATTGGAATAATACGGAGGTCAACTTGAGTATACGCGTTGGAATTATCGGCGTAGGGGTAATGGGTGCGGATCACGCGCGGATGCTCGCATCACCTCAAGCCCGGCTTGCCGCCCGACGGGAGCATTCCGCGCCCATCATCGCTGCCCTGAAACCATGGTTCGAAAAGCAGCTATCGATGATCTCCTCCCGGCTCTGGCCTGGCCGAAGACATCCGGCATGGGCTCGGCCACTGGCAAGGCCTGACCCGCTTCCTGGACGATGGCCGCCTGGAACTCGACACCAACCCGGTCGAAAACGCGATCAGGCCAGTATGCCTGACCAGAAAAAAATGCCCTGTTTGCAGGTCACGAAGTCGGGGCCGAAAATTGGGCGCTGCTCGCCTCCATCGCCACCTGCAGGCTCAACGACGTCAACCCGGTCGCCTACCTCGCCGAAACCCTCGACGCCATCATCAACGGCCATCCGCAGACCCAGATCGAGGAACTCATGCCCTGGCGATTCCGAAAAACGTCAAGCCCAAATCCACAGGCGATCCGCGAGGCGCTCACCCTAAGTTTTATCATTGACGGTCTGACTTGACGTCTGGCCCGAGGGCGGCGTTCGCTACTATTCCGAAACTTAAGGTTTCGCCCTACCGCGTAATTGGGGTCGGCTGTCTTAAGAGGGCCGCTGCCCACGGTGCCTACTTCTTAACGCATTGGCGGACTGGTGCGGCCGAGCAAACTTCGCCCACGCCGCAGTCCAGGTCGCGTGAACAAGGTTTCGGCATTTGCGGTGGCTCCAGCGTGACGAAGGGCGTCCTCGGCTCTTCCCCCGGTCTCGCCGTTCTCGGGAGGAAGGCGCCGGGATCACCGAGCGACTTCACATATCGATAGAATGACCGAATGTCGCTCTCCGGCATGACGCGAACGTTGTACCAAGGCATCGGCGGCAATGTGCGAAGTGTCTTGATGTAGGTTACATACCCGTCTTCGCTAAGGTCTTGCGCGCTCCATCTCAGATTGCTTGCATACGTTGTGCCCCACGGCCCCCGCCAACCTATTACTTTCCCTCTCAATGCCTTGGTGGGGTCGAGTGCGCCTTCGGCTTCCCTGTAGCCGTCAGTATGGCAGTCGTGACAGCTGCCGATGATGGAAACCAGCCGTCCTCTCTCGACAGACACCTCCTCTGCCGCAAACGCTGCCCCCGATGCTGTCAATATTGCTGAGCCAACCAGGAGCTTAATGAAGTGCATGGTAGCCTCCAGCGCCCTCACACCGCTCGCTCAAAGCCAATAACAACGTCGAGACTTTACCACAATTTTGAAAGTTGGGGTGGGGAAAGCAACGGATCGTTGGAGGCAATAGTCCCTAAGAGGCTCCTGGGACACTGTCGACAATCGCAGCACAGCACTACGTTCGACAACTGGGCGCTGCTCGCCTCCATCGTGGCCACCTGCAGGCTCAACGACGTCAACCCGGTCGCCTACCTCGCCGAAACCCTCGACGCCATCATCAACGGCCATCCGCAAACCCAGATCGAGGAACTCATGCCCTGGCGATTCCGGAAAACGTCAAGCCCAAATCCATAGGCGATCCGCGAGGCGCTTACGCTTCCACCGCAACGGTCTCGCTGCTTTCGCCCCTGCGCACCGAGATCAATTCGGGTCTGTCGCGAGGAACGGCCTATCCCGCGGACTGGCGTCCTCGCTTCACCGATGCCTATCGCCTGCAGGCCCAGGCCTGGATCCATTCAATACTCAGCGGAATTCCGGCCGGAGCAAGCTGCTGGACGGATACCGGGCTGCAATCGCCGCCGAGGCGGGTCTGCAATCACTATCAGAAGGGCGAAAGGCAGTTATTGGCGCAATGAGTAAGCCAGAACTGTACAAATAGCTGACGGCATTTGAATTCATAATGACCTCGGCAGCCGACTAATAATCTTCTTTTTCAGGCCCCTCCCGTCAGCGTGTTCCACGCAGCCGGTGCGCTGCTTCGGCTCGTCGCAGGGACACGTGCGTGTTCTGTAGGATCATTTCGCGAAACGCCTCGTTTGATACTGCAAAGTTGTACCATCGTGTCCAACATCAGATGGGACGCAGTCCCAACAAACATGCAGTTCAGACAGTCGATTACGCGTCTTTGTTGAAGTGGTGCTGTACCAAATGCAGTACCGGCCTTGAAACGGTTGATCCAGTTCGTCGCTCATCAGGCCATAAGCCCCGGGCGGCTGTGTACGGCAGGGCTGAACGAAACCTCATTCACGCTCCCTCGCTACTCCGTGAGACCCCTCATTTCCTTTCTCGCAGCCTCAGTCCGGAACTCAAGGTATTTGGCCAAATCGGCGAGATGGACGCCCTTGGCACACTTCTGACTGTCCTCGATCCGCACGAGCGGAAGGGCAATTTCCCCCATGGAAATCTTTCGGACCAACTTCGGCGGCGTCAGGTGGGAGAAATAGTCTCGGCAGACCTCATCGATCGGGATGATGGCCTTGCCACCATACTGAGCCATCAAAAGCAGTGCTGTGTTCATTCCAGGTTGCTATCCCTGTTAGGAGCTTGGCAGACTAGCAAGCCGCCCAACGGGTTCAACGGCCGGGCAGGGGGGCGCGTGCAAAAGGGTGGGCGCGACCTAAGCAACGGCCGGGGCGTTCAAGTCGCTAGAGGGATACCGCCAATACAGTGCTGTGACCGAGTTCGTTTGCTGACGGGCTTCTTAATCGGCGCAAATCGGTCCGACTCCAACCTCCGCAACCAGTTCCAGCATAAATCACTAATAGTCGCGATCTGATCAAAGCCCCGCCGGAAAAAACGGCAAGGCTTTTCCCACGGCAGGTTTGGCGAAGCGCGGAAGGGCACTCTGCCGCCCAGAGTAAGCGGCCTGCACGGTGAAGACGAGAGGGACGCTTTTCCAAGCGCGGAGTTCGAATCCCTCCGAGCCCACCAAGTCGCCTCCCTGCAATGCTGGCCTGGACCTGTCAAATCGTCACGTTAATGATGTCGGTATCGGTGGTTGCGTGTCCCCGCAACCACTTCTGTCATAGTACGATAACCGTCTCGGTCTAACCGAGGCGGTTTTTTCGTGTGGCGAGTTTGAAAATGTCTGGATTGCGTGAGGCCGTGAGGCCGGGCATTAAGGCGCATATTTTGCGGGAAGGCCTTCGTGAACCTCAATCACCGGCAGAATGCGCCGTGCAGCGTAACCATCCGGTGTGGACCGCGGCAGACGCCGTTTCGCGTGTTAGACTGCTTGGCATGGAGATCGACACCGACAAGATTGACGCGTGCAACGGTGGTGCTTCGACGTAGAAATCGGAAAACACGCTCGCGGCAACTCTGCGCTACGCAGATGCGCGCCCATCTCCGGCCACGCAACATCGATCCGCAATTCGGAGCCATGTAGTGGTAGGTGGCGGCGCAGGACCGCTACATCGCCAGAGCCATTACCTGAGATAGTGGGTTTGAGGTGGTGGTAGAGGGAAGGGCGCTGGAAACTAACCTTCTCCATTTTCGGCAATTCGCCAACCGTCGCGATCTCGCGATTGAGCAGTGTCCTCCAGTCACTCATAGCCTGTCATCTCGAGATAGCCGCGCCCGGCATGGGTGCCCTCAAATCGGATCGGGCCTTCCCAATAGGGAGAGCGTGTGTCCATCCAGGCTTCTGGGTTTAGCGTCCGGATGGTCACATCCACTCCGTTTTCCGGCAATTGCACCCTCCAGCGGATCGGCACGCTACGTCCCGCGACTGCCGCCGTTTCGAGCGGCGTCACCCTTAGCGCGCCGGGGGCCTGCGGCTGCGGCCTGCCGTCGGCCTTGATCCATGTGGCCGATGTAAAGCCCGCGCCTCCGTCGCGCAGGCGAAAGCCCATCATCTTTTCGCCGCTGTCGAAATGCAAGGAGAACCAGTCCCACCCGGTCTGATCCTCAGCCAGCGGCTGCGAGGACCATTCGTGGTCCAACCACGCCTGACCGGACACCGCGATCACGCCCGCCGGAAGGGTCAGTGTACCGGTCACGTGGTAGAATGGTTGCGAGTAGTAATAGCTCGCCTGCCCCTTCTCGGATTTCACCGAGTAGCCCTGCACTCCCTGCGGCACCAGAGGGCCTTTGGCGTCCAGTGCCAGTTCGTAGGAAAACGCCTGTCCCGCCGCGTGCAGATCGAGCGCCGACAGCGAATCCGCCTCTGGCAGGGCCCGACCTGCCATCTGCCAGTTGTCAATCCAGGCCGCAAAGGGTGCAGCCGAAACCCCCGCCTGGCCGATGCCGCCCCGCGCCAGCCGTTCGGCCACGAATTGGTGCGTTCGCGTCGTCAGCCCGGCATGGCCCATCCAAAGCTGCGGACTGGACCAGCCGGACCGCTCCACCGGGGCCAGGGCGGATCGGAAAAGAGTCCATTGCACGCCATAGTCCGCTCCATCCGCAGCTTGCAGGTTGGCCGTCAAATACCACCATTCGATCCGGTAACCGGGGTGCGGGCCGTGGTCTGCCGGAAAGTTGAATGCAGTCCCCGGCTGCGGCACTGAAAACCCGTCAGCCTCTGTGCCAAGCCCAGCAAAACCCTGGCCAAAGGCAGGTGCGGCCAAGCTCATGTAGATCAGCAATGCTCTAACGCTCATGTGCAAATACCTTCAGCAAATCCGATGGCGAAAGACGCGCCAGCCGCCAGGCAGGCACGGCGGCTGCAAGTCCGGCCGCCAGCAACGCGAGCGCCGCCAGCCGCGCCCAGTCACCGGGAAAAAGGTGCATCGGCAGACGCCAGCCAAAAGCCTCCACATTCACCACCGCCAGTAGAACAAAGGCGAGCCCGATACCTACAGGCAGAGCGGCCAGCATGGTCAAGGCTGCCAACAACAAGCCGCGCCAAAGCTCCAGCCATACGAGGTGGCGGCGGGGCAGACCCATGGCCCAGACCGGCGCCAGTTGCGGTAGGCGCATCCCCGACAGGGTCATGAGGCTCGCAAACATCGCCAGCCCCGCGACTCCCAGCGTCAGCACATTCAGCGCGGCTGTCACTCTGAATGTGCGCTCAAACACTTTGAGCGAAAAGACCTTGATCCCGGCCTGGTCAATCACGTTCTGCGCGGGCAGCCCGAATTCCGCCCGCAAACCCGCAGCCAGTGCTTCGGCCTTGCCGGGGGCAATCCGAATGGCATAGCGCAGGCGGGAGACGTCAGGATAGTGCTGGAGCAGTGTGTCGATCCCGATGATCACTTGGCCGATCGGGTTGCCATAGTCGGCATAGACGCCGACGATGCTGGCCCGCCAGCCACCGGGCAGCGTGATCTGGTCCCCTAAGCCCAACTCCTGGCGCCGCGCCAGTTGTTCGTTGATCAGGGCGCCGTCGCCTGTGGCGATCCGGTCCCACACCCCCGGCACTGCAGAGAGGATCGGCCAGTTGTCGCGATAGGTGCCATGATCGGCCACGCCGTATATTGCCGCGGGCTGGCCTGCGACCCGGCCCTCAATGCTCCAGATCGGCAGGACCGCGTCGCTGCGCTGGGCCAGCCAGTCGCGTATCGCCGTGGCCTCTGCTTCGGTGCGGGCGGTCACGTAAAGCTCTGAGGCGAGACGCTGATCGAGCCAGCCGGTGAAGGTCAGCCGAAAGCTCGACACCATCGTGCTGACGCCCACATTGACGGCCAGCGCAAGCAGCAGTGCCATTAGCGCCAATGACAGGCCGGGAAGCTGTTGACGCGTGTCGGCCCAAAACCATTCAGCCAATGGTCCACGCGCCAAGCGGCCGCCAAGGTGCAATATCCCCGTCAGCACGAGCGGCAGCGCCAGTGCCGCCCCCATCAGCAGTGCCGCCAGAAGCGCAAAGCCCGCCTCGAGGCCGGATCCGAAGTGTGCAATTCCCGCCGCCGTCAACAGGAGCACCATCGCAGCCACGCCTTGCGCGCGCAGGGCCCGCTCCGAAGCCCGCGCCCAGGCCCGAGGCTGGGCCGGCGCAAGCAGCGGCAGGTGCCATAGCCGCCAGAGGCTTTGTGCGGCCGCTACCAGCGTGCCGATTACCGCGATCGCCAGCCCCGCTGCCCACACTGCGGGGCGGATCGACAGCGTTCCCGGCACATCGGCCCCGTAAAGTCCGCGCAGGGTGGCGGCGACGTCGGGCAAAAGGGCCGAGGCGACTACATAGCCAAATGCCACGCCCACCAATCCCGCGAGGAGGGCGAAGATCAGCAGCTCGGCGATCAGCAAAAGGACCAGCACGCGGGCCGGCAAGCCCAGTGCGCGCAGCGTGCGAAACACCGGGCGGCGCTGTTCAAAAGCCAGACCGATGGCGGAATGCACGATGAAGAGCCCCACCGCAAAGGCAAGAAAACCGAAAGCCGTCAGGTTCAGGTGAAAACTGTCGGTCAGCCTGGCAAGATCCCCCGTTTCACTCGGCTCGCGCAGGGTCAGGCCGGGGGCTGTCACCTCTAGAGGGGCACGGCCAATCGGTTGGTCCGGCCAGAGCAAAAGACGAGAGATCTTGTCCTTTGCCCCAAGCAAGACCTGCGCCTGCCCGATGTCGGTGAGGACTGTGCCAGGCGGCAAACCCTCGGCCACGCGCACGGGAGGTGTTGCTTGCTCGGTTAGTCGTGCCGCGGTTTCCGGAGTTGCATAGAGCACCCCGGGCGCCGTGATGAACGGCAATAGCTCATCACCCACTGCAACATCCACCTGCTGCGCCTGCGGCGGCAAAGTCAGTGGGTCAATGCCGAGGACGCGCAACCGCACATCCCCAAACCGCATTTCACCTTCAATCACCGGCGAAGCCAGCCAGCCTGCTCGCCGCAGTCTCACAAACACCTGTTGATCCATCCGGGTCCCGTCCTCACGCACCAGTTGCGCGAGCCGGTCCTGCCCAAGGATCGCCGCTGCACGGTCATAGCTCGCCCGCGCCTCACCGTTGATCGCCTGAATCGCTGACCACAACGCCGTTGCCAGCGATAGCCCCAAAAGCAGCATCGCCAGTTGGACAGGCCGCCTGCGCCAATGCGACAAGAGCGCTGACAACCCGGTCCACACCATCAAGCCAGCCGTCCCGCGTGCAGGTGAACGTGGGCGTTCAGCCGGTTTGCCAGACGGTTGGAATGGGTAACCATTAACAGGGCGGCACCCGTTTCAGCCACCAGCGACAGCATAAGATCGAGTACAGCGTCCCCTGTTGCCTCATCGAGATTGCCCGTGGGCTCATCGGCCAAAACCAGCCGTGGCCGAACGGCTAGGGTCCGCCCAATCGCCACCCGCTGTTGTTGCCCACTCGACAGCTGTTCAGGGTAGCGCGTTAGGACCTTGGCCAGGCCCAGCCGTTCAGCAAGGACCTTCAGCCACGCCGGATCAGGACGGCCGGCAAGTCGAGCCTGAAAGGCAAGGTTGGCTGCCACATCAAGCGAAGGGATCAGGTTGAACTGCTGGAACACAAGTCCGACTGTTCCCCGCCGCAGGGCGGCAAGGGCCGTATCGTTCAGCTCCACAATATTGGTACCGCCAAGGTGGATTTCTCCCGCATCAGGGCTGTCGAGCCCTGCAACGAGGTGCAAAAGCGTGCTCTTGCCGCTGCCAGACTCGCCGGTCAGCGCAAGGCTCTTGCCCGCCTCCAGCGAAAGATCGATCCCGTGCAGAACATGCAACGGCCCTTCGCCAGTGGGGTAGAATTTGTCGATCTGGTCCAGCCTCAGCAGCATGTTACTCCCTGGAGGCCCGCGTGCTTCTGACACGGCATGCCAGTGAAATAGCGCCAAACAACGACCCCTTTCATACAGCCTCCAAACCCACTGCCTTAATTGGACAATGGTTTTCTTCAGAGGCTCGCGTTTTGCATCTAACGCGACCTCCACTTGGAATTCGATGTACAATTACGATCTAGAGCGGTTCTCAGCTAGGCGGGATAGGCGTTGACCGTGCCGTCGCAACTCACTCTCCAAACGGAACTGGAGCGCTGCCTTCAATTCCTCAGCAGTGCCGATGCCGTTGCTGAAAAGCGCCATGATTATGCCTGCAGCCTGGTCACACTCAGGCGTGCTTGGCTCTATGCCAGCCTCACGGGAATACGCGATCAAACCTTTCGGGCAAAGAGTTCCTCTTCGATCTTTGCGCGGTTGTTTCCATACTTTTTTACCAGCCTGAGGGCATCAGCCCGTTCGAGATGGTGCTTCTTCATGAGGTACCCGACTTCATAGTCTTCGCCACCGTCGACCCGTGCTCTGTCTTGCGGACCACGCTTTGACTTGTCGTCTGCCATGACAACCTCCATGGGCGATCGCCTCGCCCAAACGTGTCAAGGATAATCCTCTAATCGACGGGGACAAGGACGTAGTCGCCAACCATGTCGAAACCGCACAACTCCGCGGTCGCAGGGATAAGCCGATCCCTTACGGGGAACGCTTTGCTCGTCCGCCGTTCGAAGCGTCGAGGTCTTCTGGGCTGGTACACGTTCTTGCGGCCGTGGGAGGAAGCTTTCCGCGCGACATCACGAATGGAGTCCCTTGATGCATCGAAGGTCGCCAAATAACCCGCTTCGGCTGTGGCTGCTTCCGGTTTTGCGTTCGCGAGCGCTTCAATCTCAATCAAGAACGGCATTTCAAACATGCCATCGTAGCCGAGAAAATGGAGGTATTGTCCGGCCTCGTCGTAGCTGCGGCTTCGGTTCGGAAAAGTCAGCGCCAAGGTTGAACATACCTCAAGCCGTCAAGAACCGCGTAGCGAACGTCTGTTGCAGGCTCGCGGCCTTGCGTCTCTTCGCATTGTGCGCGTTCAGAATTACGGCGGTTTCGAAGCTAAACTGCCACTCGCTTGATCCCGCTGCCCGGCCAGCGATGGAGCCGGGCTACTCCAGCACAGACTCTGCCCGTCGATCACCTCGATCGGCACGGACTCCAGACCGACATCGTCGAACAGCCGCGCATTTGACCGCGTTCGCCAAATTAATGGCCCGGATCTTTGCGAAGCCTCCGCATTTTTGTGGGGGGAAGCCCTCCCAGCATCATCGTGATTGGACTTCACGATCGGTCGGAGTCACGCTGGCCGCAGGTATAAGAAGGATATGGGACGGCCAACTATCGTCCGAATAGGAGGCTAAAATGAAGCACCAGACGCTTGAGCAACTGCAGATCGTCGCCGAGATCGATCAGGCCTACCTGCGCCAGGCCATGTCGCGCAGCGAACGTCTTGAACGCTGGGCGGAGCTCCTTGAACGGAACCCTGACCGGCGACTCTCGACGCTACACCAAACCGAGTATCAGCCGGTTAGATCACGCGGGGCCATGCGCGGCGACGGCTCGCCGATCTCAGTCGCTTTCGAGGATCCTGTCCTCCGCGCCGCCGGGTTGGAAAGCGACAACTACGGCGAAGCGAAGCGGTTCTTCGAACTGACCGACAGGCAATTGCATGAGATCATCTGCTATTGTCATTTCGGCGCGACGGTGAGCGCCGTAACGGCCGCCCGTCACATCCGTGCGGCGATTGCTGGGAGACAGCCCGGCATGTTCGCTCGGATGCGTGAGGCGTTCGTCGGATAAAGCCGGAGCCGTTTCGCAGCATCATTTTTGAAGCGGCTCGCATGGAAAGCCGCCGCCGTAGCGCGGGCAAGCGCTACCCACGCGGGGAGGCTGCGTTGCGTGAGGGGGTGCGGCTTTCCGCAGGAGCACGCCGACGCCCCTCCTGCATCTTTTCCATCCGAACCGGAAAGATCCCAATGCTGCCAGTACATCCGTGGTCAGCGCCGTGGTTCAAAGGCTCGAACAGAGCGACATGCGCGCCGGATAAGCGCTATACATTCGCTGTCGAAAATTCGGTGCTTCATGGTGGGTCGAAGGTCGCGGACCTATGTCGATCGGGACCGGGAAAGCCAAATCGTGCCAAATTTTCGCGAACTGTATATATCTCTCGATGCACATTCAATCAAGGCTCGATAGGTTTGTCTCGTAATTGCGGATTAATATAGTCTGTTGTCGGCAAAATTAAGAGGGATGAATTACAATAAAATTGCTTATGGCTCCGCCTTTCGGACGGCCAAAAGCGCCGGTAAAAACGACTGATTTCATTTCAAATATTTTCGGTTTGAGGAATTAAAAATTTGGCACTCCTATCATTCGAGTGCCAAAGGGGCTATGTTAAGTGTTGCAGTCGCTCTATGTGCGGCGGCAGAAAGAACCCCCAATGAAATTCCGGCCACTCCACGACCGCGTCGTCATTCGGCGCGCGGAAGGCGATACCAAATCCAAGGGCGGGATCATTATTCCCGACACCGCCAAGGAAAAGCCTCAGGAAGGCGAAGTGATCGCCGTGGGCCCGGGCTCGCGTGACGAGAGCGGCAAGCTGATCCCGCTCGACGTCAAGGCCGGCGATCTCATCCTGTTCGGCCAATGGTCCGGCACCGAGGTCAAGATCGACGGCGAGGACCTTCTGATCATGAAGGAGAGCGACATTTTGGGCATCGTCGAGAAGATCAGAGCGGCCAAGAAAGCCGCCTGACCGGGCGATTTCCGATCCCGCAATTTCAAGACTGAACTGGACGTAAAATCATGTCTGCCAAGGAAATCAAATTCGCTACCGATGCCCGCGACCGGATGCTTCGCGGCGTCGAAATTCTGAACAACGCCGTCAAGGTGACGCTCGGCCCCAAAGGCCGCAATGTCGTCATCGACAAGGCCTATGGCGCGCCGCGCATCACCAAGGATGGTGTCGCCGTCGCCAAGGAAATCGAGCTTGCCGACAAGTTCGAGAACATGGGCGCCCAGATGGTGCGCGAAGTGGCCTCGAAGACCAACGACCTCGCCGGCGACGGCACGACGACAGCCACGGTGCTGGCCGCTTCCATCCTGCGCGAAGGTGCCAAATTCGTTGCCGCGGGCATGAACCCGATGGATCTCAAGCGCGGCATCGATCTTGCTGTGGCTGCTGTGGTGAAGGACATTCAAGCCAGGGCCAGGAAAGTCAAATCTTCGGACGAGATCGCCCAGGTTGGTACGATCGCCGCCAATGGCGACGCGTCGGTCGGCGCCATGATCGCCAAGGCGATGAACAAGGTCGGCAATGAGGGCGTGATCACCGTCGAAGAAGCCAAGACAGCCGAAACCGAACTCGATGTCGTCGAAGGCATGCAGTTCGACCGTGGCTATCTCTCGCCCTATTTCGTCACCGATGCCGAGAAGATGCGCGCGGAGCTGGAGGACCCTTACGTTCTCATCCATGAGAAGAAGCTCGGCAATTTGCAGGCGTTGCTGCCGATCCTCGAAGCTGTGGTGCAAAGCGGTAAGCCGCTGCTGATCATCTCGGAAGACGTCGAAGGCGAGGCGCTAGCAACGCTGGTCGTCAACAAGCTGCGCGGCGGCCTCAAGGTCGCAGCCGTCAAGGCGCCAGGCTTCGGTGACCGGCGCAAGGCGATGCTGGAAGACATTGCCGTGCTCACCGCCGGCCAGATGATTTCCGAGGATCTCGGCATCAAACTCGAGAACGTCACGATCGACATGCTCGGGCGGGCTAAGCGCGTGCTCATCGAGAAGGATACGACGACGATCATCGACGGCGCCGGCGAGAAAGCCACCATCCAGGCGCGCGTCCAGCAGATCAAGTTGCAGATCGAGGAAACGTCCTCGGATTACGACAAGGAGAAACTCCAGGAACGTCTCGCCAAGCTGGCTGGCGGCGTTGCTGTCATTCGCGTCGGCGGCGCGACCGAGACGGAAGTCAAGGAAAAGAAGGACCGCATCGATGATGCGCTGAACGCCACTCGTGCAGCCGTGGAAGAAGGCATCGTTGCCGGCGGCGGTGTTGCGCTTTTGCGCGCCAAGGCAGCTTTGACTAAGCTTACTGGCGCGAATGCTGACATGACGGCAGGTATTTCGATTGTGCTGAGAGCACTTGAAGCGCCGATCCGCCAGATTGCCGAGAATTCCGGCGTTGAAGGTTCGATCGTCGTCGGCAAGCTCTCCGACAGCAAGGATCACAATCAGGGCTTCGACGCCCAGAACGAAGTCTATGTCGACATGATCAAGGCCGGTATCGTCGACCCCGCCAAGGTCGTTCGGACGGCCCTGCAGGATGCCGGCTCGATTGCCGCGCTCCTGATCACCGCTGAAGCAATGATCGCGGACATTCCGCAGAAGGTTTCGCCCGCTATGGGTGGCGCGGGAGGTATGGGCGGAATGGGCGGAATGGACTACTGAGCGGCGCCTGAAACTATAGCCAGGACGACGGAAGGCCAGCGACGCGGGCACATGCGAGCCGATATCTCGGCGATCATCGGTTCGCTCGACATCGTGTTCGGGGAGATCGATCGATAGGCTCGTCGCTGTCGTATTTGCTGCTAAAAATGGTCTTGGAGACAAGAACATGACCGACACTCTTGCCGAGAAAACATGTACGCCTTGTCGCGGCGGCGTCCCGCCGCTCACGCGTGATGAAGCCCAACGCTTCCAGGCACAGGCTCCTGATTGGGAGCTGGGTGACGATGCCCACCGCATCCAGCGGAGCTTTCGATGCCGCAATTTCCGGGACGCGCTCACCCTTGTTCAGGAGATCGGTGAGCTCGCCGAAACCGAGGGCCATCACCCCGACATCAGCTTCGGCTGGGGTTATGTGACGGTTTCCCTGAGCACCAAGAAGATCAAAGGACTGCACGAGAACGATTTCATCATGGCGAGCAAGATCGATCGGATGCTCGATCGCGCGGGGCGGCCCCTCGACCGCCAACGGTGACACGGCAAATCCATTGCCAATCAAGTGAGGTCGTTTATGCCACACATCCGTACCGACGATCAGCCCGCAACTCAGATCACTGTTATCGAGCCCGAACCGGACAAGCAGGCCGAGGCATGTCCGTCGTGACCGAGCGAGCGCGCTTTATGGCGCGCCAGCCTGGGTTCATCTCACCGACACAACAATGATCGATGCGTAGCCGTCCACGGCATAGTGCCAGCCAGTGAACACCGATCCGTACAGGATCAGGGCTGCAAAGGTCCAACCCAGAACGAGCCGGCGCTGGGTGTGGTTCGAGGGGCAGCTCGATCTCGACCCTGATCGGATGGTTCATGGCCTATGGTCCAGCGACGACCAAGGGTGGCCCGGTAATCTCCATATCGAATTAGCACCTTTGCGCTTGCCTTGAAGGCTCCTATTCTGGAGGGTAGTATCCGCTCGTGGGCATAGAATGTCGGTACTGCCTTTCTTAAGAATTTACGCGCTGCTCAACGCGGTGCTGGCTGCGACTGGGCTTGTGGCGGTGGCTACGCTCACGACACCGGACCTGTCCGGACGAAGCAGACTGGCTTTGGCTGCCGTGCTCGCGGTCATTTGGGGCGTCTATCTCCTGGAATTGGCCGAGAAACTGCTCAAGCGCCGGGCGGGAGACGTTCGGGACAGGACGCCGGCAATCGCCATTGATGTGCTCGCGGTTTTGGTTCCACTCGCCGCATTTCTGCTCGTCGGCACGCCCGACCGGAGCCTCTACTGTGCTGTCTGGCTGCTGAAACCGCTGCGCGATTCAACTTTCTTCCCGCTGCTGGGCAGAATCCTGACCAACGAAGCGCGCAACCTGATCGGCGTCGCCACCGTCTTCGGCATCGTTCTTTTCGGTTTTGCGCTCGCAGCCTATGTCATCGAGCGCGACGTCCAACCGCAACAGTTCGGCAGCATCCCCCAGGCAATGTGGTGGGCGGTGGTCACGCTGTCCACCACCGGCTATGGCGACGCTATTCCGGAAAGCTTCGCCGGCCGCGTCCTTGCCGGGGCGGTCATGATGAGTGGCATCGGCATCTTCGCGCTCTGGGCTGGCATTCTTGCCACCGGCTTTTATCAAGAAGTCCGTCGCGAGGATTTCGTCCGCAATTGGCAATTGGTCGCCGCCGTGCCGTTGTTTCAGAAGCTCGGCCCGGCCACACTAGTCGAGATCGTGCGCGCATTACGACCTCGCATCGTGCCGGCGGGCGCTGTGATCTGCCGCAATGGCGAGACCGGTGACCAGATGTTCTTCGTCGTGGAGGGGCGCGTCAGCGTCGCGACGCCGAACCCGGTGGATCTGGGCCCTGGCGCCTTCTTCGGCGAGATGGCGCTGATCACCGGCGAACCGCGCTCGGCGACCGTCAGCGCCACAACGGTGGTCTCACTCCTGTCGCTACACTCGGCGGATTTCCAGATGCTGTGCAGCAGCAGCCCGGAGATCGCAGAAACCATCCGCAAGACCGCGCTCGAGCGGCGCGGCGCGGCACCTAAGGCTTGACCGTACTAGGTGTTCGTCAGAGGAGGATGCGATGCCAAGGCTGCCAGCTGCCTGCCGATGGTGGCTGGCTGGAACTACATGCTTTGCCGCTGCCGAACCACCCTCAATACAAATCGCCACGGAATCGTAGAAAAATGCTTTAAAATCAACGCGGCATCTCGACCGCACCATTAAATTCGAAAGCGGAATCTCTTGCCCGTTGAATTCGAGCACGGCAGGGAGCGTCCTTGTCGGGGCACGTGCTTTTTGCCTGATTGCGGTCGCGAGTTTTGCTTATGCGAAGTGGCCATCGGCGGGCATGGCCATCTATCGACAAGCGCACATAACTATTCGCGCACCAGGCGTCCGGTCGCCCACCAGATCACCGACACAACAACGATCGATGCGTAGCCGTCCACGGCATAGTGCCAGCCAGTGAACACCGATCCGTACAGGATCAGGGCTGCAAAGGTCCAACCCAGAACGCCAAGCCAGCGATTGATCGATGACAGCAAATAGGCGTTCAATGCGGCAAAGGCGACATGCATGCTTGGCATGGCCGAGATGCCGCCGCCAAGACTTGGCCGGCCGCTTTGGTAAGCCATCAGGAGATATGCCGCGGGTTCCCGCACCATGTAACTATGGTCCAGCCTGTCCAGGGCCGCATTCAATCCGTGGAAGCGATCCACGCCGACAAAGTGGTGGTAGTAAACCGGTCCGACCGATGCCAGCGCCAGGGCCAAGACCGTTCCGAGGACGGACAACGTCAGCGCTGCTGCGCAGAGATAGCGGATGCGGGCAATCTCGTCCGACCAGAGCGACACGAAAAGGATGGTGCCGAACCACTGGTAAAACCAAATGACTTCGTAGCTGTTGAAGACGACGAACGACCAATTGTTGCCGTCGAGCTTATGGACGATCTCCCATGGCGGCATCCCGTGCAGCCATTCATCAGCGTCGGCCAACCAGTTGTCGGCATAGTATGGGACGACGGACGGGATGGCGATCTTGTAGGTAGAGAACGCGGTCAAGCTGGCAAAGAAGAACAGCAGCACCAGCAGGCAACCGCGCCAGCGCCCTTGAACCAAATCCAGTGCGTAGCGAACCGGTTGCCGCCGGCCATGGACTAGCGCGGCACAGCAGACGCCACCGATAAACAACACCGGAATGCCAACAAGAAATTTGTGAGAATAGATTAAGGCTGACGTATAGAATACTTCTGGATATAGTGCAGATGCGCCTAAAACGTATGTCGCCATGAACAAGGAGAGGCGCAATTGCCATATGGCGGAGGGCCTGTAGCGAGAGGCTTCCGTGGTTAGGGCCAAACCAATTTACCCGTTCTTAACGTTTCGCCGGAGAGACACATACACCGATAAGGTAAAAACCTTGCCGCCAGGTTTACTTTTCCCCGGTGGTCGACATTTGCCGGCCGGCCCGCATGCGGTGGATCGATTCCCTGAGCAGTCTTGCATCCGCATCGCTGTCCATGCCCCCGCGTGAAGGAATTGCCCGGAGCCTCGGGGCCGAGCCGGCCGGTTGCTTGAACACGGCCCGCCACGCCCTCGGTTGACTTATCATAAGTTTTAGCTTATCATAAGTCATGATTTATGATTATGCAGGAATGGTGGCCTTGGCCGATCCGACGCGCCGCAAGGTGTTCGAGCTCATCGCCGATCGGCCACGCTCGGTCATCGATCTGACGCGAGTGCTTCCGGTCTCGCAGCCGGCGGTATCGCAGCACCTCAAGGTTTTGAAGGAAGCCCGGCTGGTCCGCGCAGAGCCGAAAGGTGCCAGCAACATCTATCATCTCGACCCGCATGGGCTCGGCGAGATGCGTGCCTGGCTCGACCGCATGTGGGGCGATGCGCTCGACGCCTTCAAACGGGAAGTCGACAACAGCAAGGAGAAGAGGAAATGACGACCATGATCAAGCCCGCGCCGGTCAGGAAGTCGGTGACGGTGGAGGTGCCGCTCGACAAGGCATTCGATGTGTTCACCACAGGATTCGGGCGCTGGTGGCCGGCTTCGCACTCGATCGGCAAATCCGCCCTGACGACCGCGGTGATCGAACCGAAAGCCGGCGGCCGCTGGTACGAGATCGGCGAGGATGGGTCACAATGCGATTGGGGCGAGGTTCTCGCCTGGGATCCGCCGTCAAGGCTGACGCTCGCCTGGCGGATTGGAGCCGGCTGGCGCTACGATCCGGCATTGCTGACCGAAGTCGAGATCCGCTTTGTCGCGCTCGGCGAGAACGCGACGCGTGTGGAACTCGAGCACAGGCTTCTGGAGAACATGGGCGAAACCGCAGAGGCGATGCGCGAGGCCTTCGAGTCCGAGGGTGGCTGGAGCGGTCTCCTGGACCGCTATGCGGCTGAGGCCAAGCGCCACGCCGCCTGATCGGGAAGCCGTTAAGTCCAATACCAGCGAGGCCCTCGCACTGTCGGCCTCGCCGTTTTGAATCAGTGTCGATCTGCCCATCTGGTTGACCGGGGCGGGGAGATACGCTGCCCTTTACCTGCCGCCGCGAAGGTCTGCAGCGCCGCAGGTTTGTAGAACGTCCTCTCCTCCTACCATCCGGTATGCGCCGCGTCGTTTGGACGCGCGAACGGCGCTGTAGCAATTTGTCGTTGTGCATGGTCCTTTCGCAAAATCGATTCCGATTGTCAGGGTCATGCGTTAGACCAGACAGGCACCTTATCCGGAAATCCGATGGCGGGAGGCGCTGGTGGAAGGCCAGGACGAACAGATGACCGGCGCCAGGGCGGCTGAGGAGCGCCGCGCCGACATCTATGACGAGGACGGCGTCATCCTGTCGTCGTTCCTCGCCCAGATCGGTGCCGCGATCGCCGATCGCGATACGCTGACGCTGAAGCGTGAAGTCGACGATCTGCACCAGTCGGAACTCGGCCACCTGCTCGAGGCCCTGCACCCGGAACAGCGACGCGCGCTGGTCGAATTGCTGGGCAAGGATTTCGATTTTTCCGCGCTGACCGAGGTTGACGAGGCGATCCGCCGCGACATCGTCGACAGTCTGCCCAATGCGCAGATCGCCCAGGCGGTGCAGGATCTCGATTCCGACGACGCGGTCTACATTCTCGAAGACCTCGACCAGGAGGACCAGGACGAGATCCTGTCGCAGCTGCCGTTCACCGAGCGGATCAGGCTGCGGCGTTCGCTCGACTATCCCGAAGAGACCGCCGGCCGCCGCATGCAAACGGAGTTCGTCGCGGTGCCGCCGTTCTGGACGATCGGCCAGACCATCGACTACATGCGCGAGGACAACAATCTTCCCGACCGTTTCAGCCAGATCTTCGTCATCGATCCGAGCTTCAAGCTGCTCGGCGCCATCGACCTCGACCAGATCCTGCGTACCAAGCGCTCGGTCAAGGTCGAAGAGGTCATGCATGAGACCAGGCATGCCATCCCGGCCACCATGGACCAGGAGGAGGCGGCACGCGAATTCGAACAATACGATCTTCTGTCCGCCGCCGTCGTCGACGAGAACGAGCGGCTGGTCGGCGTGCTGACCATCGACGACGTCGTCGACGTCATCCAGCAGGAGGCCGAGGAAGATCTGCTGCGCATGGGCGGCGTCGGCGACGAAGAACTCTCGGACAGCATCTTTTCGACCTCGCGCTCGCGCGTGCCCTGGCTGCTGGTCAATCTTTTGACGGCTTTCCTGGCGGCCTCGGTGATCGGCCTGTTCGACCGCACCATCGAGCATATCGTGGCGCTGGCGGTGCTGATGCCGATCGTCGCCGGCATGGGCGGCAATGCCGGCTCGCAGACCATGACGGTCACGGTGCGGGCGCTGGCGACCAGGGACCTCGACATCTACAATGCCGGCCGCATCATCCGCCGCGAAATCGGGGTGGGCTTCATCAACGGCATCATCTTTGCCATCCTGATCGGCCTCGTCGCTGCTGCCTGGTTCCACGATCGCAATCTCGGCGGCATCATTGCGGCTGCGATGATCATCAATATGTTCGTGGCGGCTCTGGCGGGCATCCTTATCCCGCTGCTGCTCGACCGCTTCAAGATCGATCCGGCTGTGGCTTCGGCGGTTTTCGTCACCACGGTCACCGATGTCGTCGGTTTCTTTGCCTTTCTCGGGCTCGCCACATGGTGGTTCGGCGTGCGCTGAACGTCACCTCAATTGACTTTTACGTAAATGCCATGCGAGGCTTTGAAAGGTGCCTTGTCCGCCGATTCTGGTACGCGCCTGGGCGCTGGCGGCGCCGGCCAGTTGGAACTCGCGGCGTGGCCGGGGCATTGGAGTGACGATGCGGGAATATTATTCGATCACGGAGCTGACCCGCGAATTCGACGTGTCGACGCGGACGTTGCGCTTCTATGAGGACGAAGGGCTGGTGCAGCCAGTAAGACGCGGCCGCACTCGGCTGTTCCGTCCGTCGGACCGGCATCTCATCCGCCAGATCATGCGCGGCAAGAGGCTCGGCTTCTCGATCAACGAGATCCGCGAAATCATCCAGATGTACAGGGAGCCGCCCGGCGAGGTCGGCCAGCTCAAATTGATGATCAAGCGCATCGAGGAAAAGCGCGAGGATTTGCGCCAGAAACGCCGCGACCTCGAAGAGACCTTGGCCGAGCTCGATCAGGCCGAGGAATCCTGCGTCGAGCGGCTGGTGGAGCTCGGCGTCACCACATGAGCGTGGCGTCAGCGCCGGCTCAAATCCAGCGCCGCACCCTTTTGGCGTAGTCCCGGTATTTCTTGCCGAATTTGGCCGTCAGCACCTTCTCCTCGCTCTCGATCGTCAGCTTCTGCGTCAGGAACGCCGCGATGACCGCCAGCGGCAGGAACCAGGCGATCCCAGTGACAAAGGCGAGGCTGACCAGCAGCAGCGTGTTGGCGAGGTAGATCGGGTTGCGGCTGACGGCGAAGGCTCCGGTAGTCACCAGATGGTCAGGCACGCCGTTCGGGTTGAGCGTCGTCTTGGCGCGGATCATGGTGCGGATTGCCGTGAACCAGAGCGCGGCAACCGCCACCAACCCCACAAGGCCGGCGGCGAACAGGATGTCGCCGAGAAGATCGCCGATCCACGGCAGCGGATAGAACAGCCCTAGCGCGACGCTGACGATGATGGCAGCGATATAGATCAGCGGCGGCCATGGGATGTGCCCCAGCTTCGGCTGCCCAGGATTTTGCTGCACGGGTTTCGGGTGACTGTCGCTCATTATTGTCCTCCCTCGATTAGCGCGTTCCCGGTTCCGCCGCCTCGGTTTGGGCGGTGCAGGTGCCGGCGAGCTCGCCAATATGCGCCTTCCACTCCGGGGACTGGTCGTTGCTGTAGAGCCGGTCAAGCGAGGCTTCGCCCTGGAGAGTGTCCAGCATGCAGGCACAATAGCTGGAGCAGAACTCGGTGTCGCGTGCCTGCTCGCAGGATATCTGGCAGGATTTCAGAAAACTCACCTCCCTGGTTTCGGCCTGCGCCGGCATGAATTGCGAAAACAGCCAGACCGAGCCGATCAGCACCGGCTGATGGATCAAATAGAAGGCTAGGCTGTGCCGGCCGATGAAGACCAGCGGATTTGCCCAGCGGCCGGGCGCCAATGCCGACAGCCGCGTCAGCGCGCCGGAGGTGGCGGCGAGCTTGGTAACCGCGATGCCGGCAAGTACGGCGCCGAACCAGGGCAGCAGTGGAACGTAGTCGTTGGAGCGCGGGTTGGTCGCCGACAGGCCGACCCACCACAAAGCCGGATGATCGAAAAGCTCAGATCGCAGGTAGAAAGGCGCGGCAATAGCGAGGGCCGCCACGGCAAGCGTCAGCAGCGCCGGCAGGCGCAGGAACGCCAGGCCGAGCAGGCTGGCGAGCGCGATCTCGTGCAATATGCCGAAGAAGATGAAGCCGTCGGGCGTGGCGATGCGGGTGACCAGCGATATTGCGAGCGCTGCCCCGGCAACCATGGCGAAGCGCTTCCAGAAGCCGGTCCAGCGGATTTTCTTGCCATGGGCGAGATAGAGGCTGATGCCGACCAGGAACAGGAAGCTCGAGGCGATGCAGCGCGCGTAGATTTTCCACCAGCCGAAGGCGGTGAGGCCGGGATCGGTGTAGCCGAAGAATTCGAGGTCCCAGGTGAAATGATAGCTCGCCATGGCAAGCAAAGCGATGCCGCGTGCAATGTCGATAGCGGCGATGCGCTTCGACTTCGGTTGATCCTGAACGGCTGCGCTCGGCGTGTCGATGCTCATGATCTCGCTGTCTTGGTTCAGCCCCGGCAAGACGACTATCACGGTTGCCACCGTCAAAAGAAGCAGGGCCTTGCGTCGCGTTGGTACCGGTCGGCATCAGAGCTGCTTTAGGCCAAAGCCGGAAAGCCTTTGGCCGGCGTGCTGGCGTTTTTCGGACTGGGCGCGGTTTTCGCGACACTCGGCCTGCTGGCGGCAGTCTGCGGCTTCGTCACCTGGCGTTATCTGCCCAAATCGCTTTGATGTTCGAGCGCCGCATGGCGCTCGCCCACCCAGTTGTGGAAGCGGTGCAAGTCGTATTCCTCGGGCATCAGTACGCCGGCCTTGTGGCGCATCGAGCGCAGGCCCATCTGGTTGACCTCGCAGATATCAGCATCCTCCTCCAGCACCTGGGTACCGAAGGCGACGATGTTGTCGATATCCGCGGCCGGATCGGCAAGCGCTTCGCCTCGCGGCAGACGAGCAACCAGTTGCGATACCAGATGGCCTCGAGATCGCGCTGATAGGCCGCGATGTCCCAATAGGCCGGCGACGGCAGCGTCGGCTCGGCCCGCATCAGGCCGTTGTAGGGACCGCGCTCATTCGGGCTGGGTTGCATGCCGGCTTCCTCCCCATCCGCCAGCCGACACCCGGCTGCGAAAATTGTCAATCGCGGCGCCGGCCGACCGGCTTGGCGAGGCGGCGCATTCGCCACACGATCCGGCGGAATTTGGTTTGCCGGGCGGGGCGATTCTGCCTATAGTCGCTGATGTCGTCGGTTCCGTTTGGAACCAAGAGGGAATGCGGTGAGGGCAAGTTGTTTGCCCAATGCCGTGGCTGCCCCCGCAACTGTGTGCGGTAGTCCTCTCCATATGCCACTGAAGGTTCGCCTTCGGGAAGGTGGGGAAGGGCGCTGATCCGCGAGCCAGGAGACCTGCCGGCGACAGGAAACTGACTTCTATGCCCTCGGGTGGAGGGCGAAAGGACAAGACATGAATACCGCTTCCGTTTCGCTCGGCGCTTCCGCCTCCTCGCAGTCGCGTCTCATGCAGCTGGCGCTTGCTGCATTCCTCGGCATTTTCGTCATGGGCTTTGTCGGCTTCTCGCATATCGATGCGGTCCACAATGCCGCGCACGACTATCGCCATTCGATGGGCTTTCCCTGCCACTGACAAGGGGCTGACATCATGACACTGTTTCGCAACGTCGTGTTCATCGCGGCGATCGCAGGGCTTGTGGCCGGCGTGGCTCTCGCCTGCATGCAAGCCTATGCCACGGTGCCGCTCATCCTGAAGGCGGAAGTCTACGAACAGGCCGGCGGCGGCCATGACCATGCCGCGGCACCTGCGGCACCGGCCGAAAACGCCGCGGGCACGACGGTTATGAGCAGCGCCGCGCCGGCACCGGCTGAAGCAATGGCTCCGGCGGAAGACGAAGGCTGGGCGCCGGCCGACGGTTTCGAGCGCTTCGGCTTCAGCGTCGTTGCCAATATTGTCACCGGCATCGGCTTTGCGCTGGTCCTGGTTGCGGTTTCGGAATTCGCCGGCGGCATCGGCAATTGGCGCCAGGGCCTGTTCTGGGGGCTGGCCGGCTTTGCCGCGTTCACGCTGGCGCCGGGCCTCGGCCTGCCGCCGGAACTGCCGGCGATGCCGTCGGCCGACCTTGTCCAACGCCAGATCTGGTGGTGGGCAACAGTGGTGGCGACAGCGGCCGGTCTCGGCCTTATAGTCTTCCGCAGATCGCTGCCGCTGGTGGCTCTTGCCGTGGCGTTGATCGTTGCGCCGCATATCGTCGGCGCGCCGCAGCCCGATAGCTTCGAGACGGCGATCCCGGAAGGCCTGCACCACCAGTTCGTGGTGGCGGTGACGCTGACCAATCTGGTGTTCTGGCTGGTGCTCGGCGCGGTCGTCGGCGTGGTGCGCGGACGCTTCACGGGCACGGCGACCAGCCTGCGCGACAGCTTTGCCTGACCGCGCTGCCGGGGCACTGACCCTGGTCATCGGCGGTGCGCGCGCCGCCAAGAGCGCGCATGCCGAGAGCCTGGTGACGGTCGGCCCGCCGCCTTGGAGCTATATCGCCACGGCGCAAGCCTATGACGACGAGATGCGCCAGCGCATCGCGCTGCACCGCTCGCGCCGCGGCGCCGGCTGGACGACCATCGATGCGCCGCTCGACCTTGCCGGCGCGATCGGAGCGCTGCCTGACGGCCAGCCGGTGCTGATCGATTGCCTGACGCTGTGGCTGACCAACCATATGCTGGCCGACCATGATGTCGAGGCCGAATGCCGGAGGCTGGCCGATGTGCTGTCGCGGCCGCGTGGGCCGTGGTTCGTGGTGTCCAACGAGGTCGGCCAGGGCATCGTGCCGGACAATGCGCTGGCAAGACGGTTTCGCGACGCCGCCGGCCGGCTGAACCAGGACGTCGCGGCTGTTGCCGGCACCGTGCTTTTGATGGTGGCGGGGCTGCCGCTCAAGGTGAAATGACATGGCTGATACTATCGATCCCAAGGACGAGGAACGCCACCGCGCCAAGATGGCCAAGCGCAAGGCGGTGCAGGACGCCGAGGTCGCGGCCAAGACGGTCGAGAAGGGGCTGCTGATCGTCAACACCGGACCGGGCAAGGGCAAGACCACGGCCGCCTTTGGGCTGGCGCTCAGGATGCTCGGCTATGGCAAGCGCGTCGGCGTCGTTCAGTTCATCAAGGGCAAATGGCACACCGGCGAGAAAGACGCCTTTGCCGCCTTCGGCGACCGTGTCGTCTGGCACGCCATGGGCGAGGGCTTTACCTGGGAGACACAGGACCTGAAGCGCGACATCGCGGCGGCCGAGGCTGCCTGGGCGAAAGCGCTGGAGCTGATGGCCGAGCCGTCGATCAGCCTCGTGGTGCTCGACGAGCTGAACATCGCGCTGCGCTACGACTACCTCGATCTCGAAAAGGTGGTCGCGGCGCTGAAGGCGCGTCGCGAAGGCCTGCATGTCGTCGTCACCGGCCGCAACGCCAAACCGGTATTGGTCGAGGCGGCCGATCTGGTCACCGAGATGGGCGTGACCAAGCACCACTTCTCCGCCGGCGTGAAGGCGCAGCAGGGGATCGAGTTCTGAGGGGTGTTGCTGGCGCCTCTTCTTCCTTCTCCCCTTGTTGTGGGAGAAGGTGGATTGGCGCGCAGCGCCAAGACGGTTGAGGGGTGCTGGCCGGAGCGCTGTTGGTGCCAAGCTGGAACACCCCTCATCCGGCCGCTTCGCGGCCACCTTCTCCCACAAGGGGAGAAGGGAAAGCCGCACGAAGCGGCTCGCCCCTGGAATGGTAAGGGTGAGGGGCGGCGCCGACCTGACGCGATTATTTGAGGCGTAGCCTTATTTTGTTCTTGCTTTGTGCCGGCAGCTATGCTACTAATTTGGCTATAGTGCTAATTGGGCTCCAACGACCCGTCGCTTGGCGGGTTCTTTGTTTCCGCTCGATCTCGAGCGCAGATCACGCCAAGATAACAACCACCGCGACCACGCCGAACAGCGCGATCAGCAGTAAGTCGGCGACGCGGTAGAGTTTCAGCGCCCGTCGGATGTCGGTGCTCTCGACATCATCGTGCCGGCCGCCTTCGCCCATCAACGCGTCTTCGACCATGACGCCGTCATAGGAACGGGGGCCGGCGAGCGCCAGGCCGAGCGCGCCGGCCATCGCTGCTTCCGGCCAGCCGGCATTGGGCGAGCGGTGTTTTTTCGCATCGCGCCGCACGGCGTGCCAGGCGTCCTTGGCGTCGGCGCCCTTGACCAGAAAAGCGGCGAGTACGATCAGCAGCGCCGTCAGCCGCGACGCCGGCAGATTGATCCAATCGTCGAAGCGCGCAGCCGCCCAGCCGAAGGCTTCGTGGCGCGGGGTGCGATGGCCGATCATCGAATCGGCGGTGTTGGCGGCCTTGTAGGCGACGCCGCCGGCGAGCCCGCCGATACCGAGCCAGAAGGCCGGAGCGACGACGCCGTCGGAGAAATTCTCGGCCAGGCTTTCGATCGCGGCGCGGCAGACAGCGGCCCTGTCGAGCTGTTCCGGGTCGCGACCGACGATCCGCGAGACGGCAATGCGGCCCATATCCAGTCCGCCGCTGTCGAGTGCGTCGGCGACCGCTTCGACATGCTCGGCCAGGCTCTTCTGCGACAGCAGCGACGTCGCCAGAATTGCGGTGACCAACAAGCCGAGGGGAATGCTCGAAAGCAAGGTTTCGAGCCAGAGGGCGAGGGCGGCCGGCACCAGCACGATCACCAGCAGCGCGAAGACGCCCCAGCGGCGACGGTGGGCGTCGGAATCAGTGGCGCGGTTGAGCCTGCGGTCGAGAAAGGATATCAGCCTGCCGAACCAGGTGACGGGATGGCCAATGGCATCGAAGAGCCGGGCCGGGTAGCCGAGTACAAGTTCGATGGCCAGCGACAGGAAAGTGATCAGGATCGGCATGAAGTCTCTTGATGGAGTGACGGCGGCAGTGGACCACGGCGGAAGCCTTGGCCGGGCGAGGGCGCTTTTCCCTCACGCGCCGCTGCCTTTCGTCGACCTCTCGACCGGGATCAATCCGCACTCCTACCCGCTTTTCGATTTGCCCGCCACCGCCCTGTCGCGATTGCCGGAAACAGCGCGCAGCCGCGACTTGGCTGAACGCGCGGCAAGCGCCTATGGCGCCCCGTCGGCGGCGAATGTCGCAGCGGCGCCCGGCACGCAGATCCTGTTGCCGCGCGTCGCTTCGCTGGTCAGCCCGGGCACGGCGCTGGTGCTCGGGCCGACTTATGCCGAGCATCGGCGGGCAGCGGCGATCGCCGGCCATGCGGCGGCTGAAGTCGATGATTTCGAAGCCCTGGCGGCGGCCGACCTTGCCGTCGTCGTCAATCCCAACAACCCGGACGGGCGCGTCGTCGAGCGCGAAAGATTGCTTCGACTTGCCGGGACATTACGCGCCAGAGGTGGGCTGCTGGTGGTCGACGAGGCCTTCATGGATGTCGGCCCGCGCAGCGAAAGCCTGGCCGGCGACGTCGACCAGGGCGGCATCGTCGTGCTGCGTTCGTTCGGTAAGTTCTTCGGCCTGGCCGGCCTGCGGCTTGGCTTTGCACTGGCCGATGCGCTGACGGTCGAGCGGCTGGAGGCGCAATTCGGGCCATGGGCGGTTGCCGGGCCGGCGCTCGAATATGGCATAAGGGCGCTTGCCGATACCGGCTGGCAGGCCGGGATGCGGCGCCGTCTGGCCGAGGATGCCGCACGGCTCGATACGCTGTTCGGCCGCTTCGGCGTGCCTGTCGCCGGTGGCACCGCGTTGTTCCGCTATATCAGGCTGGCGGGCGCCGCCGGCCTGTTTTCGGTGCTCGGCCAGCGCGGCATCCTGCTTCGGCATTTCGCCGATCGTCCGGATGTGCTGCGCGCCGGCCTGCCGGGAGCCGACGAAGCATGGCGGCGGCTCGAATCGGCGCTTGCCGGCTGGGCCTCGCGGCGCGACGATGATGCCAAGGGAGAAACGATCCAATGATCCATGTCTGCTCGCTGTCCAAAGTCGAGGAAACGGTAACGAAGACCGGGGCCGGCCGGCTGCTTTCGCTGCTTGCCGCCGGAACGGAGGTGATGCGACCGGCCTCGATCACCAGGGAAAACCATCTGCATCTGGTCATGCATGACATTGCGGTGGCGCAGGAGGGCATGACCATGCCGGGCGAGGAGCATGTCCTGAACGTGCTCGATTTCGCCCGCCACTGGGATCGCTCGCGGCCGCTGGTGGTGCATTGCTATGCCGGCATCAGCCGCTCGACCGCCTCGGCCTACATCATCGCGGCAGCCTTGGCGCCGAAGCGCGACGAGGCCGAACTGGCCGAGACGCTGCGCAGGCTGTCGCCCACGGCGACACCCAATCCGCGGCTGATCGCGATCGCCGACACGCTGCTCGATCGCAGGGGCAGGATGATCGAAGCGATCCAGGCGATCGGGCGCGGCGCGGATGCTTTCGAAGGCACGCCGTTCGAATTGAAAATCTGAGCCTAAAAACAAATTCCAGGAAAAGTGCGCAGGAGTTCTAGGACACGGCCAAGGGGCGAATGATGATCGGGAGAATTTTGGCCATCGTTGTTGGCGTGGTCTGCGCGACAGGCAGCGCCATGGCCGCGTCCATGCCGGCTCTCAAGTCGATCGACCTGGCAGCGCTCCAAGCCACTGTCGAGGGTTTGGCCAAGGAACTTATGCTGCCCGGTGCCATGGTTTTGCTCAAGACTCCGCGGGGCAACCTCGTCTTCGGCTACGGTACGACTGAACTGGGTGCCACGAACCCGCCGCGCGCCGATACCCACTTCCGTGCGGCCTCGAACACCAAGACGATGACGGCCGCTGTCATCGTGCAACTGGTGCAGGAAGGGAAACTGAGCTTCGCCGATCTGATCTCGAAATACGTCCAGCGCGTTCCCAACGGCGACGAGATAACCATTCGGCAGCTCATAACAATGCGGAGCGGCCTCCCTAACTTCACCAATGCGCCGGAACTTGCCGAAAGCCTGGACAAGTATCCTTACAGGGTATGGACCGCTGATGAAGTACTCGGCATGGCGTTCAAACGGCCGCCGGACTTCGCGCCGGGTGCCGAATTCGAGTACAACAACACCAACTACTATCTGCTCGGCCTTGTTGCCGAGAAGATCGACGGCAAGCCGCTCTCGACCATCTTCCGGGACCGCCTGTTCGGGCCGCTCGGCATGAAGAACACGGCGTTGCCGCCGAGCACGTCGAACGCCATCCCCGAGCCATACTCAAACGGCTATCTCTACGGCAGTACTTCGTACGCCCTGGCTGATGCGCCCTATCCGGACGACCTCCAGGCTGCGGCCAGGGCGGGAACGCTCAAGCCCAACGACGACACATGGCAGAACCCGTCCGCCTACTTTGCGGCTGGCGGAGTCATCTCCACCGCGGATGACCTCGCTACCTGGATGCGCGCGCTGGTCGGGGGCAAGCTCTTCAATGCCGACTTCCAGCGCCAGTGGCTTGCAAGCCCTGAGGCGCCGGCGCCGGGCGAACCCGCCATGCAAAAATACGGCTATGGCATCCTAACGCTGACCTTCGGGCCTAACGAAATCTACTATCACGAAGGCGAGATGCCCGGTTACCAGTCCTTCATGGGCTACGATCCGGCCAATGACGTCACCCTGGTCATATGGACCAACCTGACTCTCGCGCTCCACGGCCAGGCGACCGCCAACACCTTGATGGTGAAGATACTGGACGAAATCTACACGGTGTCGCCGCTTCAAGAGGTGAAGTGAGGATCCTCGCGCGCGAATGGAATCGCCCCTCGTGAGCGAGGCCTGAGTTGGTGGGATCAAACACCTACGCCAGCCAATCCGCCAGCTTTGCCTTGCCCACGTCCCTCAGCAGGCCGATGAAGCCGTCGGCCTGATGCTCGGCGGTGAGCCGGCCTTTTTCAGCGGTGGCAATGCTGGCGTCGCCGACGACGCCATTCGGGTTGAGATCGCTGGCGATCCAGGCGAAGGCGTGCGTTCCGGTGTGGCGCAGCAGCGCAAATTCCTTTTCGGCGCGGGCGACCTTGGACACGAAATTGTCGGCCTTCCCCATATCGACGAGGTCGGGCCGGAAGTGCAGCATCAGCGAGGTCTCGACGTCGCCGCCATGGATGCCGTGGCGGTCCTCGAGCTCGGTGTACATGCCGGCCGGCCGGCCAAAGCGCTGCCAGCTGGTCTTTACCGCCAGCATCTTTGCCCGCACACGCAATTCGCGGGTGACGATGCCCATGATCTCCTCATTGCCGCCATGCGAGTTGACGACAATCAGTTTTCGGACGCCGGCGCGCGCGACCGACAGGCCAAGTTCGGTCCACGCCTCGACCAAGGTCGTCGCCGGCAAAGTGAGGGTGCCCGGTGCGTGCAAATGCTCGTTCGACTTGCCCACCGCCTGGACCGGCAGGATGCGGATGTCGAGATCGCCGGGCAGGCGCGCGATCACCGTTTCCAGCATGCCGTTCATGATCGAGGTGTCGGTCGAGACCGGCAGATGCGGGCCGTGCTGCTCAATCGCCGCCAGCGGCAGAACGGCAATGGTCGCTTCAGGATCGACGGTCGCGTATTCGGTGGTCCGGTAGTCACCCCACCATACGCGTTTTTTTGCAGCGGTCATGTCATGCCCTCTTGAACCGACAAGCCCAGACCTAACGCGGGAACGATCGGCTGTCGATCATCCCGCCGCAATGACCTCGATCTCGACCTTGAATTCCGGCCGGGCAAAACCGGACACGATCATCAGCGTCGAGGCCGGCGCCGGGCTGGCGAACAGCCGGTCGCGAACCTCCATATAGGGCCGCAGGAAGGCGCGGTCGGTGACGTAGGTGTTGATGCGGACGATGTCGGACAGGCCGAGCCCGGCCTCGCCGAGAATCGCCGATATGTTCCGGAAACAAAGCTCGGCCTGTGCGCCGGCCTCCTCGGGGATCTGGTCGTCCGGGGTGATTGCGACCTGGCCCGAACACAGCACCAGCCGCTTGCCGGGCGGCAGTTCGACGCCATGGCTGTAGCGGGCGAAGGGCGGCTTGATCGACTTCGGCGTGAGAAATTTGAACATGGCAATCTCCGTTCACGGCAGCCTAAAGCGGGATCGATGCGGGCATCAAGATGGCGGTGCATGTCACGAGGGCGATTGTGGACAGGCGATCAAAAAATAGGCACGATGCCTTTCGTACAGCATGACCCGTCCGGCCTTCGCGCCGCCATTGCTCAGGCGGGCATTGCACAAGCGGGCGGTCCCGGCGCAACGCGCCGGTGGCATGTGTCTTGCTTCTTGAAACAATGGTGTCGAGCCCGGCGCGTGACGCGCCGGAGCGAACAAAGGGTGGTGTGGATGTACGGAAAACTCAAGATTTCGGCGGGCGTGATCGTGCTGCTTGGCGCAGGCACGCTTGCCGCGGCAGCGAACGAAAAAGTCACCTTCGGCACCAACTGGCTGGCTGAGCCGGAGCATGGCGGTTACTACCAGGCCGTGGCGGACGGCACCTATGCGGCCTGCGGCATCGACGTGACGATCATGCAGGGCGGCCCACAGGTCAGCGGCCGGCCGCTGCTGCTGGCCGGCAAGATCGATTTTTACATGGGCGGCAATCTGCTGTCGGCCTTCGATGCCGTGCAGCAAGGCATACCGATGCGCGTCGTGGCGGCCGACTTCCAGAAGGACCCGCAGGTCATCATGTCCCATCCCGGGCAGGGGCTGGACAAATGGGAAGACCTGAAGAACGCCGACCAGTACATCCTCGGCGACGAAGGTGCGCAGACCTTCTTCCAGTGGATGGTCACCGACCTCGGCTTCGACGCCGCCAAGCGCGCGCCCTACACCTTCAACCCGGCGCCGTTCATCGCCAACAAGAAGTCGATCCAGCAGGGTTACGTCACCTCGGAGCCATTCGCCGTCCAGAAGCAGGGCGGTTTCACGCCGAACCAGTTCCTGCTGGCCGACTATGGCTGGGACACATATGCAACGACGGTCGAGACCATGCAGGAGACGGTCGACAAGCGGCCCGAGGTGGTCCAGTGCTTCGTCGATGGCTCGGCCAAGGGCTGGTACAATTATCTCTACGGCGACAACAAGGCCGCCAACGAGATGATCAAGAAGGAAAATCCGGACATGACGGATGAGCAGATCGCCTTCTCGATCGAGCAGCTGAAGAAGTTCGGCGTGGTCGATTCCGGCGACAGCGAAAAGCTCGGCATCGGCGCCATGACCGATGCGCGCATCCAGAGTTTTTACGACAAGATGGTCAAGGCCAAGGTCACACCGGCGGGCATCGACATCAAGAAGGCCTACACGCTGGCCTTCGTCAACAAGAGCGTCGGGCTCGACCTGAAGAAGTAGGCCGTGAAGCTGGAGAAAGTGGCGCAACAGCCAGGAAGCGTATCGGGGCCGACGCTGTTGGCGCTGCGTGGCGTCGGCAAGGTTTTTTCCAACGGCGTCACCGCGCTCAGCAATGTCGAGCTGACGATCCGGGAGGGCGATTTCCTCAGCCTGCTCGGGCCGTCGGGCTGCGGCAAATCGACGGCGCTGCGGCTGATTGCGGGCCTGTCGACGCCGACCTCGGGCGTGCTCGACTGGCGCGGCAGCGGCGCCCTCGAGCGTTCGACTATCGGCGACCGTTCAAATATCGGCTTCGTCTTCCAGGAGCCGACGCTGCTGCCCTGGGCCGACGTCTTCGACAATGTCTGGCTGCCGCTGCGGCTGAAGGGCGTGTCGCGTGCCAAGGCGGCGCCGGCGGTGATGGAGATGCTGGCGCGGGTTCACCTGACCGGCTTCGAGAATGCCGTGCCGCGCGAACTGTCCGGCGGCATGAAGATGCGCGTCTCTATCGCCCGCGCCATGGTAACCAAGCCGCGCATTCTGTTGATGGACGAGCCGTTCGCCGCACTCGACGAGATCACCCGCTTCAAGCTCAACAACGACCTTCTCGAGCTATGGCAGGATGAGCGTTTTACCGTCGTTTTCGTCACCCACAGCGTCTTCGAAAGCGTATTCCTCTCCAACCGCATCGTCGTCATGGCGGCGCGGCCGGGCCGGGTGTTTGCCGAGCTTGCCGTCGATGCATCCTATCCGCGCGACGAGGCGTTTCGCACCTCGCCCGACTATGCCGCGCTCTGCCGCCAGGCATCCGACGTGCTGATCGGCGCCATCAACTCAACTGCCGGACCGCATCATGACGGCCATTGAAGAACCAGTCCTGGCGCTCGACCCGGAGGAGGCGCGCCGCGTCCGCCAGGAGCGCTTCGAGCGCATCGGCAGATGGCTGCTGCCGCTGGCGATCATGATCCTGGCCATCTGGCTGTGGGACCGCGTCTGTGTCTGGAACGACATTCCGAAATACATCCTGCCGCGCCCCGGCGTGGTGTTGCAGACGCTGCACGACGATGCCGGGCTGCTGTTCTCCTCGCTGCTGGTGACACTCAGGATCACCTTCTTGAGCCTGCTTCTCGCCGTGGTCGGCGGTGTCGGGCTGGCAGTGCTGTTCGCTCAGTCGAAATGGGTGGAGATGTCGTTCTTTCCGTTCGCCATCGTGCTGCAGGTGACGCCGATCGTCGCGATCTTTCCGCTGATCAATATCTATGTCGACAACCAGACGACGAAGCTTTTGCTTTGCGCCTGGATCGTCGCCTTCTTTCCGATCCTCTCCAACACCACGCTCGGCCTCAATTCCGTCGATCGCAATTTGCGCGACATGTTCAAGCTCAACGGCGCGACCCGCTGGCAGCAATTGCGCTATCTGCGGCTGCCGGCGGCGATGCCTTATTTCCTCGGCGGGCTGAAGATCGCCGGCGGCCTGTCGCTGATCGGCTCGGTGGTGGCCGAGTTCGTCGCCGGCGCCACCGGCCAGTCGTCCGGCCTCGCCTCGCGCATCATCGAGGCCGGCTACCGGCTCAACGCACCAAGACTGTTCGCGGCGCTGATCCTGATCTCGCTCACCGGCGTCCTGATCTTCCTGGTGCTGTCGCTGATTTCGCATCTCATTTTGCGGCGCTGGCACGAGAGCGCGCTGAGGCAGGAGCGGTGATGGTGAGCAGCGCCGCCTTGATACCAGCTTCTGGTTCCTACCATCTTTCCAACGTCCGGCTTCACGCGTCGCTGACGCCGGGGCTTGCGGCTGCCTTTGGCGCCGACGGATTTGCGCTCGCGGACGTTGCCGTCGCCGATGGCAAGATCTCCGGGATTACGGCGCATCGATCCAACGCACCGGCGGACGCCACCGATCTCGGCGGCCGCATCGTGCTGCCGTGCTTTGTCGACTGCCACACCCATATCGACAAGGGCCATATCTGGCCCCGAAAGCCCAACCCGGACGGCACCTTCATGGCCGCTTTGAACGCCACCGGCGCCGACCGCGCGGCGCGCTGGAGCGCCGACGACGTTGCCCGCCGCATGGATTTTTCGCTGCGCTGCGCCTACGCGCACGGCACCAGGGCGCTGCGCACGCATCTCGACAGCGTCGCGCCGCAGGAAGAGATCTCCTGGCCGGTGTTCGAGACGATGCGGGAGAAATGGCGCGGCCGCATCGAGCTGCAGGCGGCCTGCCTGCTCGGCATCGAGGGCGTGCGCGACAGGAAATGGTTCGAGAGGCTGGCCAAACGGGTGGCTGCCGCCAAGGGTGTCCTCGGCGTCGTCACCTATATGGTGCCGGATCTCGAAGAACTGCTCGACCAGGTGTTTGCGCAGGCGATCAAGCATGGCCTCGACCTCGATTTCCACGCCGACGAGACCGACGATGTCTCGGCGATCTCGCTGAAGAAAATCGCCGAAGCAGCCCTTTGGAACGGTTTTGACGGGAACATCCTGGTCGGCCATTGCTGCTCGCTGGCACGCCAGCCCGACCTCGACGTGCTCGACACGCTGGATAAGGTCGCCAAGGCCGGCTTGGCGGTGGTGTCGCTGCCGATGTGCAATCTCTATCTGCAGGACCGGCGAGGCGACAGGACAACGCCGCGCTGGCGCGGGGTGACGCTGCTGCACGAGATGAAGGCGCGCGGCATTGCCGTCGCCGTCGCCTCCGACAATACGCGCGACCCGTTCTACGCCTATGGCGATCTCGACATGCTGGAGGTCTATCGCATGGCGACGCGCGTCCTGCATCTCGACCATCCCGTCGCGGACTGGCCGCAAGCTGTCACCGCAACGCCGGCCAAGGTGATGCGGCTCGATAATTTCGGCACGCTTGCCGCCGGAGCGCCGGCCGATTTCGTCGTCTTCAGGGGGCGAAGCTGGACGGAATTGCTGTCGCGGCCCGAATCGGATCGCATCGTCGTGCGCGACGGGCATGCGATCGAGCGCCAGCTGCCCGATTATGCCGAACTCGATGATCTGATGGTGGAATGATGGATATTGCGGCGCTCAAGCGCGACCTGGACGGCCTCAAGGTCGATGACCATCCGGCCATCGTCCAGCAGAAGAGCCGCGACTTCTACTGGTACAGCCCGGTGCTGAAGCAGCAGCTCGAGCACGTCACCGGTGACCTGATCGTGACGCCGAAAACCGAAGACGAGGTCGTCCGCATTCTCGCCGCCTGCCACCGGCACGGCGTCCCGGTGACGCCGCGCGGCAGCGGCACCGGCAATTACGGGCAGGCGATGCCACTGTCCGGCGGCGTGGTGCTCAATCTCGCCGAGATGAACGCGGTCAAGATGATCGCGCCGGGCCGTGTCGTCACCGGCCCCGGCGCCGTGCTCGCCGACATCGACAGAGCGACGCGGGCGCATTCCGGCCAGGAGCTCCGCATGTCGCCGTCGACCTACAACACCGCATCGATCGGCGGCTTCGTCGCCGGCGGCTCCGGCGGCATCGGTTCGATCCGCTGGGGCGGACTGCGCGACCTCGGCAACGTCATCCGGCTGAGGACCGTGACGATGGAGGCTGAGCCGCGGGTCATGGAGCTCACCGGCGAGGACGTGCTGAAGGTGATGCACGCCTACGGCACCAACGGCATCATCACCGAAGTCGAGATGCCTCTGACCGCCAGCTATGACTGGATCGACGTCATCGTCGGCTTCGACGATTTCATGGATGCGGCTGGCTTCGGCAACGATCTCGCCATCCAGGACGGCATATTGGCGAAACTGATCACGCCGATCGCAGCACCCATCCCCTACGATTACTTCAAGCGCCACCAGCGGTTTTTCCGGCGCGGCCAAAGCATCGTCGTCTTGATGATCGCGCCGCATGCGATGGATGCCTTCCTCGCCTTCACGGCGCGCAGCAAGGGCGAGATCGTCTTTCGCGCCGACAAGGAGGCCGATCTCAAAGGGCTGCCGCCGGCCTATGAGCTGACCTGGAACCACACGACGCTGCGTGCCATCCGGGTCGATCCGACGATCACCTATCTGCAGACCCGCTATCCGTCGCCGGACCACCTCGGCCACGTCAAGGCGATGGTCGACCGCTTCGGCGACGAGGTGCCGGCGCATCTCGAGTTCATCCGCTTCGACGGCGCCATCGGCATCGCAGGGCTGCCGCTGGTCCGCTTCACCACGGCGGAGCGGCTCGACGAGATCATCCGCATCCACGAGGACAATGGCTGCTGGATCTTCAACCCGCACCGCTACACGCTGGAAGAAGGCGGCATGAAGCGCACCGACGAGGTGCAACTCGCCTTCAAACGCGAGACCGACCCGCAAGGGCTGCTCAATCCGGGCAAGATGATCGCCTGGGAGAACCCGGACTATGATTATCGCTCGGGCAAGTCGTTCCTGTTCAAGGGACTGGAGAAGGCGGGTTGAGACGATGACGGGCGTATGGCGCTGTACCCTCCTCTGGCCTGCCCTCTTTGCCACCACTTGGCATCTTCCCCTCAAGGGGGGAGATTGGCAGTTCCATCGTCTCGACCATCTTCCAACGTCGTCAACTGGCGAAAGCGATACTGACAGCCGATCTCCCCACTTGAGGGGGAGATGCCCGGCAGGGCAGAGGGGGGTGCTTGGTGCCGACTTGCGAGATGTTCTCCTGTGAACGTCCTCGTCCTCTATGCTCATCCGGTCGAGACCAGCTTCAACGCCGATCTGCACCGGACGATCATCGAGCGGCTGAAGGCCGCCGGCCATGTCGTCGACGACTGCGATCTCTATGCGGAGGGTTTCGATCCCAGGCTGACGCGGGCCGAACGGCTGTCCTATCACGACGAACGCAGCGAAGGCGATCCGGCGTCAGCCTATGTCGAGCGCCTTCTGCGGGCCGAGGCGCTGGTGCTGTCGTTTCCGGTGTGGAACTTCGGCTATCCGGCCATTTTGAAAGGCTTTTTCGATCGCGTCTTCCTGCCCGGCGTGTCGTTCAAGCTGGTCGACGGCAAGGTGCAGCCGTCATTGCACAATATTCGCAAGGTGGTCGCGGTCACGACCTATGGCGGCAGCCGGTTCCGAGCCATGCTGATGGGTGACCCGCCGCGCAAGCTGGTCAAGCGGGTGCTGCGTGCGACGATCAAGCCCGGCGGGTCGGTTTCCTACCTCGCGCATTACTCGATGAACCTGTCGACGGACGAGACGCGGACGAGGTTCATCGCGAAGGTCGCGGCCAGGATGGACGCGTTCTGACGCGGGAGGGGACTTTTCCTTCTCCCCTTGTGGGAGAAGGAAAAGAGTTACATCCGCACCCGTTCCGATTTCGGATCGTACATCGGCTTAAGCGACGCTTCCGCCGCAAAGCGCTCGCCGGCGATCTCGATTTCGTAGGACGACGACAGCACGTCCGCCTCGCTCTCGCCCTGGCACGGCACGTAACCGAGCCCGATTGCGCCGCCGAGATGATGACCGTAATTGCCCGAGGTGATCGGACCCACGATCTTGCCGTCGCGCAGGATCGCCTCGTTGTGGAAGAGCAGCGGCTCGGGGTCGTTCAGGCGGAACTGCACCAGGCGCCGGTTCAATCCAGTTTCTTTCTTCTTCAGCACCGCATCGCGGCCAAGGAAGTCGCCCTTGGCCGTTTTCACGGCAAAGCCGAGGCCGGCCTCCAGCACATTGTCTTCGTCGGTGATGTCGTGGCCGAAATGCCTGAACGCCTTTTCGATGCGACAGGAATCCAGCGTGTGCAGGCCGCATAGTTTTAGCCCGACATCGGTGCCTGCCTCCGCGATCGCCTCGAAGACATGGGCAGCCTGGTCGGTCGAGACATAAAGCTCCCAGCCGAGCTCGCCGACATAGGTGACGCGGTGGGCGCGGGCCAGCCCCATGCCGATCTCGATCTCCTGAAACGTGCCGAACGGATTGTTGTTATTGGAGAAATCGTTCGGGCTCAGCTTTTGGATCAGCTTCCTCGAATCCGGGCCCATCAGGCAAAGCACCGCTTCGGCAGCGGTCACATCGGTGATGACGACAAACTCGTTGGCAAGGTGTTTTCTCAGCCAGGCCAGATCGCGCTGCAGCGTCGCGCCCGGCACAATGAGGAAGAAGGCGGTTTCGGACAATCGCGAGACGGTGAGGTCGCTCTCGATGCCGCCGCGCTGGTTGAGCATCTGGGTATAGACGATCTTGCCCGGCGTCACGTCCAAGTCGTTGGCGCAGAGCCTTTGCAGGAAGGCGCAGGCGTCGCGGCCCTCGACGCGGATCTTGCCGAACGAGGTCATGTCGAACAGGCCGACGCCGTTTCGGACCGCCAGATGCTCCTCGCGCTGGTTATCGGACCAGTTCTGCCGTTTCCAGGAATAGCGGTATTCGCGCTCCTGGCCCTCCCGCGCAAACCAGTTGGCGCGCTCCCAGCCGGCGACCTCGCCGAACACGGCGCCGCGCACCTTCAGATGCTCGTGCAGCGGCGAACGCCTGACATTTCGCGAGGTTGCCATCTGGCGGTAGGGGAAATGATCGGCGTAGAGCAGGCCGAGCGTTTCGGAGACGCGCTCCTTGAGATAGCGGCGGTTCTTCTGGAACGGCTGGGCGCGGCGGATGTCGACCTCCCAGAGGTCGAAGGGCGCCTCGCCGTCATTGATCCATTGCGCCAGCGCCATGCCGGCGCCGCCGGAGGAGACGATGCCGATCGAATTGTAGCCGGTCGCCATCCAGTAGCCGGAAAGCTCCGGCGCCTCGCCGAGATAGTAGCGGTCGTCGGGCGTAAAACTCTCGGGACCGTTGAAGAAGGTGTGAATGCCGGCGGTGGCCAGCATCGGCATGCGGTTGACGCCCATTTCGAGGATCGGCTCGAAATGGTCCATGTCCTCCGGCAACTGGTCGAAGCAGAAATCCTCGCTTATGCCGTTCATGCCCCAGGGTTTGGCCACCGGCTCGAAAGCGCCGAGCATCATCTTGCCGGCATCTTCCTTGTAGTAGGCGCACTCGTCCGGCACGCGCAGCACCGGCAGGCGGGAGAGCCCGGCGATCGGCTCGGTGACGAGATAGAAATGTTCGCAGGCGTGCAGCGGGATGGTGACGCCGTTCTGGGCGCCAAGTTCGCGTGCCCACATGCCGGCGCAGTTGACGACGATATCGGCTTCGATCGCGCCCTGCTCGTCGCCTTGCGCCCAGGAAACCCCGGCGACACGGCCGGCCTTGGTGTGGACCTCGGTGACCTTCACATTCTCGACGATCGTTGCACCGCGCTGGCGCGCGCCCTTGGCCAACGCCATGGCGATATTGGCCGGATCGCACTGGCCGTCGAGCGGCAGGTGCACGGCGCCGACCACATCTGACACATTGAGATGCGGGTACATCTGCTTGACTTCACTAGGCGAAATCTCGCGCACATCGACATCGAAGGCGCGGGCGAGAGACGCCTGCCGATAGATCTCGTGCTTGCGCTCCTCGGTAAGCGCCACCGTGATCGAGCCGACCTGGCGCATGCCGGTGCCGACATCGGTCTCGGCCTCCAGCTTGACGTAGAGGTCGGCCGAGTATTTCGCCAGCCGCGTCATGTTCTGTGAGCCGCGCAGCTGGCCGATCAGGCCGGCGGCGTGCCATGTCGTGCCCGACGTCAGCTGCTTGCGCTCGAGCAGCACGATATCGGTCCAGCCGAGCTTGGCCAGATGATAGGCGACCGAGCAGCCGGAGACGCCGCCACCGATGATGACCGCCCTCGCTTTGGGAGGAATGGCCTTGGTCGGAATGGTTTTGGTGGGCGGGGCGTTCATGCGGCCTCGCGACCATAGAAGGAGGCGAAGCGGCGCAGGCGCGTGGCAGCCTCCATCAGTACCGGCTCAGGCTGGCAGAGGCTGAAGCGGATGTGGCCGGCTGCAGCCTCGCCGAAGCTCGAGCCGGGCATGACGCCGACCTTTTCCTGGTCGAGGAAGGCCCAGGCGAATTTTTCGTCGTCCGGCTCGATCGCCGATATGTCGAGCATGACGTACATGCCGCCTTCGGAGCCGCGCACGGTGATGTTGTTCATACCGCGCATGGCATCGAGGACGACGGTGCGTCTCGCGGCGTAGCGCTCGGCGATCTCCTTGACGCCGTAGCCATTTTCGAGCGCCTCGGCGCAGGCGAGGCTGATGAAGGCCGGCAGGCCGTAGGTCATCACCAGATTGAGGTCGGTCAACAGCGAGACCATTGATTCCGGCCCGGTCAGCCAGCCCATGCGCCAGCCGGTCATGCCGTGGCTCTTCGACATCGAATTGATGACCAGCGTACGTTCCGCCATGCCGGGCAGCGAGCGTGGTGAGACGTGCTCGCCGCCGCCCAGCGTCCAGTAGACCTCGTCCGACAGCAGCCATAGGTCATGCTCGCGGCAGATCTGCGCCAGATCTTCCAGGCGCTCTCGCGAATAGACGGCGCCCGTGGGGTTGTTGGGCGTGTTGATCAGGATGGCGCGGGTGTTCGGCCGAAGGGCGGCGCGAATGTCGGCGGCGCGCGGCTGAAAGCCATCCTCGGCGGGGGTCTCGACGACGCTGAACTCGGCGCCCGCCGCACTGAAGGTGTTGGGATAGGTGGCGTAATAGGGCGCGACGACGATAGCATGGTCGCCCTGGTCGAGAACCGCTTGAATGGCCGCGTAAAGCGCGGCCTGCCCGCCCGGCGTGGCGATGACCTGGTCGGGATTTGTCGCAACGCCGGTGCACAGCGTCGAAGCCGCCGCCATCGCCTTGCGCAGGCGCGGAACGCCGGCAAGCGGCGTGTAGTGGTGATTGCTGGCGCGAACCGCCGTCACGCAGGCTTCGATCGTCTCGCTCGGCGTGTCGAAATCATGGTCGCCGACCGACAGCATGATGATGTCCTCGCCGGCCTGCTTGCGCGCCCAGGCAGCGGAATGAACCTCCCAGCCATCCTTGCCCGAAGGCACGATGCCGGAAATGCGCGATGATGGCCTGGGCATTATGCTGCTCCCGAAATTTCATAACCGGCCTGTTCGAGCCGGTCGCGCAGCGCGGCGATGTGGGCCGGTCCGACTTCGCAGCAGCCGCCGACGATGCCGGCGCCGGCCTCGACCCAACCGACCGCCTGGCCGGCATAGGCATCCGGATCAAGGTCGTGGCGGGCGTGCAGCACTTCCACGGTACCGCCATGCTTGAGCGCCTCAATCGAGGTGAAGCCGTTGGCATAAGCGCCGACCGGACCGCCGAGAGCGATCAGTTCGGGCAGCGCTGCAGCGATCGCTTCGGGCCGGCAGCAATTGATCAGCCGGGCCGCGACGGGCAGGCCGGCAAGAGCGCCCGACGCCGCCGCAATGGCTTCGCCGCTGCGCAGGCGCGGCGTGCCGTGGTCGGCAAGCGTCCACGACACCCATACGGGCTTGCCGCTTTCCGATGCGGCGGTGACGGCGGCGCGTGCCTCTTCGGCCGACGCCATGGTTTCGCACAGAAACAGATCGACGCCGTCCGCCTGCTCGGCAACGATGCGGCGATAGATGTCGAGCGTATCCTGGAAGGATATCGTCAGCGCCGGCGCATAGCTGCCGAACAGCGGCGACAGGCAGCCGGCGATCGCCGCGTCGCCGGCCTGGTCGCGTGCTTGCCTTGCCAGTTCGATGCCACGCTTCTGCAGCGGCTTGAAGAGCTCTTCCGCGCCTTCGCGTGCCAGCCGCTCCGGGGTGGCTGAATAAGTGTTGATGGTGATGACGCGGGCGCCGGCGCGGATGAATTCCGCATGCAGGTCGCGCACCAGATCCGGTTCGTCGATCAGCACCCTGGCTGACCACAGCGGCGTCGGCTCGGAACTGCCGCGGCGGACCAGCTCCTGGCCCATGCCGCCATCGGTTAGGATCACTTTCTTCATGCTCTGAGCCTCTCGTTCTTTGGATCCCATAACGGCTCATCCTTCTGCACGATCGCCCGAAAACGTTCGCCGAAGATCTCGACCTCGACCGCGGTTCCCGGCTCGGTGAGGTCGGCGCGCAGCATGCCGAGCGCGATCGACTTGTCGATGCGATGACCCCAGCCGCCGGATGTCGTCTCGCCGACGATGCGGCCGTCATGCCACAGCGTCGACATGGTGGGCGCGTCGCAGTCGCCGGGGTTTTCGACAACCAGCGTGACGAAGCGCTTCTTGATGCCCTGCTGCTTCTCGTTTTGCAGCGCCGTCTTGCCGCGGAAGTCGGGCTTATCCCATCTGACGAATCGCTCCAGCCCGCCCTGCAGGATCGAGTAGTCGGTCGACAGGTCGCCCTTCCAGGTACGGTAGCCTTTTTCGAGCCGCAGCGAATCCAGCGCGTACATGCCGAACGGTTTCAAGCCGTGCTTCTGGCCGGCCGCCCAGACGGCGTCGAAGATGGCTGCGGTATCGTTGACCTTGCTGTGGATTTCCCAGCCGAGCTCGCCCGCGAAGGACACGCGCACCAGCTTTGCCCAACGTCCGGCGATACTGGTTTCCTGATGCGTCAGCCAGGGCAGGGTGAGGTCGGCTGCGCAGAGTTCGGCGAGGATTCTTCGCGAGTTGGGGCCGGCGAGGATCTGGGTGGAGTATTCCTCCGTCCGGTCGACCAGCTTGAATGTGGCGTCCTTCGGGATGCGCGATTTCAGCCATTCGAAATCATGCCACTGAGCCACAGCGGCGGTGATCAGCGTCATCAGGTTCTCGTCGTGGCGGACCACCGACATTTCGGTGACGATGCGGCCCTTGTCGTCGGCAAAATAGACGAGGCCGATGCGGCCGGGTTTCGGCACCAGGCCTGTCACCTGGAGGCTCAGCCATTCGGCGGCACCCGGACCATCGAGATTGAAACGGGAAAACCCCGGCAGGTCCAGAATGCCGGCGGCATCGCGGACGGCGAGGCATTCCTCGCGCACACGATGCTGCCACGGCCCGTCGCGGCGGAAAGTCAGCGTGGATTCTTCGGAGATGTCGTCGCCTGGCTTCGCATACCAGGTGGCGCGTTCCCAGCCATTATAGGCGTCGAACCGGGCGCCGAGTGCCTTGATGCGGTCGTGGAGCGGCGACAGCTTGCGGTCGCGCCCTGCCGGCCAGGCATGGCGCGGGAACTGGATGGCATATTCGTTGCCGTAGATCTCCATGCCCTTGGCGACGCAATAATCCGGGGCCGAGGCAAAGGCGGTGAAACGGCGCGGATCGCACGACCACATGTCCCATTCGGTCTGGCCTTCGGTCACCCATTCGGCCAGCACCTTGCCGGCGCCGCCGCCCTGGGCGATGCCGAAGGTAAAGACGCAGGCCTCGAAGGCGTTGGGCACGTCGGGCATCGGGCCGATCAGCGGGTTGCCGTCCGGCGCATAGGGGATCGGCCCGTTGATGACCTTGGACAGGCCGGCGGTGCCGAGGATCGGCACGCGGGCGACGGCATCGGCCAGGTAATGTTCCAGCCGGTCGAGATCGTCGGGAAACAGCTGGAACGAAAAGTCGTCGGGCATTGGGTCGTTGTGGCCGACCCAGTGGGCGCGGCAATTGCGCTCATAGGGGCCGAGATTCATGCCGTTCTTTTCCTGGCGCAGATAATAGGACGTATCGACGTCGCGCAGCAGCGGCAGCTTCTTGCCCTGTTCCTTCGACCACGCCGCCAGTTCGGGGATTTCCTCGAACAGGATATATTGATGGCTCATCACCATCATTGGCACCTCGCGGCCGAACATCCTGCCGACTTCGGCGGCGCGGTAGCCGGCGGCGTTGACGACGATCTCGCAGCGGATCTCGCCTTGCGCCGTCTCGACCACCCACTCGTGATTGTCTCGGCTCACGCCGGTGACCGGACAGAAGCGGATGATCTTCGCGCCCATGTCGCGCGCGCCCTTGGCCATTGCCTGGGTCAGCTGCGCGGGGTCGATATCGCCATCATTCGGATCGTAGAGCGCGCCTTTCAGCTCATGCGTCTCGATGAAGGGGTAACGGCGCTTGATCTCGTCGAGCCCGACCACGTCGATTTCCATGCCCTGGTAGCGGCCCATGCCCTTGGCGCGCTGGAATTCCTGCATGCGCTCCGCGCTATGGGCCAGCCTGAGCGAGCCGGTGACGTGGTAGTTCATGGGATAGCCGACCTCGTCGGCCAACCGGCGATAGAGCTCGGTCGAATATCGCTGCATGTTCATCAGCGACCATGACGAGGAGAAAGTCGGCACGTTGCCGGCGGCATGCCAGGTCGAGCCGGAAGTCAGCTCGTTCTTCTCCAGAAGCACGCAGTCGGTCCAGCCCGCCTTGGCGAGATGGTAGAGCGAGGAGGCGCCGACGGCACCGCCTCCGATGATCACAACGCGTGCCGTGGTCGGCAAACCGGCCATGTTCTTCTCCGACTATTTGTTTTGATGCATGTCGTTGTCCCAAAACCGCCACGCACTTTTGGGCGACATGCATTCGTTCAATAGACAGGCGGCGAAACCACCCAGATCACCACAGCCGGTTCCACTCCAGGATTGCGCCAGCGGAACGGCTTGCCCTCGAAGCGGAAGGAGTCGCCTTCGCCAAGCCGGTGCCAGACGCCAGCAATTTCGATGTCGAAACTGCCCGAAGCGACGTAGCCGGCTTCCTCGGTCGGCCGGCGCGCCTCGGCCTTCATCTCGGCACCCGGAGCGAAGACCGAACGCAGCATCTCGAAGCTACCGCCGAGATCGGGCGACAGAAGCTCCTCCACCAGGCCGGAATCGCTTGTGCCAAGCGTGCGCCGGTTGCCGGCGCGCACGACCACGCCGCGCTCGGTCTCGACAGGCACGTCATGGCTGAAGAACAGGCTGACCGGCACGCCAAACAATTCGGCGAAGGCCCTGAGATCGCCGAGCGACGGGACCGACAGACCGCGCTCGACCTGGCTGACCCAGCCGACGGAACGGCCGAGCTTCAGTGCGATTTCAGCAAGCGTCAAGCAGCGCGCCTTGCGCAACGCGCGAATGTCGCCGGCCAGGAGCCGTTCGCCGCTGTCCTGTTCCGATCTGGCGGCGGTTGAGGGCAAAGCCATCCCTGTCTCGATGAAAAATTCCCAGCAAATTTCATTTGATGGCGGGTTCATGAAAAAATCAAGAGGATTTTCACGAAATCACAAGATTTACTTGCGCCATTTTGACGGTTCGGGCAAAGGCTCGGCGCACGAGCTGCGAGTGGGGCGTCCGGTCGAGGCGGGTAGGCTATCGGGCGTTCAAAAAGACGCGCAAGGATGCTCCATCACTTCTAGTCGGCGCATGATCCTTCCGGAAAATCGGGTTCGGGATCATACGCAAAAGGACGGCCATGCTGGAAAACAACTCCCGGATTGCGGCGGCGATCGTCGATGACGCGATCACCTCGCGGCGGTCGGTACGCGCCTTCTTGCCCGATATGGTCGACGACGAGACCATCCGCGATATTCTCGCCGTTGCCGCGCGCGCGCCCTCAGGCACCAACATGCAGCCCTGGAAAGTCTATGTGACCAAGGGCGAGGTCAAGCAGCGCATCACCGATGCCATCCTCAGCTCGGGCATCCGCGCCGAAAAGGCCGAGTGGGACGAGTACCGCTACTATCCCGACCAGTTCTTCGAACCCTATCTGACGCGACGGCGGGCCAATGGCTTCGGCCTCTACGGCGTGCTCGGCATCGGCCGGCGCGAGGTCGACAGGATGCGTGCGCAGCACGACCGCAACTTCGTCTTCTTCGATGCGCCGGTCGGCATGATCTTCACCGTCGACCGGCGGCTGAACAAGGGGTCGTGGATCGACTACGGCATGTTCCTGCAAAACATCATGGTCGCCGCGCGGGGCAGGGGCCTGCACACCTGTCCGCAAGCTGCCTTCGCGCCCTATCACCGGCAGATCAGGCCGGTGCTCAACATTCCCGACGAGGAGATCGTCGTCTGCGGCATGGCGCTCGGCCATGAGGATACGTCCAAGCCCGAAAATGCCTTCCGCACCGACCGCGCGCCGCTGGAAGAGTGGGTGACGTTCGCGGAGTGACGTGAAGCGCCGTCCGGCTCTACTGCACTTCGTAGCCGACTTCCTCGCTCGCATGGCAGAGCGCTTTCCAGAACGAGCGGGCAAACGAGCGGAACACATAGATGTCGAACTGATCGGCGCCCGTGCGCTGAATCTGCGCGAAGATGTCGTGATGCATGGTCGAGCGGCCGGCGCCGATCGGGAAGGCCGGCAGCGCGAAGTCGATGGCGAAGAATTTCGCCAGCACCCACTCGGCCTTCGGCCCGGCGATGCGCATCGCCGTGCGGCCGTGCGAAAGATCGGTCACCGTACCGATGGCCGAAGTGACGACATCGGCAAAGGCCGGCGCCAATCCCTCGGCTTCATCGACCACAGTGAACTTTCCCGGCGCAAAGCCGAACACCGACCTGGCGCCGTTCGTCACACCGCCACCGGCGCCGTCGGGCAAAGCCAGGCCGGTGACCGCATGGATGCGGGCCATCAACGTCTTCTCCTCGCCGGGCCAGGCGGCGAGCTGCAGGATCGACCCCGGCCTGGTTTCGGAGAGGATGATTTCGACACCGTGCTCGAAATTGCCATGCGAGCCCGGATGCAGCACCGGCTCAAGCGGTGATTGGCGTTCAACCATGCATGCGGCTCCCGTCCGGATCGAAGAAATGGTTGGAGACGATCTCGACCGGCCCGAACCGGTTGCGCAGCGGGTCCGAGACATAAGCGCGCGAGCCTCGCCGCGCCTTGCCGCCCTTGACCAGGGCAAGCGCGATATATTTGCCCAGCGCTGGCGAATAGCAGCAGGCGGTGATGTGGCCAAGCGAGCCGTGCGGATTGGCTTCGTCAAGCTCCTCGACGATGTGTGCGCCGCCATTGAGCGGCTGGTTGTCGAGCGAAACAATACCGACGAGTTCCAGGCGGTCGGGCGCGATCAGCCCCTCGCGGTCCATCATCGCCGAACCGATGAACGGCTTCTTCTTCGACAGCATCCAGTCGAGATGCAGGTCGCGTGCCGTGGTACGGCCGTCGATCTCGGCACCGGTGACGTGGCCTTTCTCGATGCGCATGGTGCCCAGCGCCTCCAGCCCGTAGGTCACCAGCCCGAACGGCTTGCCGGCTTCGATCAGCGCCTCCCAGACATGGGTGCCGTAGCCGGCGCCTGAATAGATCTCGAAGGCCATTTCGCCGGAGAAGGACAGCCGGCAGATCATCACCGGCACGCCGGCGATTTCGCCGTGGACGATGCCCATGAAGGGCAGGGCGGCATTGTCGACGGCGGTGCTGCTGACGCAAGCAGCCAATATCTGCCTTGCCTTCGGCCCGCCGATGGCGGCACCGGCCCATTGGTCGGTGACCGAGGTGACGTGGACTTTCAGCGCCGGCCAGATCACGTCGAGGAAATACTCCAGATGCTGCATCACCTTGCCGGCATTGGCGGTGGTGGTGGTCATCAGGAAATCCTGCTCGCCGAGGCGCCACGTGGTGCCGTCGTCAAAGGCGAGACCGTCCTCGCGCAGCATCAGCCCGTAGCGCGCCTTGCCGACGGCCAGCGTCGAAAACATGTTGGTGTATACGCGGTCGAGGAATTCCGCCGCGTCGGGGCCTTGCACCGCGATCTTGCCCAATGTCGAGACATCGACGATGCCGGCGCTCTCGCGCGTGCCTCTCGCTTCGCGCACATAGGCCTGCTCGATCGTCTCGCCGGGATGGCCGTAGATCATCGGCCGATACCACAGGCCGGCGGAATACATGGTGGCGCCATTGGCGACGTGCCAATCATGCATCGGCGTCAGCCGCTCGGGCTTCAGATCGCCGAAGCGTTCGGCGGCTAGCGAGCCGATCGACACCGCCGAAAAGGGCGGGCGAAAGCGCGTCGTGCCGACCTGCGGGATCGGCTTGCCCAGCGCCTCGGCCATGATGGCGAGGCCGGGTATGTTGGAGCTCTTGCCCTGGTCGGTTGCCATGCCGAGTGTGGTGTAGCGCTTCAGATGCTCGACCGAGACGAAGCCTTCGCGATGCGCCAGCCGCACGTCGTCCGCCGTCACGTCATGCTGGAAGTCGACGAAGCTTTTTCCTTCGGCCTTGATCTCGAACACCGGCGCCGGATCGGGATCGCCAGGTGCTGCCTCGACGGCAGGCAAGGCCGCCGGCGTGGCGGTTGCGCCCGCAGCGGAAAGACCGGCGGCGCGACCTTCGGCGATCGCCTCGGCGGTGGAGAAACTGCCGGTGAAGGCGCCGGCGCCGATCCATTGCCGTGTCGTCGGCTTGGGCGGCAGGAACGCTTGCAATGCTTCGTTCCATTCCGCTTTAGCTCCGGCCTGGCTGGCCAGATGAATGGTCGGCGACCAGCCGCCCGACATCAATAGGCAATCGGCGTGGATGCTGCGCGCATCGCCGGAAAGCGCGCCGTTGACCATGTCGAAGCGCTGCACCTTGAAGCCGGAAAGCGCCTTGCCGCCCTCGGTGGCGATCACCGCGTGGCCAGAAAGGATCTCGGCCTCGGTCTCGCCGGCCAGCTTGCGCATTTCGCTCGAAAGCTCAGGGCGCACGTCGATGATGGCGACGACCACGGCGCCGGCCTTCTTCAGCGCCAGGGCCGCGCGATAGGCGCTGTCATTGTTGGTGAACAGCCCGATCCTGTCGCCGGGCAGCACGCCATATTCAATGGCATAACGCTCGGCAGCATGCGCCAGCATTACGCCTGGCCGATCATTGCCTGGAAAGACCAGCGGACGCTCCAGGGATCCGGTGGCCAGCACCACCGACTTGGCGCGGATCGTCCAGTAGCGATGGCGCGATTCGCCCTTGCCGGGCGTTTCCTTGTGGTCGGTGACACGTTCGAGCGCGGCAAGCGTGTTGCCGTCATAATAGCCCCAGACGGTGGTGCGCGGCAGCAGGCGGACATTGTCACGGCCTTCGAGCTGGCCAGCGGCGCGCGCTGCCCAGTCGGCGGCCGGCATGCCATCGATCGTCTCGCCCGACCAATTGGCCGAGCCGCCGAAATGCGGCTCGAGCTCGGCCAGGATGACGCGTGCACCCTGATCGGCAGCCGCCCTGGCGGCCATCAGCCCCGCCGGGCCGGAGCCGACTACCAGCACATCGCAAAACGAGTTAATGCGTTCGTAGCGCGCCGTATCGGGAGCCGTGCCTGCCTTGCCCAGGCCGGCGGCACGGCGGATGAAATGCTCACAGAACATCCAGAAGCGAGTGCCCTTCAGCGGACCGATCACCGGTCCCATGAAGGTCTTGTAGTAGAAGCCGGCCGACAAAAGCTTGCCGCCGAGCTGGTTCACGGCACTGACGTCCCAGGCAAGCGAAGGGAAGCGGTTCTGGCTGATTGCGGCCAGCCCGTCATAAATCTCGACCATTGTGGCGGGGATGTTCGGCTCGCGAACCTCGCCCCTCAACACTGTGACCAGCGCGTTCGGTTCCTCGACGCTGGCGGTCAGCACGCCGCGCGGGCGATGATATTTGAACGAACGCCCAAACAGGGTGACGCCGTTGGCCAGCAGCGCCGAAGCCAGCGTGTCGCCGGCATGGCCGGTATAAGGCGCGCCGTCGAAGGTGAAACGGATGGTCCGCAGCCGGTCGATGCGGCCCCCGGCCTCTGTACGGCGCGGGCTCATGGCTTGTCCTCGGCCCGGTGCCGCGCAACCGAGTTGTGGTCGCCGCGCGCGAACGCGGTGCTGGAGATCTCATGCGTCAGCGTGTTGCGCACGACCCTGAGATGGGCGCGGCAGCCGCCGGAATGCTGCCAGATCTCATTGTGGTCGCCGGCTGGATTAAGCCGGTCGTAGACATAGGCGTTCCAGGCGTCGAGGTTCTGCGAGGCGGGCTGTGGGCGCTGGCGATTGCCGTCGCCCTGATAGGTGAATTCGATCACGTCGCGCGGGCCGCAATAGGGGCAGGTGATGAGCATGGATCTCTAACCTAATGCAGCCGGGGCGTGGCGCCCTGGCCCTTGTCGTCGATCACCAGGCCACGGTAGAAGCGGTCGAGCGTGAAGGCCGCGTTGAGACCGTGCGGCTCGTCCTTGGCAATGGTCCAGGCAAAGCACCAGCCGGAAGCCGGCGTCGCCTTGAAGCCGCCATAGCACCAGCCGCAGTTGAGATACATGCCCGGCAGCGGACCGGTGGTGATGATTGGCGAGCCGTCCATCGACATGTCGCAGACGCCGCCCCATGAGCGCAGCATGCGGACACGGGCCAGCCCAGGGAACAGCGCCAGCATCTCGCTCATCACCTCATCGACGATCGGCAGGCTGCCGCGTTGGGCGTAGCTGTTGTAGCCGTCGAGATCGCCGCCATAGACAAGGCCGCCCTTGTCCGATTGCGACATATAGAAATGGCCCATGCCGAAGGTCAGGACCGTATCGATGAACGGTTTTAGCGATTCCGTGACGAAGGCCTGCAGCACGTGGCTCTCGATCGGCATCGTCTCGATGCCGGCAAGCCGCATGACCCGCCCGGTGCTGCCGGCAACCGCGACCGCTACCTTTTTTGCGCGGATTTCGCCGCGCGTTGTCGTGACGCCGGTGATGCGGTCGCCGTCGCGCAGGAAGCCGGTGACCTCGCAATTTTCGATGATGTCGACGCCGCGGCGATCTGCGCCGCGCGCATAGCCCCAGGCGACGGCGTCGTGGCGGGCGGTGCCGGCGCGCCGCTGCATCAGGCCACCGACGATCGGGAAACGCGCGGCGGCTGAGACGTCGAGCGCCGGCACCAGGCGCGCGATTTCGGCCGTTGTCATCAGTTCGGCGTCAACGCCGAGATGGCGCATGGCGTTTCCGCGCCGGGCATAGTCGTCGAGCTGAGCAGGTGTGTGGGCGAGGTTCAGGCAGCCGCGCTGCGAGAACATGACGTTGTAGTTGAGGTCATGGGCCAGGTTCTCCCACAGCTTCATCGAATGCTCGTAAAAGCGCGTGTTGGCCGGCAGGAGATAGTTGGAACGTACCGCCGTGGTGTTGCGGCCGACATTGCCGGAACCGAGCCAGCCCTTCTCCACCACGGCGACATTGGTGATGCCGTGCTCCTTGGCGAGATAGTAAGCGGTCGACAGGCCATGGCCGCCGCCACCGATGACGATCACGTCGTAGGACGCCTTCGGGTCGGGCTTGCGCCAGGCCGGCTTCCAGTCCTTGTTTCCGGTCAGCGCGTTCTTGAGAAGCGAAAAGGCCGAATATTCCGCCATTCTTATTGTCATCCATTTCAGGCTTTGCGGCAGACTATAGAGCAGGCTGCCAACGCAAAGCCAAGATTGCGCCATCGCTTTTCGACTCCCCGACTTCGACTGGATTGGCCGACTTCGACTGGATTGGCCGACTTCGATTGGCGGACTTCGAAAACGAGCCGCCTGGGATGACTTGCCCCGTGATATGAGCGTCTTTATCAAGGACGTGCTTCAAAACTGCCGCTGCCGCCCGCGAGTCGCCAGAAAAATCATGTTCTTTCGTTTACTCCGCCTGGTCCTGATCGCTGCACTTGTTGTCTCGGCGCCGCCGTCGTTCGACGCGATGGCGCAGGCGCTCGGGCAGGGTGCCGCCGGGCTGGTCACAGACCAGCAGAAGGTCATCCAGAGCCTGACGGCCAAAACCGACGATCTCGAGAAGAAGATAGAGCAGGATGGCCAAGACGATGCCACCCTCGTGGAAATCCGCCTGCAATTGGAGGATCTGTCGCGGGCGGCGCTCACCAGCGCGCTGGCGTTCCGCTCGCGTCTCGGCGATATCAACGATCGGATCGAGACGCTGGGACCTCCGCCGGCCACGGGCCAGCCGGCCGAGCCCGACATCGTGACCGGTGAACGCCAGGCGCTGGCTTCCGAAAAAGCCGAGATCAACGCCGTCATTGCCAGCGCGCAGAACCTGTCGATCCGCATCAGCGGGCTGATCGAGAAGATCGGCAACATGCGCAGCGAGCTGTTCCGCAATCAGCTCACCAAGCGCTACGTGCTGTCCGATGCATTGAGCCCGGAGGTCATCTCCGATGCCAACGACGAATTTACCAGTTTCTACAAAGCGGTGTCGTCCTGGCTGAGCTTCGCCTTCAAGTTCAAGTTCCAGGCAATTCTTGCCGCGACGTTGATGGCGCTTGCGCTGGCCGCCGTGCTTTTTGTCGGCGGGCGGCGCCTGTTCGGCCGCGTCTTCGAAGCCGATCCTTCCGTCGAAGATCCATCCTATCTCAGCCGCCTGTCGGTGGCGTTCTGGTCGACATTGCTGCCGTCGCTGGCGGTTGGCGCCTTCCTTATCTCGACGGTCTTCTTCTTCAATTATTACAATGTCTTGCGCGGCGACATCGGCATCTTCCTGAATTCGCTGGTTGCCGTTATCGCGGTGGTGTTCTGCGTCAACCGGCTGACCAATGCGGCGCTGGAACCGCGATTGCCGAACTGGCGTCTGATCCCTGTCGAAACCGGCCCGGCGCGCTGGCTGGTGCGGCTGACGACTGCCATGGCCGTCGCCATCGGCATCAATTATTTCCTGTCGGTCGTCAACGACAAGATGGGCTCGCCGCTATCGCTGACCATCGCCAGAAGCTTTGTCGCCACCATCAGCGTCGGCGTCATCCTGATCCTGATGGGGCTGCTGAAGCCGTTCAAGGCTGCCGACGGGAGCTGGCGCCCGTGGCCGGCATGGCTGCGCTACACCGCCGTCGCGCTAGGGCTATTCACCATAGCGTCGGCGCTGCTCGGCTTTATCGGCCTTGCTATTTTCGTCTCGGTGCAGGTCGTGGTTACCGGCACTATCCTGGTCACCGCCTATATCGGCTTCCTGTCGGCGCGGGCGATCGGCATGGAAGGTGGTTTCGCCAACACTTCGATCGGGCGCTGGCTAGCGGCCAATTCAAGCTACGAAGAGACCGCGCTCGACCAGCTCGGGCTTGTCGTCAGCGCCGCCATCAACATCATGATCGTGCTGGTGTTCCTGCCGCTGATCCTGTTGATGTGGGGCTTCCAGCCCGGCGACATCCAGGCCTGGGCCTACAAACTGGCGACGGGCCTCACTATAGGCTCGGTGACGATCTCGGTCACCGGCATCCTCACCGGCGTCGTCGTCTTCATCATCGGCTATTTCCTGACGCGCTGGTTCCAGGGCTGGCTCGACGGTTCGGTGATGGCGCGCGGCCGGGTCGACACCGGTGTGCGCAATTCGATCCGGCTGGCGGTCGGCTATGCCGGCGTCGCGGTCGCGGCACTGGTCGGCATCTCGGCGGCCGGTATCGACCTCTCCAATCTCGCGTTGGTCGCCGGCGCCCTGTCTCTCGGCATCGGCTTTGGCCTGCAGAATGTCGTCTCCAACTTCGTCTCGGGCCTGATCCTTTTGGCCGAGCGGCCGTTCAAGGTCGGCGACTGGATCGTCGCCGGTGACATCAGCGGCACGGTCAAGAAGATCAGCGTGCGCGCCACCGAGATCGAAACGTTCCAGCGGCAGTCGGTGATCCTGCCCAATTCAAACCTGATCAACAATGCGGTCGGGAACTGGACGCACCGCAACAAGCTCGGCCGCATCGATATCAAGGTCGGCGTCGCCTATGGCAGCGACATCAAGCACGTGCATGGCGTCCTGTTGGAGATCGCGCGCAGTCATCCGCTGGTGCTGAAAAACCCCGAACCCTTCGTGCTGTTTTCCAATTTCGGCCCGGCCGCGCTCGAATTCGAGATCCGCGTATTCCTGGCAGACGTTCTTAGTGGCAATATCGTCCAGAACGACATCCGCTTTGCCATCTTCGATGTGTTCGCCGACCAGCATATCGAAATTCCGTCGACACCGCGCGCCGTCGTCGAGACCAAAAAGCACGAAGCGTGGCCGATCGACGACGACAAGATCGAAGTCGAATTCGTCGAGCGGGAACAAGCAAAAGCACTGGCGGCGGTCGAGGCGAAACGTCTCGCCAAGTCGGGACGCAAGGTGCGGAAGCCCGATCCTGACTAGCTGTTTGGAGCTTGCCTTCAAGCCTTCGGAAACCAATTGCGGCATGAATGCGGCATTCAGTTGCCGTTCAGCTTGCATTGCATATAAGCTCACCTGCAAACGGCGAGAATGCCTTGCGAAATGCAACAGAGGCGGTGGCAACACCGATACTGCAAAATGTGGAAGTCTCTCGTCGGCGCCATCGCTTTTCTGGCCGTGGGCGGTTCGGCCCATGCCGCCAGCGCGGTCAACAAGGACGCCGAGACCCGCACCCTGATCGTGACGGAAGGCGGCGGCAAGACCGAGCTGGCGCTGGCCGCCGGCGAAACCGTGGAATTTTGCCCGAGCGGCTGTTTTGTTACCTTGCCGAATGGCGACCTCGAGGCGCTTACCGGTTCGGAGACGATTGAGATCTCGGGCGGCGTCGCGCGCATCAAGTAAAGTCGACGCCATGATTTTTGAAGGCCGGGCAAACGCCCGGCCTTTTATTTGCTTCCGGTAATCGGCGATGAAGGTATGCACTTTTCTTCGAAGCTGCGCAGGGGCGGGCTCTAGCAGCGCCTTCGTACCGAGCAGGGCGAAGGCGTAGGTCTAACTGCATTCGACAGGCTGGTGGCGCGGGCTTTTTTGGCGATGTCGCAAACAGGCTGCAAGCGCGGCGCCGCGCCGCCCTATAGTCTGCTCGCAATAGCATCTTGGAGTCGCGGGCAATGGCAGGGTTTCCGGAAAAGGCGAAGGTCGTCATCGTCGGGCTGGGCGGCATCGTCGGCGCATCGGTCGCCCATCACCTGATCGAGCGCGGATGGGACGATATTGTCGGCATCGACAAATCGGGCATCCCGACGGATATTGGCTCGACGGCGCATGCCTCCGACTTCTGCTACACGACCAGCCATGATTTCCTGTCGTGCTGGACGACGCTCTATTCCATCGATTTCTACGAAAAGATGGGTCACTACGCGCGCATCGGCGGCCTCGAGGTTGCCCGCGTCGGCGACGACGCCCGCATGGCGGAGATCAAGCGCAAGATCGCCTCGGCGAAGGCCTTCGGCACACGCGCCCGCCTGATCGATCCCGCCGAGATCAAGGAAAAATTCCCGCTGATCGAAGAACAGATGGTACAGGGCGGCCTGTGGGATCCCGACGCCGGCCTCGTCATCCCGCGCTCGCAGACCGTCGCCGGCAAGCTTGTCGACCAGGCGGAAGCTTCCGGCAAACTCAGGGCGTTTGCCAATACGTCGGCCAGGTCGCTCGTCATCGAGAACGGCCGCATCAGGGGCGTGGTGACAGACCGCGGCACCATCGAAGCCGACTATGTCGCGGTCTGCACGGGCATCTGGGGACGGCTGATCGCGGAAATGGCGGGCGAGGACCTGCCGGTCATGCCGATCGACCATCCGCTTACCTTCTTCGGGCCGTACACCGAGTTCGCCGGCACCGGCAAGGAGATCGGCTGGCCGCTGCTGCGCGACCAGGGCAACTCGGCTTACATGCGCGATACCGGCGACCCAAAGACCGCCGAAGGCGGGCAGATCGAATGGGGCTATTACGAAGAGACCAATCCGCGCCTTTGCCATCCGCGCGATCTTCTCGAGAAAAACCAGGCACGGCTTTCGCCGTCGCAACGCGATCTCGACATGGAGCAGATCCTGGCGCCGCTCGAGCGCGCCATGGAACTGACGCCGATCCTGGGCGAGCTGGGCTACAATGAGAGCCATTCCTTCAACGGCCTGCTGCAGGTGACGGCGGACGGCGGCCCCTCGATGGGCGAAAGTCAGAAGGTCAGGGGCCTCTGGTATGCCGTTGCCATCTGGGTCAAAGACGGCCCCGGCATGGGCAAGCTCATCGCCGACTGGATGACGGACGGCCGCACGGCGATCGACCACCACGCCATCGACTATTCGCGCTTCTATCCGCACCAGACGAAAGAACAGTTCATCTGGGATCGCTGCACCGAAACCGCGATGAAGGTCTACAACCCGGCGGTCCATCCGCGCGAGCCCTTCTCCAAGGCTCGCAATGTCCGCCGCTCGCCCTTCTGGGAGCGCGAGAAGGAACTCGGCGGCTATTTCATGGAGCTCGGCGGCTGGGAGCGCGCCCATGGCTACGCCGCCAACGAGCATCTGCTCGAGAAATACGGCAACCGGGTGCCGGTGCGCCAAAACGAATGGGATAACCGCCACTTCTGGCGCGTCTCGAACGCCGAGCATCTCGCGATGAGCGAGGATTGCGGCATCGTCAACCTGTCGCATTTCGCCATGTACGACGTGGAAGGCCCGGACCATGTCGCGCTGATGGAATGGCTGTGCGCGGCAAAGATCGGCGGCGACGGCAATATCGGCAAGGGCATCTATACCCATTTCCTCGACGAGGAAGGCATGGTGCGCGCCGACCTGACCGTCATCCGCATGGCCGACCGCTGCCGCGTCATCGACGGCGCTGATGCCGGGCCGCGCGACTTCCAGTACATGCGCCGGACGGCAGAGGACAAAGGCTTCGACGTTACCGTCACCGATGTGACCGAGAGATATGTGACCGTCGGCATCTGGGGTCCGAACGCGCGGGCAACATTGGGCAAGGTCGTGGAAAACCCCGACGGACTGACGCCTGAGAATTTTCCCTTTGCCGCGATCAAGCCCGTCAGGATCGCCGGCAAGGACGTGACCGCCTTCCGCATCTCCTATGTCGGCGAGCAAGGCTGGGAACTGCATATGCGCTACGAGGACGGCCTGGCTGTCTGGGACGCGCTGCGGTCGACCGGCGTGATGGCCTTTGGCGTCGAGACCTATGCCAACAGCCGCCGCATGGAGAAGAGCCTGCGCCTGCAGAATGCGGACCTCTTGACCGAATACAATCTGCTGGAAGCCGACCTTGCCCGTCCGAAAGTCAAGGAGGCCGATTTCTGCGGCAAGGCAAAGCATCTGGAATATCGCGCCCGGGTGCATCAGCCGGCCATGCTTTGCACGCTTATCATGACGGACAATACAGATTCGAATGGTGTTCCCCGCTATCCGGTCGGCACGATGCCGGTGATGGACCCGCAAACCGGTGAGACGCTCGTCGACGAGCTCGGCCGCCGCTCCTTCACGACCTCGGTGGCCTATGGTCCGACCCTCGGCAAGAACATCGCGCTCGCCTACCTGCCCTGGGCGTATTGCCAGGAGGGCCGCAAGCTGAGCGTCGAATATTTCGGCGAGAAGTACCCGGTCGAAGTGGCCGCCGTCGGCTACAGGCCGCTCTACGACCCGGAGAACCTCAATCCGCGCAGCTAAGCGTTGCTTGCCTGCCGATTCTCCACACAGGCAAGCCGAGCAGTGCCAGCAGGACCTGAATGAGAAGCCCGATTCATCGTCGGGCTTTTCGCTTTGTGGAGCGATGATTCTCGCTTACCGTCGCGCTGCGATTGGGGGTGCCTTTGCGGCGGATCGGCTGGGACAGAAAAAACGATACGCTTGTGTTTCAGCTGAACCGGAATATCCCGGTTCGCGTCAGCTGGACCTTCGCAATTCCCATTGTGCTGCCCTTCCTGAACGAGTGGGCGAGCCGACCCAAGGATGCACTGATCCATACCTCTATCTTTGCAGCGCTTCTGTTTGCGTCGATATTTCTGCACGAACTGGCACACGCCTGGATCGGACGCCGACAGGGCGTCGCCACCGACAGGATAGAATATATCTCTTCGGCGGGCTCACGCGTTTCAAACGCGCCGCAGCGCCATCGCCTGCCTGGGCGCGGATTGCGATAGCGGGTCCCCTGGCGAACGTCGCGCTCGCCGCGTTTTTCGATGCGGCCTATTATCTGGTTTTTGGAGAACTCATCCCAGTTGCGCCCGAAAGGCCAATTCGGGTGGCTGCCGTCAAGGTCGGTCGGTCCTCTGGTATGGACGCTTTGGATTGGCGCATTGTTGAACGTGTCACTTATCATTCTCAACATCCTGCCCGCCTACGATCTGGATGGCGGCGCGATTGCAAGACATTTGTTCCTGAGACGCTTCGGCGTCCGCCGGGCCGCGCAGATCGTCGGCATCTGCGGCATCGTACTTTCAATTCTGCGTTTTGCGATCATCTTGCCTGCCGCGGTTGCAGGTATTCTGTTGTGGCTTCCGCCGTCATTCAAGCCGAACTGGAGGGCAGCGCGCGGAGTCGGTGCTAGAAAACCGAAGCCGGACCCATCCTCCGAGACGGATGTCGAGAAGGCCGTGGAGTGGCGGGGACGGGGCGGGCACCGCATCCACAAATGAAATTCGTTTTCCGGCGGTTCGCAAAAATGTGACCGAATGAGCCCGGCTCTCCACCGGGCTTTTCTCTTTGTCGATCGGCGATTTTCGCTTACCGTGCGGCATGGCTGGTTTTGCCCGTGCAAGACATCTCGTCTCGGGTGCCGCCGCGCTGGCGTCGGTGCTATGGCTGACTGCAAACTCCAGCGCCGCCGAGCCGGTCGACGTCGAACTGGTGCTGGCAGTCGACGTTTCGCTGTCCATGTCGCCGGACGAGCTCGAAATCCAGCGTCATGGCTATGCGGCGGCGCTGACGCATGACGATGTCCTGCAGGCAATCGGCGAAGGCACTCATGGCAAGATTGCCGTCACCTATGTCGAATGGGCTGGCGCGACCTGGCAGCAGGTCGTCGTGCCGTGGACGGTGATCGCCAATCGTGCCGACGCCGAGCGGTTGGCAGCGCAGCTTTCCGCTCATCCGCCGGCCAGTGCCAGGCGCACCTCGATCTCCGGCGCGCTGGAATTCGCCAGCGATCTCTTTGCTGAAAGCGGCTTCCAGGGCGTCAAGCGGGTGATCGACATTTCGGGTGACGGCCCCAACAACCAGGGCGCACCTGTCGATATCACCCGCGACGCCGTGATCAAGCAAGGCATCACCGTCAACGGCCTGCCGCTGATGACCAGGGGCGGGTTCAGCAGCGCTTACGATGTCAACAATCTCGACCGCTACTACAGCGACTGCGTCATCGGCGGGCCGGGCTCCTTCATGATCCCGGTCAATGACTGGACGCAGTTTCCGGAGGCCATCCGCCGCAAGCTGGTGCTGGAGCTTGCCGGTCCGGCCTCGCCGCAGCGAGCGGCGGAAGAGGCGGCGCATCCGCCATTGGTGCTGGCACAGGACATCCCCGTCACCGACTGCCTGGTCGGCGAAAAAATGTGGCGCGACCGCAGCTGGATGTACAACAGCCGCTGATGGCGGAGTTTGCTGTCGATGGTGACATACCGCAGTGCAGCATCTGCTTCATTGACAAGCCTGCGGGCGTCTGTGACACAATTCCCCATCCGAACACATAAAAGGGGAACCCACATGAACAGGATCGGAATTCTTGCCGCAAGCTTGACGCTTGCCGTCGGATTGTCCGCGCCGGCGATGGCCGCCACATCGGTCAGCATCGGCATCAGTGGATGGACCGGCTTTGCGCCGCTGACGCTCGCCAAGCAGGCCGGCATCTTCGAAAAGCACGGCCTCGACGTCACCTTGAAGAAGGTGCCGCAAGCCAGCCGGCCGCTCGCCATCGCCAGCGGCGACCTGCAATGCGCCGCCACCACGGTCGAGACCTGGCTGGTCTGGAACGCCAATGGCGTGACGACCAAGCAGATATTCCAGCTCGACAAATCCTACGGCGCCGACGGCATCGTCGCCCGCAACGACATCAAGACCGTCGCCGATCTCAAAGGTAAGTCGGTCGCGTCTTCGGCGCCGGGCACCTCGCCCTATTTCATGCTGGCCTGGGTGCTCAACAAGAACGGCATGTCGACCAAGGACGTGACGGTCGTCAACCTGGAGCCGGATGCGGCGGCGCAGGCGTTTCTCGCCGGCCAGAACGATGCGGCGGTCACCTATGAGCCGTTCATCTCGGCGGTGCGCGAAAAGTCCGACCAGGGCCATATCCTTGTGACCACTCTCGACTATCCGATGGTGCTCGATACGGTCGGCTGCACGCCGGAGTTCCTCAAGGCCAATCCGGATGCGGGCAAGGCGCTTGCCGACAGCTATTTCGAGGCACTCGACCTGATCAAGAGCGATCCGGCGAAATCCTATGAGACGATGGGTGCCGACGTGAAGCAGTCGGCCAAGGAATTCGAAGAGTCGGCCAAATACCTGAAATGGGCCGACAAGGCTGAAAACAAGCAGTTCTTCACCAAGGAATTCCAGGACTTTTCCAAGACCGCCGGCGAGCTTCTGCTGCAGATGGGTTTGATCAAGGAAGCGCCTGACGTCTCGACATTGGCCGACACCAGCGCCGTCGCCGACTAACCGGCAGGATTGTCGCCCGGCGGCGGCGCGTGCGCCGCCGCTTTTTCATTCAGATCAGAGGACGGTCGAAGATGCCGCGCCCCTTGCATCCGGTCTCGCCGGGCATTCGAACCGTGCTCGGCATTTCGTTCTTCGTGCTGTTCGTGGCGTTCTGGGCGTGGATCACGCTTGGCGGCCACGTCAATCGCATTTTCCTTGCCGATCCGCTGTCGATGGTAAGAGACGGTTGGCGGCTGCTGGTCGAGGACCGCTTCTGGGTCGACATCCTTATCACCATCTGGCGCGTCTTCGGCGGGTTCCTGATGGCGGCCATCGTTGCCGTGCCGCTCGGCATCGTGATGGGTGCCTGGAAGCCCGTGGAGGCGTTCCTGGAGCCGTTCGTCTCCTTCGCCCGCTATTTGCCGGCATCGGCCTTCATCCCGCTGCTCATCCTGTGGGCGGGCGTTGGCGAGCTCGAAAAACTGCTGGTGATCTTCGTCGGCTCGGTGTTCCAGATTATCCTGATCATCGCGGTCAAGGTCGGCGGCACACGGCGCGACCTGGTCGAGGCGGCCTACACGCTTGGCTCGTCCGACAACGGCATCGTGCGGCGCGTGATCATGCCGGCCAATGCGCCGGAGATTGCCGAGACCCTGCGGCTGGTGCTCGGCTGGGCCTGGACCTATGTCATCGTCGCCGAGCTGATCGGCTCGTCGTCGGGCATCGGCTACATGATCATCAACAGCCAGTCGCGGCTGGCGACAGGGCAGATCATCTTCGGCATCATCGTCATCGGCCTGATCGGGCTGTTGTCCGATTTCGCCTTCAAGGCGCTCAACCGTTGGCTGTTTCCATGGAGCCTGGCGTGAGCAAGCTGCTCATCGAAGGCGTCTCGCGCACCTTCGCCGGTGTCGGCGGTGGGCAGCCGGTCAAGGCGCTGATGCCGATCGATCTGGCGGTCGCCGCCAACGACTTCATCACCATCCTGGGGCCATCCGGCTGTGGAAAGTCGACGCTGCTCAGGATCGTCGCCGGCCTCGAAGCGCCGAGTGGGGGACGTGTTCTGCTCGACGGCAGGGTGGTGGACCGGCCCGGTCCAGACCGCGGCATGGTTTTCCAGTCCTATACGCTGTTTCCGTGGCTGACGGTCGCCGAGAACATCGCCTTCGGCCTGCGCGAACGTGGAATGGCCGAGCACGACCGCAGCGAAATCGTCGCTTCTTACGTCGATCTCGTCGGGCTGAGAGGTTTTGAAAACCATTGGCCGAAGCAGCTTTCCGGTGGCATGCAGCAGCGCACCGCGATTGCCCGGGCACTGGCCAACGATCCGGAGATCCTGCTGCTCGACGAGCCGTTCGGCGCACTCGACAACCAGACCCGCGGGCTGATGCAGGAACTGCTTCTCGGCATCTGGGAGCGGCGGCAAAAAACGGTGCTGTTCGTCACCCACGACATCGAGGAGGCGATCTTCATGGCGTCGCGCGTGGTCGTGATGACGGCAAGGCCGGGCCGCATCAAATCGGACGTTGCCGTCGACCTGCCGCATCCGCGCCACTACACGCTGAAGACCAGCCCGGAGTTTTCGGCACTGAAGGCGCGGCTGACGGAAGATATCCGCGTCGAGGCGATGCGCACGGCGCAGATATAGTCGGGTCAGCAAGGCGCCTGAACGGCTCAGAGACTTCGTAAGTCCTTGATAAGCACGTAAAGATGCAGCGGGTCCGTCGGCGATTGCGCGAATCCGTAGCGCTCGTAAAACGTGCGGGCGCCGTCGTTCTTGGCGTGGACGACGACCGCGCGGATACCTGCAATATCGGCCGCCTGCAAACTGCGCAGGACGGCATCGCGCAACAGTCCGCCGCCGACGCCTTTGCCTTGCCAGTCCAGACTGACCGCAAGACGCGCCAGCAGCATTACAGGCACCGGATGGCGTGCGAGACCTTTCGTCAATCGCTCGGGCGCACCCTCATATTTAACTTCACCAACGACCAGGGTATAAAAGCCGATCACATCTTCGCCAGAGAGACCAATGTAGGTCTGCGAAGCATTGGCTTGCTGGTTTTGGAATGCATAGCGTACGAGAAAGCGATTGAGCGGTTCTTCACCGCAGTCGAACATGTCCACCAAATGCTTGCGGGCCAGTTTCTCGATCTGGAATTCGCTCACGCTGGATCGCGACCGGAAAAGATGCTTGGTTCGTTCAATAGGCGCTTGAGGCGGGGGAGATCACGCGTTGGCGCGTCGAGCGCTGCCATGAACGCGACCCATTTTTCGGCGTCGAGATGGAAGCTGCGCCGGTCGGCTAATGTTTCTTCGGCTCGCGCAAGCGCGCTTTCAAGCACGAAATCGCTGAGCGAACGGCGTTCAGTCGCGGCGGCGGTTGCGAGTGTACGCTTTGCCTGGGGGGTAAGGCGCAAGTCCAGTTTTTCCGATCTGGTGGTTCTGGTCGTCATTGGTACCTCTCGATTGAAGGATACCACATTTCGCCAGACAATGTCATGACAATTTCGGCCGCGCCCACGAAACGTGCTGGATCAAGCCGCCAGAAGCTGCTTGCGGTCGACGCGTTCCTGTTGCGGCGAGCGGGCGTACAACTCGCGATAGCATTTGGAGAAATGCGAGGCGGAAACAAAGCCGCAGGCGACCGCCACTTCGACCACCGGCAACGACGACTGGATCAGCAGGTGCCGGGCGCGGTCGAGGCGGATCTCCAGATAGTAACGGGCAGGGGAGCGCCCCATCTCGGTGCGGAACAGGCGCTCAATCTGCCGGCGCGACAGGTCGACATGGTCAGCGACCTCGATCAGCGAGAGCGGCTCGGAGAGATTGGCTTCCATCAGCTCGATAATGGTCAGAACCTTGGAATTCTGCACGCCAAGGCGGGCGCGCAGCGGCAGGCGCTGGCGGTCGGTCGGGCTGCGCACGCGATCAGTCAGCACCTGCTCGCAGACGCGGTTGACGAGGCTTTCGTCGAAATCGTCGCCGATCAGCTTCAGCATCATGTCGAGCGCGGCGGTGCCGCCGGCGCAGGTGTAGATGTTCTGGTCGATCTCGAAGAGGTCGGCGAAGACATTGGCCTTGGGGAACGCCTCGGAAAAGCCCGGCAGGTTCTCCCAATGGATGGCGCAGCGCTTGTTGGACAGCAGGCCTGCGGCGGCCAGGATATGCGCGCCGGTGCACAGGCCGCCGACGGCAACGCCGCGATTGTACTCCTCGCGCAACCAGGCAAAGGCCGATTTGTTCTGGTAGCGTTCGACATTGATGCCGCTGCAGACGATGGCCATGTTCGGCCGGTCCGGTCCGGACATTTTCTTGCGCTCTTCCTCCAGCGAGGTGTTGACGGCGCATTCGACGCCGTTCGAGGCGCGCACCGGCTTGCCGTCGATGCTGGCGAGCCGCCAGCGATAGGCTTCATAGCCGAGCATGCGGTTGGCCGAACGCAACGGATCGAGCGCCGTCGCGAAGGCGATCATGGTGAAATCGGGGACCAGGAAGAATACGAACGATCGCCGGATCGGGTGCTTTACGACGTTCACGGGTAGATCCTCACGCTGCAATGGCGCGAACAGGATGTCGCGATTAGCATAGCGACATCAGGAAAGACGTTTCCTGTCAATTGGCTAGATGGCAACGGAGCGACTTTATTTGCGACACGGGTCGCAAATGGGCAATCGCTATGCGGCGAAGGACGCGACATGCCGCCGGATCGAGCAAACGAGCCTACGCAGTCTGCGCACACGAAAACGCCGCCTCGGCAAAACCGAAGCGGCGCTGGATCGACTTCGAAGCAGCGCTAGGCTGCTTCCGCCGGGATTGCCGCGTCTCAGGCGACGAAGCCGAGGCGCGCGGCAGCCATGGCACCGGTCTGGCCAGGCATGGTGTTGGCCAGGCGCTGGCGCTCGAGCGCGGTCGTCAGGTTCATTTCGCGACGGGCAAAGAGGCGGGCAAAAAGCTTCATGATCATCTCCATTCGGTTGCTCAGACGGGTCGCCTTCGCTTGATGGAGTGGGGCAGCTCGTTTGTTGATGATGATATAGGCTTACGTGAGGGGAAACTAAATCGCAAAAGCGAAGCACTTGATATGAAAAGCGACACGGAATGCGACAAATTTGGGCATTCTGCCCAGGATTTTCGATTATTTACAATGTGTTGATTGCCAGTGCGGGCTGCTATGCGACTTGCTCATATGCGGCATGCGACGGCGACATGGCTCGGGAAAATTGTTGGAGTACAAACAAAAAGGCCTGCCGGGCTGATCTGCGCGGCAGGCCTTCAGCTGTTGATACACACGGTTTACTTTGCTCCAGCCCAGGATCCCACACCATGGCGAGTGCCGGCCTTGGCATCGGCAGCTTCAGGCCAGCCGATATCCTTCTGCAGTTCAATCGGCAGCGCGCGGATGGCGCGTTCCGTCTGGTAGCGGGCACGGGCCTCGCTGAATTCGGTCGCGATCCGACCGATGGATGACAGGATAGACATCTCATTCTCCTTCGCGTTGGGCCGGGCCGGCACTTGCAGCGTCAGGCGGTACACCGGGTTTGTTTCAGCTTCATTTCGTGTCGATTGCAGGTCCGTGTCATGGTTGTTTCGGGACCACTTCGATGCGTCCTGCCTTCGATGGAGTTGACTATCCTCCCAAACTGGTGTTCAATCAAACGAAATGGAATGATGGTTTGCATCAGAAAAATTGAAGGTCGCTTGCCATGAACGCCCCACTCAATCATCCGCTGCCGCTGCTCGATCTCGATGTTCTGCGCACTTTCGTCGCGATCGCCGAGACCGGCAGCTTCACCACTGCGGCCAATGCGGTCTTCCGCACGCCGTCGGCCGTCTCCATGCAGATCAAGAAGCTGGAGGACATTCTCGGCCGCTCGGTGTTCGCGCGCGACGCCCGTTCGGTGACGCTGACCACCGATGGCGAGATGCTGCTCGGCTATGCGCGCCGGCTGCTGTCGATCAATCGCGAGGTGGTGTCGAAGTTCATCATTCCAGACATTGTCGGGGTGGTGCGGCTCGGCTCGCCGGACGATTACGGCGAACGTGTGCTGCCGCATGTGCTGAAGCGGTTCGCACAGTCGCATCCATCGATCGCGGTCGACGTCACCATCGACCAGAGCGTCAATCTGCGCCGGCGCATGGACGACCGGGCGCTCGACATCACGCTGCTCACCAACTCCTACAAGACCAGCGCGATCGGCGCCGAAGTGCTGCTCACAGAGCCGATCGTCTGGGCCGGTGCCAAGGGCGGTTGCGCGCATCTGCGCGAGCCGCTGCCGGTCTCATTGTGGGAAGAGGGCTGTGCCTGGCGGGCAGGGGCATTGGAGGCGCTTGGCCGCGAGGGCCGCAACTACCGTATCGCCTATATGAGCGCGCACACGGCCGGCCAGCGCGCCGCGATCATGGCGGATCTTGCGGTGGCGCCGCTGCCGAAATCCTTCCTCGGCAGCGACATGGTCGAGCTGTGCCCGAAGGACGGCATGCCTGACATCGGCACCTACAACCTCGCCATGGTGGTGACGCCGGACGCCAGCGCGCCGGTGAAGGCGGTCGCCGACCATATCCGCGCGACGTTTGAGATGTTCAGGGAAACTGGGAAGTTCTGAGCCAAACTACGACCTGAGCGGCGCAACCAGATCGCGAGGGGTTCCGTCGCGGTCTGCCCTTTGCAGCGACAACTCTCCTGCCTTGGCATGATAACTGTCAGTTTCGTTGGTCAAGAAGGCCACTATGCTGTCCCGCGCGCGTCGCGCCTCCGGCATGTCGATCAACGGCCAGACATGGAACATGCCTTGCTCGTGGACGACCTCAATTTCGACGCCGGCCGCGCGTGCCTTTTCCGCGAAGATCAGATTGTCGGGGGTGAGCAGATCGCGTGAACCGGTCAGCAGCAGCGTTTTGGGCAGCACCGACAGGTCGCCGTAAACCGGGCTGATGCGCCAGTCGGTGGGATCTATGCCGGCGCTGTAAAGCCGGATCGCCTCGCGGCCGCCGGCAATGCCCAGCCACGGATCGTTGCGTTCGGCCTCATACATTTCTGGGTTGGCGAGCGACACGTCGAGACCGGGCGAAATCAGCACGTGGCGTGATGGCAAGGGCAGGCCATTTTGCGCAGCCATCATGGTCAGCACGACGGCCATGTTTCCGCCGGCGGAATCGCCCATGAAGATGATATCAGTCGCCCTGGTTTCGCCGAACATCTGGCGGTAGACGGCGCCGACCATGCCGAACATGGCGTGAAAATTGTGTTCGGGAGCAATGGGATAGATCGGCACGGTGATACCGAACCCGAGGCGGTCGGCCATGTCGGCGATCAGCCGCCAATGATAGGGGGTGATTTCAAAGACATAAGCGCCGCCGTGCAGGTAGAGAATCCGCCTCCGCTCACCAGCCTGGGGCGCGATCTCGTAGACGGGAAAGCCGTTGATCGTGCGGATTGTGATCTCCAGGCGTGACCGCAGCGACGCAGGCGGCTGATGGTTTTCCGTCTTGCGCGCATAGGCGATCCAGCGCTGCAGGTTCTCGGGGCTGGAAAACGCCTTCTTGCGGCTGTACCTGAGGACGAACGACACGACGTGGCTTTTGAGACTGGGCATGCAGATACACGGACTTCGGCTGAGCCGACTAAGAGAACCCCCGACTATTTCGAAGATTGTGTCGCCACCAAAAAAGTCAAGATTGATGCAATCTCAACACGGTCGTTTGATCCCAGCTGTCGAGAAAGCGTCCGGCCATGAAGTCTCTGGCCTACCGGCGCAGCTCAACGCCGCGGCAGCAACGCGGCGCGCAGCCAATTGCTGGGTGCAGCCGGAGCCGCATTGCGGCTCCGGCGAATAGCGAGCAGCTTGCATTTGTCGATGAATTTCATCCGCGCTGCACGCCCCATCCGACCGAAAGCTGCCTTTCGCTCGAACGCGGCGACACCGGCCAGCCAATGTCCTTTTGGATCTCAGGCGGCAAGCTGTTGAGGATGCGCAGCGACTTGCGCCTTCGCGTGTTTTCTTGAAGGCCGCACCATAGCGGCCGAGGCTTTCGAACATCGACATCTTGATCTCCTTGGAGCGTTGCGGTGGCCGAAAACTGTTTCCGCCTGCCGTTCGATGCCGGTTAAATGCTCCGCCTATGTATCTGGCGGATTTCACGAAAACGCGTTTTCGTTTCCAGATCGGCGCGATCTGGAAACATTTGCATACAAATGAAAATGGAAGGTCTGACCGCCTAGCGGAGGCGAGTCATCCCCGCCCGCGCCGCGCGGCGTGGCCTTCGCGCGAACGCCGCCGCGGGGCAGCGTCGCCGGCAATGCCGTCTTCGCTCACCGTCTTGCGCGGCGGCAGTTTCACCGCCGCCGACAGCTTGGGAAACGGGTCGATCTTGTTCGGGAGCGCCATGGCATAAACGAAATGTTCCTGGAATTTCGGCTCTAGCGCCGTCTCGATCTTCTCGATCTTGCTAACGGTTTCCTCGATCTCGCGGCGATAGCCACGGTTCAACAGCGCCATGCGGGCGCCGGCGCCGGCCGCATTGCCAACGGCCGAGACCTTGTCGAGGTCGCAATCCGGAATCAGGCCCAGCACCATTGCGTATTTCGGGTCGATGAACGAGCCGAATGCGCCGGCGAAGTGGATGCGGTCGACATGATCGGTGTGCTGCTTTTCCATCAAAAGCTTGGTGCCGGCATAAAGGGCGGCCTTGGCAAGCTGGATAGCGCGCACATCAGTCTGGGTGATGGTGATCTTGGGCTCGCCTTCCTTCAGCACATAGGAGAAGGTGCGGCCATTGGCGACGACGCGAGGCGAGTGGCCGCTCAGCGATCCATCGACGACGCCGTCCTCGGAGATGATGCCGGCGAGATACATCTCGGCGACCACCTCGATGATGCCGGAGCCGCAAATACCGGTGACGCCGGTCGCCTGCACGCTGTCGAGGAAGCCCGGCTCGTCGGACCAGAGTTCCGAGCCGATGACGCGGTATTTCGGTTCCAGCGTTTCAGGATCGATGCGGACGCGCTCGATGGCACCCGGTGCGGCGCGCTGGCCACCGGAGATTTCCGCACCTTCGAAGGCCGGGCCAGTTGGCGATGAGGCCGCCACGACCCGCTGGCGATTGCCGAGCACGATCTCGGCATTGGTGCCGACATCGACGATCAGCATCATCTCGTCCTGGCGGTGCGGCCCTTCCGACAGCGTCACTGCGGCAGCGTCCGCGCCGACATGGCCGGCAATGCAAGGAAGCATATAGAGCCTGGCGCCCTGGTTGAGCTTCAAACCGATATCCGATGCCTTGATGTGCACGGCGCCGGAGACGGCTAGCGCGAAGGGGGCGCCGCCGAGCTCGGTCGGATCGATGCCGAGGAACAGATGGTGCATGATCGGATTGCCGACGAACACGGAATCCAGGATGTCGTTGCGTTGGACGTTGCCTTCGGTGCAGACCTTGTCCACAAGCCCCGAAATGGCCTCGCGCACGGCGACCGTCATGCCTTCGCGGCCGTCCGGGTTCATCATCACGTACGAGACACGGCTCATCAGATCCTCGCCGAAGCGGATCTGCGGATTGGATGTGCCCGACGAGGCGGCGACGCGGCCCGACAGCAACGACACCAGATGCATGGCGATCGTGGTCGAGCCGATATCGCAGGCAAGTCCGTACGCCTCGTTCTTGAGGCCGGGCCACAAAGCGATGACCCGTGCGGTCTCGCTGTCGGTGTCCTTGTGGATGGCGGCGGTCGCGGTCCAGTTGCCTTTGCGCAAAATGCCTTGCACCTGCGGCAACAGATGGAAATCGAAATCGAGGCTCTTGAGGCCCCAGTCCTTCATCAGCGCGATCTTCAGACGGTCGAGGTCGCCGAGCGGCTTGTGCATGTCGGGTTCTTCGATCTCGACATAGCACATGCGGATTGCCGCATCGCGGGCGATGACCCTGGTGTCGGCGTCCTTGCGGATGGTCTGCGCGTTGATGACGGTGTCCTGCGGCACGTCGACGACGAGATCGCCGAGAATCTGCGCCGAGCAGGACAGCCGGCGGCGCTCGGGCAGGCCGCGTACGCGCTCGTAGCGCTCTTCCTTGGCGCCCTTGGGCGAGAGGTGATCGTTGGAGGAAACGATCTTGTGCTTGGCGAAATTGCCTTCCTGCACCTCGATCTGGCAACGCCCGCAAGTGGCACGCCCGCCGCACACGCTCTCGACATAGACACCGAGCTGGCGCGCGGCATCCAGAACCGGCGTGCCGACCGGAAACCGCCCGCGCTTGCCCGACGGCATGAACAGCACGAGCGGATCGGTGATGTTGACGGGAGAGTTCATACGTTCCAGACTTTACTTTCTACGCAGCTCGGGTCTTGGCCACGGCAGCGATGCCGCTGTGTCTCGGTTCCTCCCCAGTCCTAGGCCCCATATCGTGTCGGCCAAGACCTGGCTCAACCCCGGGCCATACGCGCTTCGCGGCCGCCGCGTCTGCGTCCGCCATTGCCATTGCCATCGCCCGGCGCGTTGACCTGCGTCCGGGCGGCAACGGCTCGGCCGCCTTCAGCAGGTTTGTAGTCCTTGTAGGTCCTGATCCAGTTGGTGCAGTTCTCGTCGGTGCCGTTCAGCACGTTGGCGCCGCGCACCGCTTCCATTTCCTGCGGCCGCACCGGGTTCATGATCGCCGAGGTCATGCCGGCGCCGATCACCATCGGGATGAAGGCGGCGTTGATGCCATGACGGTGCGGCAGGCCGAACGAGATGTTGGAGAGGCCGCAGGTGGTGTTGACCTTGAGCTCCTCGCGCAGCCGGCGTAGCAAGGCAAATACCTGGCGGCCGGCATCGCCCAGCGCGCCGATCGGCATGACCAGCGGGTCGACGACCACATCATGCGCCGGAATGCCGAAGTCGGCACAGCGCTGAACGATCTTCTTGGCGACGGCGAAGCGCACATCGGGGTCCATCGAAATACCGGTCTCGTCGTTGGAAATGGCGACGACGGGAACGTTGTATTTCTTGATCAACGGCAGGATGGCTTCGAGCTTTTCCTCCTCGCCGGTGACGGAATTGACCAGCGGCCGGCCCTTGGCGACCTTCAGCGCCGCTTCGATTGCCGCAGTCACGGAGGAGTCGATCGACAACGGCAGGTCGACCAGGCCTTGCACGATCTCCAGCGTCTGCACCAGCAGCGCCGGCTCGGTGGCGTTGGGATCGACTGCAGTGACGCCGGCATTGACGTCGAGCATGGTCGCCCCACAGGCGGCCTGCTCCAGCGCATCCTTGATGACGGTCTCAAAATTGCCGGCGATCATTTCGGCGGCCAGTTTCTTACGGCCGGTCGGGTTGATGCGCTCGCCGATCACGCAGAAGGGCTGATCGAAGCCGATGATGATTTCTCGTGTCGCCGACGCGACGATGGTCCGGGTCATGAAATCTCTCCATCGTGATATAAAGAGTTCTTTATATCGTTATCTGTTTCTGATCAAGCGAATGCTCACGATTCGCGCTGTCAATGCGCGGTCTTGACCATGTCGACCTGGGTTTCAGTGAGGTCGTCATGCAGTATGTGGTCGAGCCGGTCGGCAACGAGCTGGTCGTCGCGGCGGATTTCGCGTTTCCACGGCCGGCGACCCTTCAGCACGCCGGATTCGTCGACGATCTCGGCGACGTATTCTTCCTGGCGGTAGGCCATCACATGGACGCCGGATACACCGGGAATTTCCTTCACCTCATTGATGATGTCGATGCAGAGCTGCTTGCCTTCCTTCTTCTGATCCTGGGCGCCTTCCAGGCGCTTGACGATCTGATCGGGAATGTGAATGCCCGGTACGTTGGAGCGGATCCATTTGGCCGTCTTGGCCGAGGCCAGCGGCCCGACGCCGCACAGGATGAAACATTTCTCGGTATAGCCGAGATCGCGGACCTTCTGCATGTAGGTGCGGAACATCGGTACGTCGAAGCAGTACTGGCTCTGCACGAACTGTGCCCCGGCGGCGATCTTCTTGCCCAGCCGATAGGGCCGGAAATCGATCGGCGGCGCGAACGGGTTGATGGCCGCGCCAAGGAAAAGCTGCGGCGGCGTCGTGAGTTTTCGGCCGGACAGGAATTTGCCGTTATCGCGCATAACGCGGCAGGTTTCGAGCAGCGACATGCAGTCGAGATCGAACACCGGCTTGGCGCCGGGCTGGTCGCCGGCCTGCACGCCGTCGCCGGTCAGGCACAGCATGTTGGCGACGCCCATCGCAGCACCCCCAAGCACGTCGCCCTGGATGGCGATGCGGTTCCGGTCGCGGCAGGCGATCTGCATGATCGGGGCATAGCCCATGCGGGTCAGCAGCGCGCAGATGCCGACCGACGACATGTGGCAGTTGGCGCCGGATGCGTCGACGGCATTGATGGCGTCGACCCAACCGTCGAAAATCCTGGCGCGGTTGTAGACGTCTTCCGGATCGGCGCTGTCAGGCGGATTGAGCTCGGTCGTCACTGCGAACTCGCCGCGCCTGAGGACGCGTTCCAGCCGGCCGCGCGAGGTGTGGCCGGGCAGGGGATCGAGCGGCAAATGGATGCCGGCCGGATTCTCGTCTGGCTGACGGCCGATCATGCCGACGCTCCGGTCTTCGTAGTATTCCGGGCCGCATCGCGGGCGGCCGCGGCCTGCGCGGTGACCCGCAGCCAGGCGGAGGTTTCGCGCAAGGACTGATCCACCGGCTTCTGCACGTCAAAAATCTTGTCGCCATGCGCCATGTTCCGCGAGCCTTCCCAAGCTTTGACCCAGACGCAAGGCATATCAGGCTCGACCTCGCAATTGCCGTTGGCGCGGACACCGCCGCAAGGGCCGTTGCGCAATTGTTTGGGGCAGTTCATCGGGCACGACATGCCGGTCGAGGAAAGGATGCACTGGCCGCACATGCGGCAGTCGAACATGAAGCCCTTGACGCGCTTTTCGACGAATTTCACGGGCCCTTCGACCCGGCTGTAGCCGATGCCCTTCCACAGCGGATGGAGGAGCAGGAACATGTCGGCGAATTTGCCGTAGAACCATTCGAGCAGCCGCGAATGCCGCACAGACCAAAGCCGCACCGCGAAAGAGCGCTGCACACGTCGCTGCGGCGACACGTCGGCCGGCTTGTAGTCGGATTTCGGCGCCGCCTTCTTGACGATGGTCGCCTGGGTCACGCCGGCTTGAGCCGTCGTCGCCGGCATTGATTGGGGATCAGACATTCTCTTTGCCCCCCGCCTTGACCAGAGCGACCAGCCGCTCACGGTCGTATTTCGCATCAAGTTCCTGAAGAGCCTTCTCGGCCTCGGCTTCAAGATCGTCACTGACCGGGAGGGGTTCTGCCTTGCGCCATTCGGCAAGATAGTCGTCGGTGCCGCCAGCGCCGGTGCGCATGGCGCACATGTCGATCGCCTCGGTGAAGCGCAGCGGCAGTTCGCGCTTGGCGTTCTGCCGGCCCTTCTTGACGATGACCTGGGCGGGGATGTCGCGCCAGTAGACGACGATCAGATCGGCCATAATTTCCTGCTCCTGCAGAGCGCCGTGCGTCCAATCGGACGCACAAACGATGCTCTACCATTTAACTCCGCTGCATCGTGCTCTCCGAAGATCGATTCCGATCTTTTGGCCAATGCAGTGGTTTCGAGCATTGCCGGAAGCGCTGTTGGGCTGCTTGTTATGGGACGACGCGGGGGCCTTCAAAAGCGACGCAATCGACGGCCGCGGTTGAAAGCGGGGTTTCTTCCAGCACTGGTCAGCCGGCGCGGCCATCGTAGCTGCCGACCAGCTTCCTGTGGAAGCGCACGTAACCTCGTTCGGTCGTGCGTAAATGCTCCGCGACGATGTCATGGAAGCGCGGCAGGCGGTGGAAGGGAACGGCCGGATAGGAATGGTGCTCGGAATGGTACGGCATGTTCCAAGCCACGAAGCGCACCAGCCTTGTGGTGAAGGTGGTGCGGGTGTTCTCGAGCATGTTGGCGACATGCGGGCACAACGCGTGCTCGGCCAGCAGGTAGGCACGCAAAAACGGCTGTCCGACCAGCACCGGCACGATCCAGACCCAAAGCAGCAGCGCCGACTGCGCGGCCAGCGAGATCATCAGCAATGCCGCATAGCCGATCAGGAACAGCCGTGCTTCGGCAACCACCTTGCCGCGGCCCTTTTCCGGCACAAAGCCATCGCGGTTGCGGCCAGCCGCGTTGGTTATGACCACGCGGGCCATGCCGCTCCAGTAGGGCCCGCCGGAGAGATAACGCAGGTACTGGCCGATGGTCTCCGGCTTCGGGGCCATGAGTTCGGGGTCGTTGTCCGGGTCGTGCGTGTGGCGGTGGTGGGCGAAATGGAAGTAGCGGAACCATGCCGGCGGCAGCAGGATCAGGAAGCCGGCCACGGTGGCGATGGTGCGATTGAGCAACGCCGTTCTGAACGCCGTTTCATGGATGGTCTCATGCAACAGCGTGAAGAAGAAGACGATCAGGATTCCCTGCGGCAAGATGAGAAGCGGCCAGAACGGAATGCGGGCGGCGATCAGCGCGCCCAGCACGACAACCAGCCCGCCATGGACGGCCAGCCGGATAATGCCGGGTCCGTCCAGCCTGGCGGTGAGGTCGCGACGGTCCTCGACCGAAAGGCCGGCAATGATGGTGCGGTGGTCGATGTCGCTCATGATGCAATGTTAGTGGCGGGTGGCTGTCCGGTAAATCGGCGCGTCACCAGACGCCGTTCCTTATCCCCGTCCAGAGATAAAACCATACCGTCGGATGATACCATCGCTTCGAAGGCAGGCCGGGATCCACCGTGCCGACCTTGCCGACCAGCGCATCCCTGACCGCTTCGACGCAGATGTCGCGCGAGAAGGCCGCCTGCCGCAACGCGTAGCTTGAAATTGTGTCGCCCGGCTGCGGTTTGCCACGCGTCTGCCGCAGCACGCCGCCAGGGTCGACGCCGGCGTCGACCAGATGCACGGTGGTGCCGAAGTTCTCCGCATCGCCTGAAGCCAGCGCCCAGTAGCCGCCGTTCATGCCACGATATTTCGGGGCGATGCCGGCATGGTAGTTGAGGACCGGGCAAGGGATTTTCGCCAGCGTCTGCCGCGACAGCAAGCGGCAGCCGGCGAGCAGCACCACACCCGGCTGGATTTCCGCGATCGCCTGCAGGCACTCCGGCGCGTTGGCCGACGAGACATAAATGATCTTTTGCCCAGGCTTCGGTTCGGTTTGCAGCTTCTGCCCGGCGGCAAGCCGTGCTGCGTGGCCGGCGAAGAAGCGCTTACCGAGGCGCGTCAGCACCATCGTGCCGAGTTGACCGATGGCCGAGGTCCAGCCTTGCCGCCGCGCCCGCGCGAGAAGCAATTGCTTTTTGGATTCAGGAGCTTCGAGGATGACGCTGACCGGGCCGAGTTGATCGGCGAGGGCGTTGACGATCGCCCAGATATGCGGGCCGCCTTCGGTGACGACGACGATCGGCCGTTGGTTTGTTTTCGACCGTGCCATGCTCTGCGACCCCCGCAAAGAACCTGTTCTTTTGCGCGCGAATGCTACGTCGGCCGGGTTAATCCTTGGTGATCGGGGCTCAGCGCTTGAATTCGAGGATATCGAGCTTCGATTCATAATAGGGCGCCGGGAACTCGATGCGCCATTCGCTAGCGCTGCTGCGGAAGGCATAGCCGACCTGATCGCTTTGCGGGCCGCTGCCATAGGGCTTTGCCGGATCGTCGTTGACGTAGAAGGAACCGAGATAGATCGCGCGTTTCTCGCCATCGTCGAAGAAGCGGCCCTTGGTGCGCTGCGAGCCGGTGATCTTTTCCAGTCTCCAGCCGGAACCGTCGTCGCTCACCTTGCATTTGAACCAGCCATAGATGACGAGCGGGCTCAATCCGCCGGCCTTGATGGTGCGGCATTGCCAATTGCCGGTCAGGTCCTTGTCGGAGAAGGGAACCAGCGGCTTTGCCAGCAAGGCGTCGAGCTGCTTGACTTCGGCGGGATCGCCGGCCTTCGCCTCGTCAAGCGCTGCCTTGCGCGTCTCGCCATATTTGTCGAGCCGCGCCTTGTCGGCAGCCGTTATCAGCTTCTGCACCTCGCCATCGGCGAACGCGGGCATGGTCAAGCAGAGGACAGTTGCTGTGGCAAACATGAGGCGAACGATCATCGGTGGCGTTTCCCTTTTTGATGGCTGGAGCAGGCTGTTTTCTTGTCTGGCGCATACCTTAATGTTTCGCCGCGTTCTGTCATCCGTGCCTGAGCATCGACAGCAGCAACGAGGTGGAAAGAATGCGGATCTTGCTGACGGGATCGTCGGGTTGGCTGGGCAGCGCCTTGGCACCGCGCCTGCGGGCCTTCGGCCATGACGTCACCGGCCTCGATCCCGTTCCGTCCGCCGAAACGCGAATCGTCGGCTCAGTCGCCGATCGCGACCTGGTCATGAGGGCGGTCGAGGAGAACCGCATCGAGGCTATCGTCCATAGCGGCGCGCTGCACAAGCCTGACATCGAACGTCATCGCAACGAGGATTTCGTCGAGACGAATGTGCGCGGCACGCTCAACCTGCTCGATGCGGCAGCAGCTTTTGGCGTTCAGCGCTTCGTGTTTACGTCGACGACATCGCTAATGATTTCCGAGTCCATACGCACCGGCTTCACCGGCGGGGCGCGCAAGGCGGCATGGCTGACGGAAGACCTGTCGCCTGAACCGCGCAACATCTACGGCGTCACCAAGCTTTCAGCCGAACAGCTCTGCCGGCTCTATCATTTGCAGTTCGGCCTGCCGGTGATCGTGTTGCGCACCGCCCGGTTTTTTCCCGAGGCGGACGACATGGCGCACGTGATCGAACAGTCGGATGCCAACACCAAGGCCAATGAGCTGTTGTTCCGCCGGCTGACTGTGGAGGACGCAGCCGACGCCCACATCGCTGCCCTGGAGAAAGCGCCGCAATTGGGCTTCGACACTTTCATCATCTCGGCACCGACGCCTTTCCAGCCCGAAGATTGCGCGGCCTTGATCGCCGACGCGCCGTCGGTCGTCGCGCGCTATTTTCCGGATTATCCGGCACTCTACACGAAGAAAGGCTGGACGATGTTTTCGTCGATCGACCGGGTCTATGATGCGTCGCGGGCGAGGAGCCGGCTGGGTTTCGTCTGCAAGACGAGCTTTGCCGATGTGCTCGCCGGGCTCGAAGCTGAAGAACGCTTTGCCTAGAAATATCGTCAAGCCAGGATTGCAGCGCTGGCCAGTTCCTTCGTCAGGTCACCATAGCCGGTCGAGCGCCGCTCATAGGCGAGGCCGAGCATTTTCGCCGCCTTTTCGGCGACCTTGTCGAGTTCCGGGTCGTCGGTCTGAGCGATATAGATCAGCTTCTCGTAATTGCCGAAATAGTCCTTGATCAGCTCCGGGTGCTTGTCGAGGCCGAGCGGCTTCATGAAGAAGGCATCGAATTGCCGGCAGAGGAAATCGGTCATGTAGAACGACATCATGTCATTATCGGCGACCTTCGCATAGGCATCCATGCCCTGGTAGAAAGCAAAGCAATGCGGCCCGGCCATGCGCTCGACGCCATGCTTCTCGCAGATCCGATCGAGCAAGCCACCCGTGCCGCAATCGGCATAGCCGACGAATATGTGTCTGTAGCCGTCGGTCTTGGCCTTCTCGATAGCCTTGTCCATGGCCGGCGCGATGCGGTCCGGATAGAAATGGAACTCCGCCGGCAGGCAGGTCAGGTCGAGATGGTCGAGCCCGAGCTGCTCCTTGACCGCCAAAACTTCGCGCGCAATCATCCCGCAGGCGATGACGAGCAGCCTGTCGCCTTGATCGGATTGTTGTTTTCGCGCGGTAGTCATGGAACCAGTCTAATCCATCTTCGTTGCTGTCCAGCGAATTTATATGCTGAGGGAGACACCAATCATGAAATTGTTCCGCGTTGCGCCAATCGCTATTCTCGCCTGCGCCTTGGCTGTTTCGGCCTGCGCCAACACGGTGCGCGGCGTCGGTAAGGATATCAAATCCACTGCGAAGGCAGTTGACGATACCGTCAAGAAACCCTGATCTGCACGGCTCTAAACATTTGGGAATAAAAAAGCCGCACTGCAAGGCGCGGCTTTTCTCGTTGGTGCCGGACTTATTGGCTCAGGCCGAAGCGCGGACGTTGTGCTTGCGCTTCATGAAGTCCTTGGCGGTCTCGACCGCCACCGCGGCGTCGCGGCAATAGGCGTCGGCGCCGACGGCTTTGCCGAATTCCTCGTTGAGCGGTGCGCCGCCGACCAGCACGACATAGTCATCGCGAATGCCCTTTTCCTTCATCGTATCGATGACGACTTTCATGTAAGGCATGGTCGTCGTCAGCAGCGCCGACATGCCGATGATGTCGGGCTGGTGCTTTTCGATGGCATCGAGATATTTTTCGACCGCATTGTTGATGCCCAGGTCGATGACATCGAAGCCGGCGCCTTCCATCATCATGCCGACCAGATTCTTGCCGATGTCGTGGATGTCGCCCTTAACGGTGCCGATCACCATCTTGCCCTGCTTCGGCGCGCCGGTGGCGACAAGCAGCGGACGCAGGATGAACATGCCGGCCTTCATAGCGTTGGCCGACAGCAGCACTTCGGGAACGAACAGGATGCCGTCGCGGAAGTCCTCGCCGACGATGCGCATGCCCTCGACCAGAGCCTCGGTTAACACCTTGTAAGGCGCCCAGCCGCGCTCGAGAAGGATATTGGTGCCTTCCTCGATTTCTTCCTTCAACCCGTCATAAAGATCGTCGTGCATCTGCTGCACCAACTCGTCGTCGGAGAGTTCCGAAAGGATGATCTCGTCGTCGGCCATTTTTTCTCAGGCTCCTTGCCGGCTACAACTATCGCGGCAGCTTAAAAATATCGCGTCAATACCTAACCCGCACGGGCCGGTTGTCCATAGCTGATTTGCGACTTCCCGCAAAACGAAAGCGACCGTAAATCTCTTGGAATTCTTGTCGATTTTGCGACAGGCGTTGGCGCTGGCGGGCCGTTTCGAATAGGGTGCATGGCTACGATCCGGCCAGAGACCGCAATATGCGGCCGCAAACGGATTTCAGGCCGGTACAAGAGCCCGGCCGGAGTAAATCAAGGCCAGAACGAAAGCCAGGGAAGAACGATTATGAGTGAGAACGCGCCGGTCGATCAGGAAGCGTCAAACGCACGGCGCGGGCGCGCTGCCAGCGGTGGCGCCGCAGCCCGACGGGCTGCACGTTCGGGCGGCGGCCCCGGCACACAGCTCACCTATATCAAGCGCAAGATCAACGTCTATGAAGTGCTGGACGAGGAAGGGCTGGCGCTGATCGAAAAGAATACCGACACGGTGCTGGAGGAGATCGGCATCATCTTCCGCGACGACGCCGAGGCGCTGCAGCTTTGGAAAGAGGCGGGCGCCGACGTCAAGGGCGAGCGGGTGCATTTCCCCAAGGGCCTCTGCCGCTCGCTGTTGAAGACCGCTCCGTCCGTCTATACCCAGCACGCCCGCAACGGCGAGCGCTCGGTGCAGATCGGCGGCAACGCGACAGTGTTCGCGCCGGTCTATGGACCGCCCTTCGTGCGCGATCTCGACGGCGTTCGGCGCTATGCGACGATCGAGGATTTCCGGAATTTCGTGAAACTCGCCTATATGGCGCCGTCGATCCACCATTCGGGCGGCACGGTTTGCGAGCCGGTCGACGTGCCGGTCAACAAACGGCATCTCGACATGGTCTACAGCCATATCAAATATTCGGACAAGCCGTTCATGGGCTCGGTGACCGCGCCCGAGCGCGCTGAAGATACGGTGGCGATGGCCAAGATCGTGTTCGGTGACGATTTCGTCGAGAACAACACGGTGCTGACCAGCCTGATCAATGCCAACTCGCCGATGGTCTTCGACGAGACCATGCTGGGAGCGCTGAAGGTCTATTCGCGCCACAATCAGGCCTGCATCGTCACGCCGTTCATCCTTGCCGGTGCGATGAGCCCGGTGACGGTCGCCGGCACGCTGACCCAGGTTTTGGCCGAGGTGCTGGCCGGGGCGTCGTTCACACAGCTGATCCGGCCGGGTGCGCCGGTGCTGTTCGGCACCTTCGCCTCGTCGATCTCGATGCAGTCGGGCGCGCCGACTTTCGGCACGCCGGAGCCGTCGCTGGTCTCATATGGCGCCGCACAGCTTGCCCGCAGGCTCGGCCTGCCGTTCCGCACCGGCGGTTCGCTCTGTGCTTCAAAAATCCCCGATGCGCAGGCCGCCTACGAGAGCGCCAACACGCTGAACTCGACGATCCTCGCCGGCACCAATTTCGTGCTGCATTCGGCCGGCTGGCTTGAGGGCGGTCTCGCCTCCTGCTACGAAAAGTTCATGATGGATATAGACCAGCTCGGCATGACGCAGAAGTTCTCCGAGGGTGTCGACCTGTCGGAAAACGGCCAGGCGATGGATGCCATCCGCCAGGTCGGCCCAGGCAGCCACTATCTCGGCTGCGATCACACCCAGGCCAATTTCCAGACCGCGTTCTACCGCTCCAACATCGCCGATAACAATTCCTACGAGCAGTGGCTGGCCGAAGGCGAAAAAACCGCGCCGCAGCGCGCCAACGAGCTCGCCCGCCGCTGGCTGGAGAGCTACGAGGCGCCGTATCTCGACCCGGGCATCGACGACGGGCTGGAGGACTTCATCGCCAGGAAGAAGGCGTCGATGGCCGACGCCTTCACCTGAAAGGAGCCCGAATCAGGCGGGGCTAAAGTCGCCAACATCATCCACAAGGAAGTCTGGCGGAGTGCCTTCTCCGACCCGGACAAGAAGGGGTGATCCCGAGCGCGGCATGACTGAAACAATCGCGGCTGCGCTTTCCGCCCACGGCCTTATGCTTCGCGGCGGCTTCGATTTTGCGGGCGGTGAGGAAACACCTTCCGGTCTCTCCGGCGCTGCCGCCAGATCCGTTCTGCTGGTGGGGCAGGCGGGCGCCGCACCTTGGCCGCATTTCCTGCGCTGGCTGGAGAGACAGTCACAGCCGATCGACGATCCGCTCGACAGATGGTCTCGCGAAGTGATCGGCGCGGTGGCCGAAAGATTCGGGGCACGCGCGGTGTCGCCGTCCGACAGGCCTTATCTGCCATTCCAGCAATGGGCGATGCGTGCGGAGGGGCTGAAGCCGTCGCCGCTCGGCATTCTCATGCATCCGAAATATGGGCTCTGGCATGCCTATCGCGGCGCGCTGCTGTTCGAAAATGAGATTGCGCTCCAAGAACCCCACGACGTGATTCACCTTTGCGATACATGTTTGGAAAAAGCTTGCCTGAAATCCTGTCCGGTCGAGGCTTATTCTGCGAATGGTTTTGCACATGAAACCTGTCTGGCCCATGTGCGCGGGCAAAACGGCGCGCCCTGCCGGACCGGCGGCTGCCTCGAACGCAACGCCTGTCCTTACGGTACCGATTATCGCTATCCGGCCGAGGTTCAGGCCTTTCACATGGCAGCATTCGCGCGTCTGTAGCGTCGCCGAATGCCGCACGAAATCTTGAAGCAGATCGCCTCATTACAGCTTGTTGCGACGGTCACCGCGGGTATCTATCGCACGTCAGATCAACGGAGCGGATGACGGCCACGCAAGCGATGCAGATCAAGACAAGCGACGGCATTGCCAAGGCCCGGCTGTTCCGTTCGGCGGCCCCGGCCAAGGCCGCGATCATCCTCTACATGGACGCTTTTGGCCCGCGACCGGCGCTCGACCAAATGGCGGAAAGGCTTACCGACGAAGGCTATGCGGTGCTTGTGCCGGACCTTTTTTACCGCAACGCGCCCTACGGCCCTTTCGAAGCCAAGACTGCGTTCAGTGACGAGAGGAGCAAGGCCGCAATCACAGGTCTCGTCGGCGGCACGACCCAGGAGATGACGATCCGCGACAGCGGCGCTTTCCTCGATGCGCTCGCTGCGCAAGGCCTGACCGGGCCGGTCGGCATTGTCGGCTACTGCATGGGCGGAGCGCGGGCGCTGAACGCCGCGGCCACCTATTCCGACCGCATCGCCGCCGCTGCCAGTTTCCACGGCGGCAATCTGGCCGGTGACGCCGCCGACAGTCCGTACCGGAAGGCAGCGTCAATCAAGGCAAGGATCTATATCGGCACTGCCGGTGTGGACCGCAGCTTTCCGCCGGAGCAATCGGCGCGGCTCGCCGAAGCACTGCGCGCCGCCGAGGTCGACCATGTCATAGAGAACTATGCCGGTGTGGCGCATGGCTGGTGCATGCCGGACCATAGTGCCTTCGATGCAGCCGGCGCCGAACGCCACTGGAAGCGGCTGACGACGCTGTTTGCGGAGACGCTCGGCCAAGGCACGCCAACCATTACGACGTGACCGCCCGCCAAAAAATTCTTTCCATCGCCCCAAGGAACCGCCATTAGCCTTCGTCCAACAGGCAAATGATGGCGATGATGCTGGACGAAAGCGAAGCCTCCGACGCCGAACTGATCGGACGGGCGAAGGGCGGAGACCGGGGTGCTTTCGGCAAGTTGCTCGAAAGGCACTATGGTTTCGTCTATCGCGCCGCCTATCGTTGGTGCGGGAAAAAGGCCGACGCCGAGGACATCGCCCAGGAAGTCTGCGTCCGGCTCGGGCGGGCGATCCGCGACTATCACGGCAGCGGTGCCTTCACGACGTGGCTCTACACCATGACGCTGAATGCGGCGCGCGACATGATGCGCAAGACCGCCCGCGAGACGGTCAAGACCGAGGCCTATGGCGCCTATGCGCTGATTTCGGGGGAAATCTCGGCTGAGCCGGAAGACCCGGCCGAGGCGCTCTGGGCAGCGGTGCGCAAGCTGCCGGACAAGCAGCGCGATGCGGTGCTGCTGGTTTATGGCGAAGGGCTGAGCCACGCCGCCGCCGCCGAGGCGATGGCGATCTCGGAGACAACGGTTTCCTGGCACATCCATGAAGCGAAGAAACGGCTGAAGACGCTGATGCGTTCAGCCGGGGAAGTGTGACCATGGTCGACGACAACGAACTGAACAGACTGCGCGACATCGCAGCACCGGCGCCGGACGCGGACGCAAAGGCGCGTGCCCTCCAGGCCGCGCTGCGCGCCTATGACATGGAAGAAAAAACTTTGCCGGGCGCCCAAGGATCGGTGAGCGGGCTTCGTCTCACAGAGCGAGCACAAAGGCTCTGGAGCGAAATCATGCAAATGAAACTCTTCGCCACGCCGGCCATTGCCGGGCTCGTTGCCCTGCCGATCGCCGGATACGCTACCATTTATATGCTGGGGGAATCCAAATTCGGCGGGCCCGAATTCGGCGGGGATAAGATCACCGAAACGCTGGCTGACAAACCGGCGACCGTCAAACCGCCGGTCGTTGCCGAAGCGGACAAGCAGAAGAAGGCGGACGCCGACAGTGAAAGCCGCGACACCGGCGAGGCGCTTGTGGCGCCGACATCGCCGCCGAAGGCGGAATCGACCGCGGTCGGCGGGCTGACGCAGCAGGATGTGCTCAGCCGCAATGCACCCGAACCGGCGCAGAGCGGCGAGTTCGCGTTGGATGGGGGTGCAAGCTCCGCGGCTCCGGCAGTCGATGGCGGCGCGCGGGTCGGACGCATGCCTGGCACCGTTGCCGAGCCCAAGCTGATGGCACAGCAGCCCGCCGCTGCGCCGGCCGACCAGATGCTGCCGCAAGAGGAAAACCGCGACCGCGTCGAGAATTTCAAGACCAACCCCGTGCATGCCGCACTTGAAGACCCGGTCTCGACCTTCTCGATCGATGTCGACACCGCTTCCTATTCCTTCGTCCGGCGCTCGCTGAAGGAAGGCTTTATCCCGCAGGCCGACACGGTTCGCGTCGAGGAGATGGTCAACTACTTCCCCTATGACTGGAGAGGCCCGGACTCCGCCTCGACGCCGTTCAACTCGACCGTCAGCGTCATGCCGACGCCGTGGAACGAGCACACCAAGCTGATGCATGTCGCCATCAAGGGTTTCGACGTGAAGCCGGCCGAGCAGCCCAGGGCCAATCTGGTCTTCCTGATCGATGTGTCGGGCTCGATGAACGAGCAGGACAAGCTGCCGCTCCTGCAGTCGGCTTTCCGGCTGCTGGTCAACAAGCTGAGACCTGACGACACCGTCTCGATCGTCACCTATGCGGGCGATGCCGGTACCGTGCTGGAGCCCACCAAGGCTTCGGAAAAGGACAAGATCCTCGCTGCCATCGACAATCTGACATCCGGCGGCTCGACGGCAGGCGAGGCCGGCATCAAGGAAGCCTACAGGCTGGCGCAGAAATCCTTCGTCAAGGACGGCATCAATCGGGTGATGCTCGCCACCGATGGCGACTTCAATGTCGGCCAGACCGACGACGACGACCTGAAGCGGCTGATCGAAAAGGAGCGCAAGACAGGCGTATTCCTGTCGGTGTTCGGCTTCGGCCGCGACAATCTGAACGACCAGATGATGCAGACCATCGCCCAGAACGGCAATGGCACTGCTGCCTACATCGATACGTTGGCGGAGGCCGAGAAGGTGCTGGTCGAGGATGCCTCCTCGACACTGTTCACCATCGCCAAGGACGTGAAGATCCAGGTCGAGTTCAACCCGAACAAGGTCTCGGAGTACCGGCTGATTGGCTACGAAACCCGCGCTTTGAACCGAGAGGATTTCAACAATGACCGGGTCGATGCCGGCGAGATCGGCTCAGGTCATTCAGTCACCGCGATCTACGAGATCACGCCTAAGGGCAGCGGCGGCGAACAGATCGACCAGCTGCGCTACGGCCAGGCCTCGGTGAACAATGGCGGTGTCGCCAATGCCGACGAATATGCTTTCGTCAAGATCCGCTACAAGCTGCCGAACGAGGACACCTCGAAGCTGATCACCACGCCGGTAACGTCAGCCAACGAGGTGGCGTCGTTCGACCAGGCCAGCACCGACCAGCGTTTCTCCATTGCCGTTGCTGCCTTCGGCCAGAAGCTGCGCGACGAGGATGCGACCGCGAAGTTCGGCTACGACAAGATCATGGAGATTGCCACCGCCGCCAGAGGAGCCGACCCGTTTGGATACCGGTCCGAGTTCCTCTCGCTTGTGCGCCTTGCCTCGGCGCTCGGCGGTAACCGGTAGTGGCAATGACGGCCGGTTTCTTTCAGATGGGATCGTTCTGATAGGGGGAGCCGGCCTACGGGCGGGTGAGGCAGGCCGGCGAGGGAAACCTTGCCGGCCTTTTTTTGCGGCCGCACTGCTTCGCGCGGACCATGTCGCAGACGAAAGCGTCAGGCGCGTCCGCGGCGCCGCTCGCGGCGGGCTTCGCTGGTCTCGGCGACGTTGACCGTAGCCTGCTTGTTGCGCATCGGGCCAATGCGTTCGACGATCTGCTCAACGGTCGGGCGATCCGACTTGGTGTGCGCATCGAGCGCCTTGCGCATGGCGGCGAGGTGCTGGAACGAGGTGCCGCAGCAGCCGCCGACGATTTTGGCGCCGGCATCGACGGCGAGGCGCACATAGTCGGCCATCAGCTCGGGTGTGCCGGAATAGTAGATCTCGGCACCGCGAAATTCGGGAATGCCGCAATTGCCCTTGACGATCACCGTTGCTTCCGGCTTCGCCTCGGTCATGTCGAGCAGCGACGCGAGAATGTCGGAGGCGCCGACACCGCAATTGGCGCCGACACCGAGCGGTGTCTGCGACAGGCCATCGACGACGCCGTGGATGTCCTTCGGCAGCAGTCCCATCATGGTGCGGCCGGCGGTGTCGAAGGAGCCGGTATAGGTATAGGGCAGGCCGACGCGGATGGCGGCTTCGGCGGCGGCGCGGATTTCGTCAGGCGCCGACATGGTTTCGATCCAGGCGACTTCGGCGCCGCCGGCCTTCAGCCCCTCAATCTGCTCGGCAAAGGCTTCGACCGCCTCGTCATAGGTCATGGCGCCGAGCGGCACCAGCAGCTCGCCGGTCGGGCCGACCGAGCCGGCCACGATCACCTTGCGGCCAGCCTTGCCGGCGACGGCACTTGCGATCTCGGCCGCGCGCTTGTTCAGCGCATAGACCCGGTCCTGCGCATGGTGCAGCTTGAGCCGATGGCGGGTGCCGCCAAAAGAGTTGGTCAGGATGATGTCGGCGCCGGCATCGACAAAGTTCTGGTGCAGGCTGGTGATGGTGTCAGGCGCGGTCTCGTTCAAGAGCTCGGGAGCCTCTCCGGCCTCAAGGCCCATGGCGAACAGATTGGTGCCGGTGGCGCCATCGGCGAGCAGGACGCCCTTTTCGGCAAGCAGAGCGTCGATCGGATTGGTCATGTGAAATACGCCTTCCCGGAAGAATAACTGAGATAAGGATATAAAGAATTCGTTATGTGCCGTCAATGTCGGCGCGTAGAGCAACCGGTCAAAATCGCATCTCGGCCAGCTTTCGTGTGAAGCTGGCCGCTTCATGCGCGTTGACGTCCGCGGCACGGATCAGATTGTCGAAATGGCTGGTTAGGATGCGGATCGGCTGCGTGGCGTTCAGCACCAGATACATGTCGCCGACGTAAATGGCGGCGCGATAGGGCCCGAAGATGGTGTAGGGGATCGAATAGCGCATCCGCCCGTCATAGAGAAACAGGCGGAAGGTGGGATAGAGGTCGTCGAGCAGCGTCGCCATGTGCAGGAGCTGCTGGTGGCGGTCGGCCTCCGGAAAGCGGTCCCACACGCCCAGCCCGCGCGCGAAGATCTCCAGCGTGTGGCGCGGCATACAGACTTCCATGTCGGTTTCGGGCCGTCGGTTGTAGTCGATGCGGTACTGCGTTTCGCCGGCCTGTGCCTCGCGGCTCTTGTTGGCGATGACGGCTTCGTAGTCGACAAGCGCCTCGGTGCGCAGAAGATCGGGAATGCCGGCCGGCACGTAGCGGATTTTCGTTCCCGCCGCCTCGGCATGCCAGCGAGCCAGCAGCGTGCGGTCGAAGCCGTCCGGCGCCTCCTCGATCTCAAGGCTCTCGCGGATTTCACCGGTGACGCCCTCATCGTGGCTGAGGCCGAGCAGCCAGTCGAGCGAGACTTTGAATTCGGCGGCGATGTTGAGCAGCGTTTCGGCGCGGGGAAGGCGGGTCGAGGCGCCGGAGAGCAGCTGCGACAGTGCCGAACGGTCGATGCCAACCGCGGCGGCGAAGGCTGATTGGTTCAAATCGGACCTTGTCAAGAGCATTTTCAGGCGCTCGCGAAAGATCGTCGACAGGTCGCGCTTGTCCAAATCTCTACTCTCCCTGACGTGAGCAAAATTTTGCGCCGAAGCGGTCTACATGGCGTTTCGAGCGCAAATGAATCTACGAGCTTGTTTACAATAGATAACATCTGCAGCTGAAAACGCGCAATCGCAACAGTTTGTGCGCTTTATCGCGTTGCGCCGACGCAACGCTCCTGACACAATGTTGTCAGGAATCAAACGGGTTCCGGCGACTGGAAGGCAGTGGTCGATAGCATGACGAGCATGGGCAACAGGCGACACGGCGCAGCGGCCATCGAATGGCCGACAGCATTTCTCGCACTTCTCTGCTACGGCGGCTGGCTCGCTGCCGGCTTCCTGCTCTGGCCCTCTTACCCGCTGCTGGCACTCGCCTTTCTGACCCTGATTGCGGCGCTACAATCCTCGCTGATGCACGAGGTCCTGCACGGCCACCCAACCCGGAATGCGCGGCTCAATGAAGCCCTTGTTTTCCTGCCGATTGGCCTTGTCTGGCCGTTTCGCCGATTCAAGACCATTCATCTGCGCCACCATGCAGACGAGCGCCTGACCGATCCGCTCGATGATCCCGAAAGCTATTACAAGGCTCTCTGGCAGCACGAGGAGCTGCCGTCGGCGATGAAATTCCTGCTGAAGGTCAACAACACGATGATCGGGCGTTTGGTGCTAGGCCCGTGGCTTTCCTGCATCGGCTTTTTCATCGACGACGCCAGGCAGGTTGCCGCGGGCGACAATTCCATCCGCAAGGCATGGCTGCTGCATGCGATCGGCCTCGTCGTGGTGCTGCCTGTCGTGCAGTTCGGCTTCGGCATGCCGTTATGGCTCTACATACTGGTGCCGGTGTGGCTTGGGCAGTCGCTGATTTCGATCCGCACCTACGCCGAGCACCAATGGTCTGAACATCCGGAAGGCCGCACGATCATCGTCGAGCGCTCGCCGCTGTCCTTCCTGTTCCTCAACAACAATCTGCATTTCGTCCATCACAAGAGCCCGACGGTGGCCTGGTACAGGCTGCCGAAGCTGTTTGCCGACCGCCGCGACGAGTGGCTGCGGATGAACAATGGCTACGCCTATCCGAACTATTTCGCGCTGCTCAAGGCCTATGCCTTCAAGGCGAAGGAGCCGGTCGTCCATCCCGTGCTGCGGCGCATGCCGGAACCAGGACGCGCATTCAAGCCGCGCGTCAGGGCACGCAGCCTCAATGGGCTTGGCAGCGCACCGGTACCCGCCGAGCCGCCGAAAGAATGATTCTTGCGTTGTTGCAGGCGGTGCCGCGCGGACGACGCTTTCCTGACCTTGTCAATTTCCCCGCATAACGGTCAAATCCCGGCATGAGCGAATTCATTGCGGCTTTGCCGATGTACGACTGGCCGGAAGCGCGGGACGATGTCGACGCGCAATGGGCGCGGCTGCGCGATGCTTTCAGACAAAAAGGCATCGATGCGCCGGAGACGATCATCCGCCGCACCGGCGATTTGCCCCCCGTGCCTGGCGGTATTCGCGATGATCAGGGAAAACCCATCGCGCCCGATCCGGCGACATTGCCGCCGGACGAACTGGATTTTCACCAGCTCTGGCTGCATCCGGCGCTGCTCTTTGCGCAAACCTGCTGGGGACCGATGGAACTCGGCCTGTCGCAGCGTGTCCAGCTCATCGGCCAGCCGCGTTACGACGCCTTCGAGGGTGGACAGGGCGAACTCTATTCGAGCGCCATCGTCATGAGGGCGGGCGAGGCACCGCCGGCAAGGGCGCCGGCCGACGGCGGTGCCGTCATTCCGCTCGATCAGCTTCGCAGCAAGCGCTTCACCTTCAACAGCCTCGATTCCATGTCGGGCATCATCGCGCCAGCCCGCGACCTGCAAGCATTGGGCGAGAGTTTGGATATCTTTTCCGCGCTGAGCGAAAGCTGTGGGCACCGTGCTTCGATCGTTGCCGTTGCCGAGGGCAGGGCGGACGTCGCGGCGATCGATTGCGAGAGCTGGGCGCTGGCGCAGAGTTTCGAGCCGGCGGCGCAGAAGGTGACGGTCGTCGGCTGGACAAGGCGGCGCAAAGGCTTGCCGTTCATCACGGCCAGGACAACGCCGGAAACGATCGTCGCTGCGATGCGCGAGGCGATCGCGGCGCTCACGTAAAGCGCGTCGCGTTCGGTCGGCCTCATGCGACGCGCTTTAGATTCTTGTTTTATGCATGTCGTTATCGCAAAGCCGCTGCACACTTTTGCGCGACATGCATTAGCGTCGCTCAGCCGCCAAGCAGCCGATTGTCGAGCGGGTAGGTCGAAAGCTTCTCGTTGCCGGTTTCAGTGATCAGGATCTGTTCTTCGATCTTGACGCCTTCGTAGCCGCCAAGCCGACCGATATAGCTCTCGACGCACAGCACCATGCCAGGTTCGAGCACTCCGTCCGGTGTGTCGTCGGTCCAGTCGCTAGCATGCGGCAAAGTCGGGTATTCGTCGGCAAGGCCGACGCCGTGATAGAGCACCCCGTAACGGGCCGGGAAGCAGTCTCCCGGTGGCACTGACGAGCCCTCGACGAGGTCGCGGAACGATATGCCCGGCCGCATCAGCTCCGTGTTGTGGGCGATCTGGTCGGCGGCGATGCGGAACAGGTCGCGTTGCTCCTGCGACGGCTGCGCGTCACCGCAAAGCCAGGTGCGCGAAAGGTCGGCGCAGAAGCCGTAAGGACCGATCAGGTCGGTGTCGAAAGCGACGAGCTCGCCGGCCTTGATCGTCCGCGACGAACACTCCTGGAACCATGGATTGGTGCGCGGACCCGACGACAGGAGCCGGGTTTCGATCCATTCGCCGCCGCGCGCGATGTTGCCGCGATGGAGTTCGGCCCACAATTCGTTCTCGGAGATGCCAGGCCTCAGCGCCTTCTCCATCTCGCCCATTGCCGCCTCGCAAGCGGCGATCGCCCGGCGCATGGCAAGGATTTCGTCGGGCGATTTGATCAGCCGCGCATTTTCCATCACCGCCTCGCCATTGCCGGTCGAGATGCCGAGGCGGGCGAGCTCTTCGATGCCCTCGGGATTGATGTGGTCGACTGCGATGCGGCGATTGCCGCCGCCATGTTCCAATACCAGGTCGGCGATGCCGGCTGCCCAGCGGCGGACTTTTTGACCGGTCAGCTCGCCGCTGTACAGATAAGCCCACGACACCGCCGGCCGCACCTCGTCGACGACGCCGGAATGATCGGAAAGGTGCTCGCAGGAGAAATAGTCGAACAGCACCACCGGGCCATCGGTGGCGACGAAACAATGCCTGGTCCGATTGTGTGCGACCCAGAGCTGCATGTTGGTTGCGTCGGTGGCATAGCGGATATTGACCGGATCGTAGAGCAGGGCTCCCGCATAGTCGCGGCGCTTCAGCTCGGCGCGGATGCGCTCGAGCCGGTATCGGCGCATGGCGGGCAGGTCAGGAGCAGCAATGCCCGCCGCCTGCCATTCGGCTTCCGCCAGCGCTCCATAGCCCAGCGCATGCTGGTTGAGTTCAGCGGCCTTCAGCTGCGATTTTTTGCGCAGCACATCATTCGAGCCGTCGGGCTCGAACGGCATGATCTTGCGGTGATGACGGGGCCGGTCAGTCGGGTTCCTGTCCACCCTCGGCTCCTCCGCTAACGCCTTCCTTGGGCGCCGTGGCTTCTCCCACCGCCATTCTCTTCAATCTTACATAGGCGCCGGCCCGGGCGGACTTGCCGGTGCCGCGCAACAGCGGAACCATCATTTCCCGTGGTTGGCCGTCCGGCTCATAGCCGGCCGCTTTGAGCTGCTCCAAAATGACCGGACGCGGATCGTCTCGGTCAAGCCAGACGAGTACGGCTGGCTCCTGCATCAGCGTTTCGAAATTAGGCACTTCCTGGTCAAGTGCGACCAGTTTTTCGTCGACCAACCGCAGGTTTCCGACCCATGCACCATCAGATATTGCGGTTTTGACCGGTCCGTCCGCAGTCAGTTGGCGATAGAGGGCGGGGTAATCCACGCGGATCATCCGCGAGAGGCCACTGGTCCCGTTTATCTGGACGTACCAGGTGGCCGGTGCGAGCAGCACGGCGATGATCGCTCCAGTCGCGATCACCAGGAGCTGCGCATTCCTGCCGCGCGGCGCCAGCCGTTCCATAGTGGCGACGATGGCCAGCGGCAAGATGAACAGGACCGGCAGCAGCCAGCGGTCCTTGACCACCGTCACGCCGGTGGCAAGTACAAGTATTGCCAGCATGGGCAAGCCGAGCGCCAAGGTACGCCGCAACAGAATTTCCCTTGCCGGACCTTTCGGGTGCCGCTCGGAGAAACGGAACTTCGCCAGCCAGAAAGCCAGCGCGGAAACGAGCACGGGCAAGACCGCGAAATTGAAGGTGCCCATGATAAACTTGCCGGCGCCGACAAAGGCCGCCGCCATGCGCCCTTGTTGCGAGTCTATTCCGAACTTCTCGCCTCTCGACAACAAATCGGCGGGATGCATGAGGCTCCAATAGGTGGTTGGCGCCAGCACCAATATCGCGACCGCTATGCTGATCGCGAACTTCGGATCGAGGATCGCGCTGCGCCATTCGCGCAGCGACAGCACGGCCGCAACAAGGGCCACCACGAGGAAGACATCATTATATTTGGCAAGAATTGCCGCCGCGGTGGCCAGGCCAAACGCCGCATAGGCGATCATGCTTCGCCGCTCGAGAAGATAGGCCATGGCCAGCAGGAGCAGCGAGCAGAAGCCGACGACGGCGACGGAATGCGACAAGGCGCGCTGCGATTCCCAGACGATCTGCGGGATCGTAAACAGGCCGAACATGGCCGCCGCCGCTGTCGCTTTGGTGTACCCGAACCGCCGCATGGCGGCGAACACGCTGCAGGCGGCAAGGAACAGCACGGAGTATTTGACGAGCTTCAGCGTGAAGATACTGGTGCCGAAAACATGCGCGGCCAGCCAGTTGATCCAGGTGTAGAGAGGCGGTTGCGAGCCGCCATATCCAGCCCAGAGATGCGGAACATAGATCAGTTGCTCCGCATCATCGATGCCGACGCCGGTTCCCGCCCAAGAGCTCAACAGGGACAGTATGATGGTCTGCAAGGCAAAATAAGCCGCGACCATGACGATCGCCGCCGGGAAGGGGCCGATCCGTCCCTCGGCCAGCCACTCGGCCCATCTCAGATTGTACTTCAATGAAATCTCATCGCATTTGCCAGCAGAGTGTTGCCGGCTGCGCTAGCATGAAGAGTATGCTCCGCACAATGCGACCGGCTGGCTGCGCCTACGTCCTCATCTTTTCGCCGCTCGGGTCGAAGGGCGGTTCGACATTGATGCGTGCGGGACGCCGGTGCCCGAGGATTTCGATCTCGAACAGCCCGGCGCTCTCGTTCTCGGCAAGCGCTGCCGGTACATAGCCTTGCGCCATCGACTTCTTGACATAATGCGCATAGCCGCCGGAGGTGACCCAGCCGACCACGCGCCAGTCGCCGTCGACGATGCCGCGCACGGCAGACGCGCCTTCGGCGGCGTTCGAGCCGCGCACTTCCTTGCCGCCCGCGTCGAAGCGCGGCGCGCCATAGCCATGCGGCTTTTCCACGGTGCCGTAATCCTTGCCGCCGACCTTGGCCCAGATCGGCTCGTCGCCCATGACGTCTGCATCCGCGGCATCGACGATGAAGGAGACACGGCGCAGTTTCGGCCCTTCTGCCTGTTCCTTGGCCGCTGCTTCCCGGCCGATGAAGTCGTTCTTCTCCAGCTTGATGAAGCGGTCCATCGAGCCTTCGAACGGTCCGTAGATCGGACGTAGCTCGCGGAACCAGGTCGGAAAGTTCTTCTCAAGCCGCATCGAGAGCAAAGCCCGCATGCCGAAATCGACAAGGCCAAACTCTTCGCCAGCCTCCTTGATCGCCTTGTAGACAAGGCGCTGGTAGGCAGGCGCCATCCAGATCTCATAGCCGAGGTCGCCGGTGTAGGTGATCCGGTTGACCATGCAGGGCGCTCCGCCGACCGCCATCTCGCGGAAATCCATAAAGCGGAAGGCCTTGGTCGAGATGTCGACATCGACCAGTTTCTGCAGCAGGTCGCGGGATTTCGGCCCGGCGATGGAGAGACCGACCAGCGTCTGGTCGAAGCGGTGGATGCGGATGCTTCCATCCTTCGGCAGATGCTTCTCGAACCAGCGCATGTGGTATTTTTGCGCTGCCGAAGAACCCCAGATCATGAAGCGTTCTTCCCCACCCCTTGGGCCCGCCTTGGCGATGGTGAAGTCGCCGATCAGCCGGCCGAACTCGTTCAGCATGGGCGTCAGCACGATGCGGCCGGTCTTCGGCATGCGATTGGTCATCAGACGGTTGAGGAAGTCCTCGGCCCCTGGCCCGGAGACTTCGTATTTGGCGAAGTTGGCGATCTCGGTGATGCCGACCCTCTCGCGGGTGGCGCGCACCTCCTCGCCGATCGGGCGGAAATCATTGGAGCGGTGGAAGGACACGACGTCCTTCGGCTCCGAGCCTCTCGGCGCGAACCAGAGCGGGGTTTCGAGACCCCAGCTGTCGCCCATGACGGCGTTGTTGGCGAGCATGGTGTCGTAAAGCGGGGTCGTCTGCGCTGGTCTTGCCGCCGGTAATTCCTCGTTGGGAAAGCGGATGGAGAAACGGCGCGAATAATTTTCGCGGACCTTTGCGTTGGTATAGCGCAGCGTTGCCCATTCGCCGAAGCGCGCAACGTCCATGCCCCAGACGTCGAAGCCGGGGTCGCCATGGACCATCCAGTTCGACAGCGCCAGGCCGACGCCGCCGCCCTGGCTGAAGCCGGCCATGACGGCGCAGGCGCACCAGAAATTGGTCAGCCCCTGCACCGGGCCGACCAGCGGGTTGCCGTCCAGCGCGAAGGTGAAGGGGCCGTTGATGATCTGCTTGATGCCGGCCTTTTCGATGCCGGGGAAATGCTTGAAGCCGATCTCGAGCGACGGCGCGATGCGGTCGATGTCGGGCTGCAGCAGCTCGTGGCCGAAATCCCACGGCGTGTTGACCGGCGACCACGGCTTGCAGGCCTTTTCATAGGTGCCGAGCAGGATGCCGTTGCGTTCCTGGCGGGTATAGATCTCGCCCTTGAAATCGAGCACGCCAATCATCTCGCGGCCGGTCGACTTGTTGAATTCCTCGACCTCCGGCATCGGCTCGGTCAGGAGATACATGTGCTCCATGGCCAGCACCGGCAGTTCGACGCCGACCATGCGACCGATCTCGCGCGCCCACAGGCCGCCGCAGTTGACCACATGCTCGGCTTTGACTGTGCCTTGCTCAGTGACGACGTTCCAGGTGCCGTCGACCTCCTGCGTCAGTTCCACGACGCGGTTGCGCAGTACGATCTCGGCGCCTAGCTTCCTGGCGGCCTTGGCATACGCATGGGTGGTGCCGGAAGGGTCGAGATGGCCCTCGACTGGATCCCACATGGCGCCGACGAAATTCGTCTCGTCCATCAGCGGGAACATCGCCTTGGCTTCGGACGGCGTGATCAGTTCGGTGTCCATGCCGAGATAGCGGCCCTTGGCGTGGGCGAGCCGCAAGAAATCCATGCGCTCGGGCGTGTCGGCCATCATCACGCCGCCGGTCAGGTGCAGCGAGCAGGATTGGCCGGAAATCTCCTCGATCTCCTTGTAAAGCTGCACCGTGTAGGCCTGCAGCTTGGCGACGTTGGGATCGCCGTTCAGCGTATGGAAGCCGCCCGCCGCATGCCAGGACGAGCCGGAAGTGAGCTCCGAACGCTCGATCAGCATGATGTCGGTCCAGCCAGCCTTGGCCAGATGATAGAGCACCGAGCAGCCAACGACCCCGCCGCCTATGACAACCGCTTTTGCATGAGATTTCATGAAGATAGATCCGTGTTTGATGAGATTGAATCGAGTGAGCGGGGCGCGAAAACAAAGCGGAGATCGGATACAGCGATGTTTCCGGCCAGCCTGCCATCAAGACGGAGTGGGGGTCGACTACTCATCAGATGATCAAAAATCGGTCGGCGCGCCGCCTTCGGCCCGGCGCTTGTCGACGAAAGCGTTGAGCTCCTCCCGGATTGCCGGATCCATGTAGGGCTCTTCATAGGACGCCAGCCGTTCCTTCCAGACGCGATTGGCCTTTTCGAGTGCCGTCGGCGACCCGGCCTCCGCCCAACTCTCGAAATTGCGCCAGTCCGAGATAATAGGCGCATAGAACGCGGTCTTGTAGCGGTCCTGCGTGTGCTGGGTGCCGAAGAAATGGCCGCCGGGGCCGACGGACTGTATGGCGTCGAAACCGAGTGCTTCCTCGGAAAGATCGAGCGGCGTCAGGAACTCGGCGACCATCTGCAACAGGTCTATATCGAGGATGGTCTTCTCATAGGAGCAGCGCAGGCCGCCTTCGAGCCAGCCGGCGGCATGCATCATCAGATTGCCGCCGCCCTGGATGGCGCCCCACAGCGAGAACACGCTTTCATAGGCGGCCTGCGCGTCGACCGTGTTGGCTGCGCAGGTGTTGGAGGTGCGGTAGGGGATGTTGTAGCGGCGGGCGAGTTGCCCACCGACCAGCTGCGCCTTCATATATTCCGGCGTGCCGAAGGCCGGCGCGCCGGACTTCATGTCGACATTCGAGGTGAAGCCGCCGTAGCCGACAGGCGCGCCCTTGCGCACCATCTGCGCGAAGGCGATGCCGGACAGCGCCTCGGCATTCTGTTGCACCAGCGCGCCGGCAATCGTCACCGGCGCCATAGCGCCGGACAGGGTGAACGGCGTCACGATGACCACCTGGCCCTTGCTCGACATCTGGATGATGCCTTCCATCATCGGCACGTCGAGCTTGAGCGGCGAATTGGTGTTGATGATGGTGAATACCGACGGCTCTGCGAGCAACTGCTCATGGCTGATGCCGCGTGCGATCCTGGTGATCTCGATGCCGTCGACGTTGCGCTCCTTGCCGAGCGAATAGATGTGGAACATCTTGTCGGTCAGCGTGGCGAGGTCACGGATGCATTCGAGGTGGCGGACGGACGGATGGATGTCGATCGGCTCGACCGGATAGCCGCCCGTGCAGTTCAATATGTTGTGCATCTGCGCAAGCTTGAGGAAGTTGCGGTAGTCCTGCTGGTTGCCCGGCCGGCGGCCGCGGTCGACGTCGGAGCAATTGGGCGCCGACGCCATCATCGAGATGATCAGATTATCGCCGCCGAAGCGCACGTTATGCGCCGGGTTGCGGGCGTGGATGGTGAATTCCGGCGGGCAGTGCGCAACCAGTTCCAGGATCATGTCACTGTCGAAGCGCACCCGCTCGCTGCCTTCGCGGACATCGGCCCCATGCGCCTTCATGATGCGCCGGGCTTCGTCATGCAGCACGTCGACGCCGATTTCCCGCAGCACGCGCAGAGAGGCGAGGTGGATAGATTCCAGCTCGTCGTCGGAAACCAGCCGGGTCGGCGCCAGCGGGTTCTTCAACTGCCGAAACGGCGGCTGCTCGAACGCCGCCGATCCGCCGGCACGCTTTCCCGCGCGGCCGCCGCGACGGGCGCGGTCGTTTGCCAATGCAGGTTCGGCGGGCTGAAGGGCGGCGGTCATGATAGTCCTCGTACGCTGCGGCAATGCGGCGGCATAATGGACTGCCGGCCGGCCAGCCATTGCGGAGGCGGCGACCACTAGGACGAGGGAAGCGACATGCCTGAAGGGCAGCCGGCGGGATCGTCAGGCTCTTATCTCTTCCGGCTGGCGCAAGCGGTTTTCGTTGCCGGTGCTTACCGCGATGAAAGCGAAACGCTAGTCCTGCATCATGGACCGGGCGGAACAGGACAGCGGCGAGACAGTGCAATGGGCGGCGATCACTGGCGTGATCGCCACCGTCTCGGTGTTCGCCATCGCGCAAGGGCTGAGCTATCCGCTGTTGAGCTTCATCCTGCAGCGCCAGGGCGTCTCGCCGGCCATGATCGGCCTGTCGGCGGCAATGACGCCGATCGGCTTCATCGTCTCGTCGCCGTTGGTTCCGGCGCTGGCGCGGCGTTTCGGGGCAGGGCGCACCGCGCTTACTTGCGCGGCACTTTCCGCGCTGGTGCTGGCGCTGATCGGCTGGACGCAAAATGTCTATCTGTGGTTTCCTCTGCGCTTTTTGATCGGCGCCGTCACCAACCCGCTCTACGTGCTGAGCGAAGTCTGGGTGATCGCACTGGCGCCGCCGACACGCCGTGGCCGCGTCATGGGCATCTATTCGACCATCATTTCGGCGGGCTTTGCGGCGGGGCCGCTGTGCCTGCTTGCGGTCGGCACCGAGGGATGGCCGCCGTTTCTCGTCGGCATCGCCGCATTCCTGTTTTGCGGCGCCTGCCTCGCCTCGGTGCTGGCACGGCTGCCCAAGGTCGACGAGAGCGGGCACCGCGTTTCGGTGCTGGGGTTCGTGCCGCAGGCGTGGCTGCTGTTATCGGCGGTGATCGTGGCCGCCGGTTTCGAACAGGCGGTGCTCGCCTTGCTGCCGGTCTATGGAACGCATTACGGCATTGCGGAAGCGCGCATGTCGGCGCTGCTGTCGGTGATGATCGCCGGCAACATCGCTATGCAGGTGCCGCTCGGCCTGCTGGCGGAACGACTGACGGCGCGGCTGGTGCGGTTCATCTGTGTTTCGATGACGGTGCTCGGATGCGTTCTGTTGCCGGTTCTCATCGAGACGCCGCTGATCTGGCCGTGCGTCTTCATCTGGGGCGCGGTTTCCTACGGCATTTACACGATGTCGATCATCGAGCTCGGCGAGCGGTTCACCGGCTCGGCACTGGTCGCCGGCAACGCCGCCTTCTCGCTGATGTGGGGCGTCGGCGGCATCGCCGTGCCGCCGCTGGCGGGCAGCGCCATGGATGTTGGCGCCGGCGGCCTGCCAATGACGCTCGGTGCCATTTGCCTGGCGCTGGCAGTTGTAACGGTCATTCGAAGACGGATGGTGTGAATGCCAGAAAGCCGCCGTTTCTGACGAATGACTTGAATGTAAGCGGCCCCATGTCGATCTTGGCTATGTCGCCACCCGACTCAACCGGAGACCTCATGACCAAATCGAATACCAAGGGCCAGCCGGTTTCGGCGGCCGAAGACCCGTTTCTCTGGCTTGAGGACAGGAGGGGCAAGCAGGCGCTCGACTGGGTGCATCACCAAAATGCAGTTACGGTCGGGGAGCTGCAGGGTGATCCGTCCTATCAGACGTCGTTCGAGACGGCGCTCGACCTGATGACAGCCGAGGATAACATCGCCGTCGGGGCCGCTATCAACGGCTATGTCTATAATTTCTGGCAGGACCGGACGAACGTACTCGGCCTCTGGCGGCGCACCACCGTCGCCTCCTACAAGACCGACAAGCCGGAATGGCAGACGATCATCGACTTCGACAGTCTGGCGGCGAAAGAGGGGGTGAAATGGGTGTTCAGCGGCGCCAGCCGGCTCTACCCCGACTTCAGCCGCTGCCTGCTCAACCTGTCGCCGGATGGCGGCGATGCCAGCGAGATGCGCGAATTCGATATCGAAAGCAGATCGTTCGTCGATGGCGGCTTTCGCGCTCCTGCCTCGAAATCGAGCTTTAGCTGGCTGGACGAGGACACGGTTATCGTTTCCGCCGCCTTCGAGGAGGACGACAAGACCCAGTCCGGTTATCCGCGCGTGGTCAAGCTTTGGCGGCGCGGCACGCCACTGGCAGCGGCGATGCCGATCTTCGAGGCGCTGAAGCAGGATCTTGCCGCCGGCGGGTCCGTCGAATTCGACGGCGACAAGCGTCATGTCTTCCTCGCCCGGACCATCGACTTCTTCGCCTCGCACAGTTTCCTGCGGCTGCCTTCCGGCGAGAACAGGCGCATCCCGTTGCCGGACGACGTCACCGATACAGCGCTGTTCAAGGGCCAGCTCGTCTTCGGCGTGCGTACCCCGTGGACTGCGCCGGACGGCACGCTGTGTAAGCCCGACGGGCTCTATTCACTCGATTTCGAGCGCTGGATCGAAACCGGGCTATTCGGATCCCTCGGTACCGTGCTCGAGCCGGCGCACCGTGTCTCGATCGCCGGTGTTGCCCGCACGCAGGACCGGCTGTTCATCAATTTGATGGACAATGTGCGCGGCAAGGTCGTCGCCGGCGAGCGCAGCGACAGCGGCTGGGAGTTCAAGCCCGTGGCGTTGCCCGAAAACGGCAATGTCGGCATCAGCCATGCCGAGCATTTCGGTTCCAGCGTCTCCTTCTCCTTCACCGATTTCCTGACGCCGAGCTCGATCATCTGGTCGGACGACAACGCCGCGGGGCTGGCAACGGTGAAGTCGCAGCCGGCGCGTTTCGATGCGTCGTCCCTGGTCTCCGAACAGTTCGAGGCGCGCTCGAAGGATGGCACGATGATCCCGTACTTCGTCGTCAGGAGGCGCGACTTGCATGGACCCGTGCCGACATTGCTTTACGGCTATGGCGGCTTCGAAGTGCCGCTGCTGCCCGGCTATGCCGGCGTGCGCGGCAGGCTGTGGCTGGAGAAGGGCAATGCCTATGTACAGGCCAACATCCGCGGCGGCGGCGAGTTCGGCCCGAACTGGCATCAGGCGGCGCTCAAGGCCAATCGCCAGAATGCCTTCGACGATTTCGCCGCGGTCGCGCAAGATCTGGTCAAACGCGGTATCGCTACGCCCGCCACGCTGGGCATCCAGGGCGGATCGAATGGTGGCTTGCTGACCGGCGTCTCGCTGACCCAGCACCCGGAATTGTTCGGTGCAGTGATCATCGACGTGCCGCTGCTCGATATGCTGCGTTACACCGAGCTGCCGCCCGGCGCGTCATGGATGGCCGAGTATGGCGATCCGGCGAAGCCGGAAGAGGCAGCCTGGCTCGCCGCCTATTCGCCCTACCAGCATGTAGACACGGTTGCAGCCTATCCGCCGGTGTTGCTGACGACCTCGACCGCCGACGATCGCGTCCATCCCGGGCATGCCCGCAAGATGGCGGCACGGCTGCAGGCGGCCGGCCATGGCAAGACGCTGTTCTTTGAGGAGACCGAGGGCGGCCATGGTGGACGCGGCGACCGGCGGCCGCAGGCCGCACAGGCGGCGATGAAGTACGTCTTCCTGCAGCGGGCCCTGACTGGCACCAATTGACCGGCGTCGTTTGACCGGCACGGCTTGAACTGAGGGCTCGAGGCAGCCTAAGGTGCATGCATGGCTCGGCTGGCGAAATCGGGTTGCGCATTTGGGGTGGCGGTGACGCCGTCGTCGCGCACGCTACGCGCCGAGCTGTTGCGGCTCTGCGCTCGCATCGGCTATTCGCCGCCCGCTGTCCTCTGACGAATCCGCCCCGGCGCGAAAGCTGCCGGATTGGTTCAAGAGGAAAGACCAGACATGACCTACCAGAATTATTCGCTGAAGCAGCTTCAGCAGATCGATGCCGCGCATCACCTTCATCCGTTCACCGACCACAAAGAGATGCGCGAGACCGGCTCGCGCATCATCACCCACGCCAACGGGCCGTTCATCTATGATGCCGAAGGGACGGAAATCCTCGACGGCATGGCTGGGCTGTGGTGCGTCAATGTCGGCTATGGCCGCGACGAGCTTGCCGACGCCGCCTACGCCCAGATGAAGGAGTTGCCCTACTACAACTCTTTCTTCAAATGCTCGACGCCGACGCCGGTTCTGCTGTCGAAAAAGCTGGCGGAGATCGCGCCAAGGCACATCAACCAGGTGTTCTACGGCTCGTCCGGTTCGGAGGCCAACGACACGGCGCTGCGCCTGGTCCGTCACTATTGGGTGCTGGAAGGCAGGCCCGAGAAGAACCGCATCATCTCACGCAAGATGGGCTACCACGGCTCGACCATCGCCGGCGCCTCGCTCGGCGGCATGGATTTGATGCACAAGCAGCTCGGCGGCGCCGTGCCCAACATCGTCCATGTGATGATGCCCTATGCCTATGAGCTCGCACTGCCCGGCGAAAGCGACCATGATTTCGGCCTGCGCGCGGCAAAAGCGGTCGAGGACGCGATCCTCGAAGCCGGCGCCGACAAGGTGGCCGCCTTCATCGGCGAGCCGGTGATGGGGGCAGGCGGGGTGAAGATCCCGCCGATGAGCTATTGGCCGGAGGTGCAGCGCATCTGCCGCAAATACGATGTCCTGCTGATGCTGGACGAGGTCATCACCGGATATGGCCGCACAGGCGAGTGGTTCGCCGCACAAGCCTTCGATGTCGAGCCCGACACCATCACCACGGCCAAGGCGCTGACCTCTGGCTATCAGCCGCTGTCGGCGCTGCTGGTCGGCGACCGCATCGCGGCGACGCTGGTCGAAAAGGGCGGCGAATTCTATCACGGCTACACCTATGCCGGGCATCCGGTGGCCTGCGCGGTGGCGCTGAAGAACCTCGAGATCATCGAGCGCGAAGGCCTGGTCGAGCGCGTGAGGAACGACACCGGGCCTTACTTCGCCAGGGCGCTGCAGGAACGTCTCGGTGGGCACGATCTGGTCGGCGAGGTGCGCTCGTTCGGGCTGATGGGGGCGATCGAGATCGTCAAGGACAAGGTGACCAAGGAGCGCTTCCTGCCTGCCGGCAGCGCGGCGGTGATGGTTCGCGACCACGCGATTGTCCAGGGCATGATGCTGCGCGCTACCGGCGACACGATGATCCTGTCGCCGCCGCTGATCTGGACGCGCGAGACGATCGACATGGCCTGCGACCGCATCGCCACGGCGCTCGATCTGGCGCAAGCAGATTTGCGCAAGCATTAGGGAGGCGATCGCCGGGCGCTCCATGTCGGGCGCCCGGCGTTTGAATGGGCGCTCGCCAGGCGAGGATGCGAAACGCAAAAACCGCGCTCCATCGGAACGCGGCTTTGCCAGATACGCATGGCGCTTCGCCAACAATACACTTGCGAAACTAACGGCGAAACTTACGGGCTCCGGTACGCGAGACCTGATCCGGAGCGCCGGGCGGATGTCCGCCTCGCAATCCGTTTTAAACGCATATCGTTACTGCAGGGTTAGCAAGAGCTTAAGCAAACCTAAATTTGCCGACTTTCCGCTTTGGGCAGATCGAAAACCTGTGAACTTGGAGCTTACGCCGGGTTACCACGGAGGAAATTAATGATGCCGGAAAAATCCGCGCCGGCATTCCCTTGTGCGTTGAACAGCGCATAGAGCTGGGCTGCCTCGGCGCCGAGCGGCGTTGCTGCACCAACGCTCTGTGCGGCCTCCTGCGACAGTTTCAGGTCCTTCAGCATCAGTGCCGCCGCGAAGCCAGGCTTATAGCCATTGTTGGCGGGCGATGTCGGCACCGGGCCGGGCACCGGGCAATAGGTGGTCAGCGACCAGCACTGGCCGGACGAGGTCGAGGCGACGTCGAACAGCGCCTGGTGCGACAGGCCGAGCTTTTCCGCCAGCACGAAGGCCTCGGCAACGCCGATCATCGAAATGCCCAAAATCATGTTGTTGCAGATCTTCGCCGCCTGTCCGGCGCCGTCGTCGCCGCAATGAACGATGCGGCCGGCCATCGGCTTGAGGATTGGTTCGGCCTTGGCGAAGGCATCCTTCGAACCGCCGGCCATGAAGGTCAGCGTGCCGGCCACCGCACCGCCCGTGCCGCCGGAGACCGGCGCGTCGATCGACAGCAACCCGTGCTTGGCGGCGATAGCATGGGCCTTTCGAGCCGACTCGACATCGATGGTCGAGGAATCGATGAACAGCGCGCCTTTTTTCGCCTTGGACACTATGTCTGCGTAAACCGACAGAACATGCTTGCCGGCCGGCAACATGGTGATGACCGCATCGGCATCCTTCACCGCCGCAACGGCATTGGCCATGACGATGACGCCGTGCTCCCTGGCAATGACGAGGTTCTCCGGCACCAGGTCGAAGCCGTGCACGGCATACCCGGCCTTGACCAGGTTGGCGGCCATCGGATTGCCCATATTGCCGAGGCCGATGAAGGCGATGGTGGTCATAATGGCGCTCCGTGAGTGGAATAGTGAATAGTGAATAGTGAATAGTCAGTAGTCAGTAGTCAGTAGGATCATGTATTACTCATGGTCTATATGATAGCCTCACCATTCACCATTCACCATTCACTATTCACTATTCACTAATTCTCTACCGTCCGATCAGGGCGCGAGCGATGATGACGCGCATGATCTCGTTGGTGCCTTCGAGGATCTGGTGGACGCGCAGGTCGCGCACCAGCTTCTCGATGCCGTAATCGTGCAGATAACCATAGCCGCCGTGCAGCTGCAGGGCGTCGTTGGCGACATTGAAGCCGGTGTCGGTGACGAAGCGCTTCGCCATCGCCGACCATTTCGAGGCATCCGGCGCGTTGCGGTCGAGCTTCGAAGCGGCGGTGTAAAGGAAAACGCGCGCTGCCTGCAGTTCGGTCTCCATGTCGGCGAGCTTGAACTGCAGCGCCTGGAACTGGTTGATCTTCGAGCCGAAAGCCTTGCGCTCGGCGGTGTAGGCGAGCGCCTTGTCGAGTGCCGATTGCGCGCCGCCGAGCGAACAGGCGGCGATGTTCAACCGGCCGCCGTCGAGCCCGGCCATGGCGATGCCGAAGCCGGCGCCTTCGGCCGACAAAAGGTTTTCGGCGGGCACCTTGCAATCCTCGAAGACGACCTGGCGGGTCGACTGCATGTGCCAGCCCATCTTGTGCTCGTTGGCGCCGAAGGAAAGGCCCGGCGCATCGTTCGGCACGACGAAGGTGGAAATGCCTTTCGGCCCGTCGGCGCCGGTGCGCGCCATGACGACATAGAGGTCGCTGTCGCCGGCACCGGAGATAAACTGCTTGGCGCCGTTCAGCACATAATCGCCGCCGCTTTTGACCGCGCGCGTCTTCAGCGCCGCAGCATCGGATCCCGAGCCCGGCTCGGTCAGGCAGTAGCTGGCCAGCCATTCCATCGAGGTCAGTTTCGGCAGGAAGCGCCGGCGCTGTTCGTCGCTGCCGAAGCGGTCGATCATCGATGCCGCCATATTGTGGATCGAGATGAAGGCGGAAAACGCCGGATCGGCACGCGAAAGCGCCTCGAAGATCAGCACGGCGTCGAGCCGGCCGAGCCCCGAGCCGCCGACGTCGTCGCGGACATAGATGCCGCCAAGGCCGAGCGGACCTGTCTCGCGGATCACATCGGCGGGGAAATACTTGTTGCGATCCCAGTCGAGCGCATTCGGCGCCACACGGTCGGCGGCGAAGGCTTGCGCCATCGCCTGGATGGCGCGCTGGTCTTCGTTGAGTTCGAACTGGCTGGTGCCCGCATCGACAGCGGCGTCCATGGCGTGCTCCCTGATGTTTCCGGCCTGCTGGCCTGTCGTTTTTGGCTTTGCGCGCAGTCCAATCTAGACCAATGATGCCGCCGCGCAACCCGATCGTCTCCATCCAACCATCTGGGCAGCGGCTGTGTGCGAATGCGCTTTGGAGCAAAGTGTGACGACAACTTTCGACGAACTGCTTGGACGCTTCCATGCCTATCTCCAGACGCTCGATGATGCGCTGGTGCGCGACGCCGTGGCCCGAATCGGCTGGGACATGCCAAGCCGGCCGCTCGAACCGCATGCACTGCCTTGTCTCCTTCAGCTCGACCGTATCGTCGAACTCGCTCCCGCTGCGGCCAAGCCGCTGGCGCGGCTGGTTGCGGAGCGTCGCGGCGATCTGCGCTGGGGGCAAACCTATGGCGAGGCGGATTTCGGCAAGATTTTCATCGACAATTACGGCTGGCTGGAGGTGTTCGGTACACGCGGGCATTTCGTCAATGAAGAGGTTGCGGCCGGCCTGCTGATCCTTGGACCCGACATCGTCTACCCCGATCATCACCATGTCGCGGAGGAGATCTACATCCCGCTGACCGGCGGCACCGAATGGCGCATGGGCGATGGCGGTTTTCACCTTCGATCGGCGGGCGAGGTGATCCACCATGCCTCTGACATCAACCACGCCATGCGCACCGGCAAAGAGCCGCTGCTGGCGCTCTATCTCTGGCGTGGTGGGCCACTGGCGGCCAAGCCAACGATCACCGCAACCGTTGCGCAGGGCAGGGACTGATATGGCCAAGGCGATCATGCTGCAGGGCACGGGTTCGGATGTCGGCAAGACGGTGCTGGTTGCCGGCCTCTGCCGCGCGGCGAAGAAGCGCGGCTTGAAAGTGCGGCCGTTCAAGCCGCAGAACATGTCGAACAACGCGGCCGTCGCCGATATTCCGGGCGATTCAGGCGGCGGCGAGATCGGCCGCGCCCAATGGCTGCAGGCGATCGCCTGCGGCGTGGCGCCGACCGTCCACATGAACCCGGTGCTGCTCAAGCCGCAGACCGATGTCGGCGCTCAAGTCGTCGTGCAGGGCAAGGTGTTCGGCGAGGCGCGGGCGCGCGACTACCAGGCGCTGAAGGGCCGGCTGATGGATGCGGTGCTGGACTCCTGGGCAAAGGTCGGCGAGGGCGCCGATCTGGTCATTGTCGAGGGCGCCGGCTCGCCGGCCGAGATCAATCTCAGGAGCCGCGACATTGCCAATATGGGCTTTGCGACGCGCGCCGGCGTGCCGGTGATCCTGGTCGGCGATATCGATCGCGGCGGCGTCATCGCCTCGGTCGCCGGCACCCATCTGATCCTGCCGGAGGAGGACCGGCGCATGATCGTCGGCTACCTCATCAACAAGTTCCGTGGCGACGTCTCGCTGTTCGAAGACGGCATCAAGGCGATCGAAAAATTCACCGGCTGGCGCTGTTTTGGCGTCGTGCCGTGGCTGAAGGCGGCGGCGCGGCTGCCATCGGAAGATTCCGTCGTGCTCGAACGGTTGGCGTCCGGCGAGAAGCGCGCGCTGAAGATCGCCGTGCCGGTGCTCTCGCGCATCGCCAATTTCGACGATCTCGACCCGCTCAAGGCCGAACCGCAGGTCGAGGTGGTGTTCGTGCCGCCTGGTGAGCGCTTGCCCGAAGATGCGGGTCTGGTGGTCATTCCCGGCTCGAAGTCGACGATCGGCGATCTCCTGAAATTTCGCGAGAACGGCTGGGACTGCGACCTTGCCGCGCATAGGAAACGCGGTGGCCAAATCGTCGGCATTTGCGGCGGCTTCCAGATGCTCGGCCATGTCGTGCGCGATCCCGACGGCATCGAGGGCAGCGTTACCGAGACGCAAGGCCTCGGCCTGCTCGACGTCGAAACGGTGATTGAGCCGGAAAAGACGGTGCGCAACGTCAGCGCGCGCTCGGTGCCGTTCGATCTGCCGCTCGAGGGCTACGAGATCCATCTCGGCCGCACCACCGGTCCGGATACGCTACGGCCGTCCGCCGTTATCAACGGCATCGATGACGGCGCCATCTCGACCGACGGCAAGGTGCTGGGCACCTATATGCACGGGCTGTTTTCCGCCGATGCCTTCCGGGCGAAATTCCTCGAAAGCCTCGGCGTCAAGGGCGGCGGCATCGACTACCGCGCCGAGGTCGAACGGGCACTGGACGAGATCGCAGCCGAACTGGAAACCCACCTCGACTGCGACGCGATTTTTGGGCTGGCGCGTTAGATACTTTGCGCGGAAGTTTTGCACGGGTCGTTGGCTTCGACGGATCACATGCCTTGGCGATTAGCGGAAACGTCCATGGCTTCGTCATCCTGGGGCGGAGCAAGGAGCGAAGCGACGCGGCGCAGACCCCAGGATCCATGCCCTGACTTCGGAGCGCCGCTCCGGCGCAGAATTCTGCTCCGCTGGCTCCTCGGCCAAGGTCACGGCATGGATCCCAGGGTCTCCGCGACGGAGCTTCGCTCCTGCTCCGCCCAGGGATGACGAAATTGGGAGGCTTCGGCCAATCCCGAATGTGCAGCGCTACCAGTTCATGCTTTCTCGTCAGCCTTCGGCCAGTAGGTGCCGAACGACCAGACGTTGCCTTCCGGATCGCGGCAGATGAATTCGCGGCTGCCATAGTCGCGGTCGGTGAGTTCTTCCAGAATCTCGGCGCCGGCGGTCTTTGCCCGCGCGTATGCCGCGTCTGCGTCAGCGACCGCAACGTAGATCGACTTGCCGCCACCCGAACCCGGCGCGCCGACCATCTTGCCATAGGCGTCGTCGCGCGCCGTGCCGAGCATGACGATCGAAGAGCCGAAAGCGAGTTCGGCGTGGTGCACCACGTCACCTTCGCCATAGCGGGCGCGAACGCTGAAGCCGAAGGCCTCGCACAGCCAGTCGATCATCTTGCCGGCATTCCTGCAGCGCAGCGCCGGATAAAGCCGCGGTGGTTCAGTGGTGTTCGGCATGGCTGATCTCCTTCAGCGGGTTGGTCGATCAACCCAGTCTGCGCGAAGGCCGGTTGCGCGTCTTGAAGAAATGTTACCTCGCGGCGACAGTGGTCGGCGTGACGCCTGCGAGGTCGCGGAACTCGCGCACCAGATGCGCCTGGTCGGCATAGCCGCAGTCGGCGGCGATGTCGGCCCAATCGCTGTTGGCCTGTCTCGACAGCCCAAGCGCATGGTTGAAGCGGACGATGCGCGACAGCGTTTTTGGGCCGGTGCCGATAGCGTCCGAAAATTTTCCGGTAAGATGCTTGCGGCTCCAGCCAAGCTTTTCGGCCAGCGTCGAGATGCGGGTCCGCCCACGCGTCGAGACGATCGTCTCATAGGCCCAGACCATTTCGGCCTGAGTGCGGTCCGCGGTTGCCAACCGATCACCGACGAAGGCTTCGGCGATGGCAAAGCGTGTGCTCCAATCCGGCCCATTGCCAAGCCTTTCGCGAAGCGCGATGCCTTCGACGCCGAGCACGTCATCCAGGCCGACCATGCGGTCGGTCAGTTCGCTCATCGGCCGGCCGAAGAAGCGACGAGCGCCGAGCGGGGTGAAATTGATCTGCACACAGCAGGCGCCGCCGCAGGATTCGATCACTACCGGCCCGGCATAAAGGCCGGCGGCAAAACTGGCGAAGCGGTCATTGTCGCCCGGGTCATGGCCGAGCCCGATGGCAAAGGGTTCGGCAAAGCTGATGACCAGTGGCACGGTCAGCGAGGCATATTCGATGGCGCGGAAATGGCCTGGCATGGTTTCGCGAAAGCCGCACATGTCGGTGACGGCGCCCTGAAGCCGATGGCTCGGCGCGCGCCGCACCATCTCAAACCGATCGAGCCCTGGGCTTTCGTGGCGGCTGCCGTCTTCGCTGTCGGGCATGCGCTTTCCTTCCGCCACGCGACTTTAACAGACCATCCGTCGGAATCAAAAGCGCCCGGCTTTTGGCCGGGCGCTCCGAGTTGCCTGAGATTCTGAATTGTCTGGACGTGTTTAGGCGCCGCGCATCAGGCAGCCGGCGGCCAGCACGATGTAGGCGATGACGACAATCCACGCGGCATTCAAAGGGATAAACGCAAGAACGCCAAGCGCGGCGAGAACGCCGATGATGGCGATGACAAGAGATATAATGAAAATAAGCTGGGTAGGCGCACTGAGATTCATGTTCGGTCCCTCCTCAACATGATTCGTACAACGGCATACTATCAGTCGCGCGGTCACACACCAATGAGTGCACGCAGGCGGCTTTTCCACCATTCGCACCCCGTTTGCGCAAATCCGATTCCGCGCTACCTTCCGAACGAATCGGAAGGGGCTGATGGCGATGGGATTGCTGGACCAGATACGCTCGATCTTCGACGGCGACCCCGGCGTGCGCAAGGTCGCGGACGATCCTGTGCTGTCGGCGGAGCTGCTCATGCTGTTCCGCATGATCCTGGCCGACGGTTCGGTCAGCGAAAGCGAGATGACCGCCTTCAGGCGTATCTGCCGGGACGCCTTCGGCATACCCGAAACCAGCATCGACAGTGTCATCGAATACCTCAACGATTTCGGCTACGAGACCAACAGCTCGCAGGCAATCGCGCAGTTTCGCGACCTCGACGTCGAACGGCGCAAGCTGCTCGCCCGCCACATGGCCGAAATCGCCAAGGCCGATTCGCAACTCGCCGGGAGCGAAATGCAGCTGTTGCGCCGCACGCTCGATTTGCTCGACATCAGCCCGGCCGATGTGGTGAAGCCGCAAGGCTGAGGCATCGGCTGGATCGTGGCGCCCTTGGCCGTGGTGACGCGGGTCAGCCAGCGGCGGGTTGGCGAATAAAGGAAGCTTGTCGTGACCTCGCTCGAATAGGCGATCGACTTGGTCTGGCCGTCGGCTTCATACACGGTCGAGGTGATGAAGCCGGAAGCCGAGAGCAGTTTGTTGCCGGCTGTGTATTGCAGCGGGGCGGCCGCCGTGCCGAAGTCGAGCTGCACCGGCAGGTACTGGGTGCAGCGTCTGGCCGGAGGCATCGCGCACGCTGGTCGTGGTGTGGGTCAGCGTGCCGATCGTGACATCCTGGCGCGCGAGTTTGCTGAAAAGTGCACGTCACTGTATTTCCGGTCGATCTACACAGAGTGACAGCCCGGCGAACGTGATAAAAAGTGCACTGTCACCGAAATTCCGAATGGCAACTAACGACCTTGTGCACTGGCCCGATAATCCAACAACTCTTGCATTTCTACAATCTCTTCCCCGTATTGTCCCGTGACCTTAATGGTGTGGGTGTCAAGATCAACCAGATTCTTCAGGAACAAAATGGTGGGCCGCGCGTGCTCAATTGGGACTAAACCTAAAAACCTTATCGCATAGAGCAAATTCGCATGCCCACCCCCTTTTTGGGCCAAAGACATTTTCAATTCTTCCTGCAACTTTTCAATACCGTCGTAAATGCCAACATAAGAGTCCGTAAGCGATCGAGTTATTTGATCAAAATCTTTCGTTCTCTCGTCCAATTGCAATGGAGTCGCAAGATGCTTATCAATCAATCTTGCCCATATAAAAAGGTAAAGTGCACCAGTATCCTCATTAAATTCTTCAGCTTTCGTATCCCAGTCTATGAACTCCTTCGCAGTTTGCGAGGTTACGCGTGATATACATTGCTCTTCAACTCCTCGCCAAGTGAAGGGCCAATTATCGGCAAAGATTCCATTGGAACAGTTCAGTATCTCAGGAGTTGATGGCACAGTACCGCCGGCCTGCATCTGGGTCGATCCTCCGAAAAACCAAATTGCAACAAATCCGGCAATTTGCAATGCTATTTTAAAATGCATGATATCAACTCCTCACGGACCAATTGGGAAATCATTTACCTGTAAACTCGCACTACTCACCTTGTTCGGGCCGATTGAATTCATAAGCGATTTATAGTCTTTAGTGTTCGCCACCAAACAACCCAGTGACATCCCTCCTTCACCAGTCGTGGGGCTCCTCCCCGGATGAATGGTCCGCCCAGATACTAACGTTCCATCAGCTTCCAACGTTGTGCCCGGAACACCAGTGTTATCAATTTGGTATTGCCCCTGATGCTTATTCATGTTCATGCTAGCATTACCACTTATCAAGGAACAAATCTCCTGCTTTATTCCAGAAGTCCAGCCTTTACAGTAATGTGCGGTCTGACAGATAAATTGTATTTACCAGGTGCAATTACATTATCATCACTAGCCCACAAGGGGAGAAGGGAAAGACGCTAAGCCCCGCCACGAAGTCGCTCACCCCTGTTCGTGCAGCCGTTTTGCAATCGCCCGGTGCAGGTCTGGAGCAGCAGTGACCAGCGCCTTGGCCGCCTCGGACTGCGGGTGGTCGAGCACTTCGTTCGTCCTGCCGCGCTCGACGATCTTGCCGTCATGCATGACCATCACCTCGTCGGTGATGGCGCGGGCGACGGTCAGATCATGGGTGATGAACAGATAGGCGATGCCGAGCTTCTGGTTGAGGTCGGCGAACAGATCGAGGATCTGGGCGCGGATCGAGACGTCGAGCGCCGAGACGGGCTCGTCGGCGACGACCAGCTTCGGCCGGGTGATGATGGCGCGGGCGATCGACAGGCGCTGGCGCTGGCCGCCCGAAAACTCGTGCGGGTATTTGTCCATGTCGCCTGGTGAGAGGCCGACCTCGTGCAGCGCATGCGCCACCATCTCGCGCCGCGCGGCGGGCGACGGCTTCTTCTCCAGCACATGCAGCGGCTCGGCCACCAGTCTCTCGACCTTCTGGCGTGGGTCGAACGAGCCGTACGGGTCCTGGAACACGACCTGCATGTCGCGCCGTGCCGGCTTCAGCTCCGCCTCACTCTTGCCGGTGAGGGTATCGCCGCGGAAGCGGATCGTACCGGCCGTCGGCTTGTCCAGTGCCAGAATCATGCGAGCAAGCGTCGACTTGCCACAGCCGGAACGCCCGACGAGCGCCACCGACTGGCCGGGCGCCATCGAGAAAGAAACATCGTCGACGGCTCGGATGGGAGCCCCTCGCTTGAGCAGCGATGTGCGCCGTGCCGGATAGTCGCGCGTCACGCTGTCTACCTCAACCAGAGGTTTTCCTTGGCCGACGCTGTGCCTAGCCCGCGCGGGCACATGCATCGAGGCCTGCGCCAGCTGGCGCGTATAGGGATGAAGCTGTCCGGACAGAATGCGCGCCGTGTCGCCGGCCTCCATCACCTCGCCATGTCGCAGGATGGTGATGCGGTCCGCCATCTCGGTCACCACGGCGAGGTCGTGCGAGATCAGCAGCAGGCCCATGCGGTTTTCCGCTACGAGGTCGCGCAAAAGGTCGAGGATCTGCGCCTGCAGCACCACGTCGAGCGCGGTCGTCGGTTCGTCGGCGATCAGCAGCTTGGGCTTCAGCGCACAGGCGATGGCGATGACGACGCGCTGGCGCTGGCCTCCGGACAGCTCATGCGGATAACGCGACAGCGGGAACTGCGCCGCCGGCAAGCCGACCCGGTCGAGCATTTTTCGCGCCCGTTCCTCGGCGTCGGCGCGGCTCGCCCTGGTGTGCCAGCGAATACCCTCGGCAACCTGCTCGCCGATGGTCTTGACCGGGTTGAGCGCCGTCATCGGCTCCTGGAACACCATGCCGATGTCGTCGCCGCGCAGTGCGCACATCTGGTCCTCGCTCGCCGCCAGGATGTCGATGCCGTCGAAGGTAACGCGTCCGGTTGCGCGTGCCGCCCACGGCAGGAGCTGCATCACGGTGAGCGCCGTCATCGACTTGCCGGAGCCGGATTCGCCGACCAGCCCCATGACTTCGCCGGGCGCGACGGACAGCTCGATGTCCCTGAGGATGGGCGTGCCGCCGATGGTCAGCGACAGCTTCTCGATTTCGAGCAGGCTCATCGCTGCCGCCGCGATTTCGGATCGAGAATGTCGGCAATGCCGTCGCCAAGCAGGTTCAGGCCAAGCACGGTGATGACGATCGCCATGCCCGGAAAGATCGCCATCCACGGCGCCACCACCATGCGGGTCTGGGCATCGAACAGCATGCGGCCCCAACTCGGCATCGGCGGCTGCGTGCCCAGCCCGACATAGGAAAGCCCGGCTTCGGCCAGTATGCCCAGCGCGAACTGGATGGTGCCTTGCACCAGCAGCAGCGTGGCGATGTTGGGCAGCACATGTTCGATGCTGATCAGCGTCCTGCTCTTGCCGGCGGCGCGGGCGGCGAGGATGAATTCGCGCGGCCAGATCGCCAAGGCGCCGGCCCGGGCGACGCGCGCGAAGACCGGGATGTTGAAAATGCCGATGGCAATGATGGCGTTGAACGCGCCCGGCCCGAAGATGGCGGTGATCATGATTGCCGAAAGCAGCGCCGGAAAGGCAAAGACCAGGTCGTTCAGCCGCATCAGCACGTCATCGGCGATGCCGCCGCGCGCTGCGGCGAAGGCGCCGAGCGGCACGCCGACGCCCATGCCGATGCCGACCGCCACCAGCGCCACGGCGATCGAGTTGCGGGCGCCGACCATGATCATCGACAGGATGTCGCGACCGAAATGGTCGGTGCCGAACCAGTGCGCCAGCGATGGCGCCTGGGTCTTGTCGGATATGACCAGCCTGGTGACATCGTAAGGCGTCCAGAAGAAGGAAAGGATCGCGACCGCGGCCACCAGTGCGGTGATGACGAAGCCGGCGAGGAACGAACGGTTTCGAAACGCCTTGGTCAGGATGCCGGCAAGGTTCTCGTCCGGGATGTCGATGTGCAGCGTCATTGCCGGCCTCTCAGGCGCGGATCGACCACCGCATAGGAGAGATCGACAACGAAATTGACGACGATGACCGCGGCGACCAGCAGCATGACGACACTCTCGACCACGATCAGGTCACGCTGGTTGATCGCCTGGAACACCAGCCGCCCGAGGCCGGGCAAATAGAAGACGTTTTCGATGATGATGGTGCCGGCAAGCAGGAAGGCGAATTGCAGGCCTAAAATCGTGACCACCGGGATCATGGCGTTGCGCAGTGCGTGCTGCCACAAGACAAGGCGATAGGGCAGGCCCTTGGCGCGGGCAGTGCGGATGTAGTCCTCGTTCAGCACTTCGATCAGTGCCGAGCGGGTGACCCGGGCGAGGATCGCCGCCTGCGGCAGAGCGAGAGCGACTGCCGGCAGGAGCAGCGACTTCAGCGCTGGCCAGACGCCGGCGCTCCAGCCGGGAAAGCCGCCGCCCGGCACCAGCCGCAGCCAGACGGCGAACAGGTAGATCAGCATCAGCGCAAACCAGAAATTGGGCACGGCGACGCCAAGCTGGGCGGCACCCATCGCAATCGTGTCGCCGGCCCGGCCGCGTCTGCTGGCGGAAAACAGCCCGACCGGGATGGCAATGACGGTGGACAGCGCCAGCGCCATCAGTGCCAGCGGCAGCGAGACGACGAGGCGCTCGCGGACAAGATCGATGACCGGCACCGAATAGGTGTAGGAACGGCCGAAATCGAGGCTCAGCAAGCCGCCGGCCCAATGCAGGTAGCGCAGCACGACGGGAGCGTTGAGACCCATCTGGTTGCGCAGCAATTCGATCTGGTCGGCGCTGGCGTTCAGGCCAAGCATCAGCCGCGCCGGGTCGCCGGGAATGATCTCCAGCACGGCAAAGACCACGATCGAGGCCAGAACCAGCGTGACGATGGCGATGACGAGGCGCTTGAGGAGGTAGGCGGTCATGAGCTGCCTGATGCAAGCACTGGGCGAAGCTTGCGTTCCCGCCCACCCCCCTCTGTCCTGCCGGACATCTCCCCCTCAAGGGGGGAGATTGGCAGTTTCAACGCCGGCACTGTCCTTGCAACGCTAGTGGTTAGCGAAAGCGGCGGTGAGGGCTCAATCTCCCCCCTTGAGGGGGAGATGTCCGGCAGGACAGAGGGGGGTGTGACGGAGTGCAACTTTCGCCCTTCTGTCAGCGGCTCAATCCGTCCACTTCACCTTGGTCAGGTCATTGGCCTGGATCGGGGCGTTTTCCCATAGGCCCTGCAGTTTGGCGTCCCAGACGCCGACCTTCGGCAATTCGTAGAGGAAGCCGACCACGGCGTCATCTGCCAGGACCTTCTGCGCCTCGCCGAGCAGCGTCGTGCGCTTGGCCTCATCGGAGGTAAGGTTCAGCTCGTCGATGATCTTGTCGAAGGCCGGATTGTCGTAGTTGAAGTAATAGTCCTTGCGCGAATAGATATCGATGTCATTGGGCTCGGTGTGGGAAACGATGGTCAGGTCGTAATCCTTCTTGGTGAAGACCTGGTCCAGCCACTGCGCCCATTCGACCGGGATGATCTCGAGATCGATGCCGATTTCGCGAAGCTCCGAGGCGATGATCTCGCCACCAAGCCGCGCATAGGAGGGCGGCGGCAGCTTGAGCGTCGCCTTGAAGCCATTCTCCAGGCCGGCTTCCTTCAGCAATTCCTTGGCCTTCTCCACATTGTGCGGATAGAGGCCGGTGAGGTCGACATAGGCCTTGCTGGCGGGCGACATGTGCGAGCCGATCGGCACGCCGAGGCCGGCCGAGGCGCCGTCGATGATCGCCTTGCGATCGAGCGCAAAGGAAATCGCCTGCCTGACCTGCAGCTTGTCGAAGGGCGGCTTCTTGTTGTTGATCGACAGGATGGTTTCACCCTCGGTCGAGCCGATCACCACCTTGAAGCGTGGATCGTCCTTGACCTGGGCGACGCTGTCGGGGTCGAAGAACGGAAAGGCCTGAACGTCGCCGGAAAGCAGCGCCGGAACGGCGGCGGCGGCATCCGGAATGATGCGGAACTCGGCCTTGTCGAGGAACACCGGGGCGCCCCAGTAATTTTCCGACTTGACCAGCGTGATCGACGAGCCCTTGGCCCAGTTCTGGAATTTGAACGGGCCGGTGCCGATCGGTTTTTCCTTGTTGGTGTCGGCTGTCTCAGGCGCGACGATAACCGCGTCGCCCCAGCCCATATTGTAGAGGAACGAGCCTTGCGGGTTCCTCAGCGTGACATTCACCGTCGTGGGATCGACGACCTCGACCTTGTCGATGGCGGCGAACAGGCTCTTTTGCGCGTTGACGGAATTGTCGGCGCGGGCACGATCGAGCGAGAATTTCACGTCGTCGGCGTTGAAGTCGCTGCCGTCATGGAATTTCACGCCTGTATGCAGCTTGAAAGTGTAGACCTTGCCGTCGTCGGAAATGCTCCAGCTTTCGGCGAGATCGGGCAGCACCTCGCCGTTCGGGCCGATGCGGGTCAGGCCCTCGAAGACATTGGCATAGAGTACCTCGTCGATTGCCGCGGCGGCACCCGCGGTCGGGTCGAGATGCGGGGGTTCGAGCGTAATGCCGATGACCAGGTCGGTGCGCGCGGCCATCGCCGAGGTTCCGGCGGCCAACGCCAGCGCCGCGGCGGCCAGAATGGTTTTCCACAATTTCATCTGCAACTCCCCATATGCTAAAACACGTGCTCAAAACCCGGCGGATAGAAGCGTGAATTCGCCGCCGAGTAAATTGCGTTTCGTACCGTCCGCCGACGTCGGGAGGAATGTTTTTCCGCCCATGGCCGGATCATCGCGGGCCGGCGCCCCTCAGCAGCACGTCGAGGCCGATGGCCATCACCTTCGCCGAGTCCAGCATGTCGGCAATGCCGACCCATTCATCGGGCCGGTGGGCGAGATCGAGGATGCCCGGGCCATAGGCGATGCAGTCATAGATGTGGCCGATGCGGGCGATGTGCTTCTGGTCGTAGGTGCCGGGCGAAATCACGTAATCCGGTTCGCGGTCGAATATCTCCATGATGCCTTGCGCGACCGCCTTCACCACCGGTGCGTCGCGCTCGGTCATCAGCGGCAGCACTTCCATCAGATCGCGGATTTCGTAGTCGAACTTTTTGCGCTCGCGCTTCAGCCGTTCCAGGATATCGGTCACCTCGCTCTTGACCGTAGCGAGATCCTCTTCGAGCAGGAAGCGGCGGTCGATTGTAAGCCGGCAGGAATCGGGCACGTTGGGCGAGGGCAGGCCGGGCCGGAAATCTTCCGTCTGGCCGCCATGGATCGAGTTGATGTTCATGGTCGAGCGTTTTGCGCCTTCGGGCACGACCGGCATGCGCGTCATCTTGCGGTCGAGCGCCGGAAACAATTCGTCCTCGAAGGCCCGCAGCACGGCGCCCATATGGCGCACCGCATTGTCGCCGAGGAACGGCATCGAGCCGTGCGCGATCTCGCCCTTGGTCTCGATCTCCGCCCACCAGACGCCGCGATGGCCAAGGCAGATGCGATCCTTGTTGAGCGGCTCGGGAATGATGACGTGGTCGACCTTCGGTCTGGAGAAATAGCCGAGCTTTGCCAGATGCGCGACGCCGCCAAAGCCGCCGGACTCCTCGTCGACGGTGCCTGAAATCTCGATGGCGCCGGGAAAATCGGGAAAGACCTCCATGAAGGCTTCAGCGGCGATGATCGAGGCGGCAAGCCCGCCTTTCATGTCACAAGCGCCGCGGCCATAGACCTTGCCATCCCTGACGATGCCGGCGAACGGATCGAGGCTCCAGCCGTCGCCGGGCTCGACCACGTCGATATGCGAATTGAAGTGCACGCAAGCACCCGGCGCCCGGCCATCGAAGCGGGCGACGACGTTGACGCGCGGGTAACGGTCAGTGTCGCCAGGCGTGCCCTCGGCACGGATGAATTCGATCTCAAAACCACGCTTCTTCAGCCGCGCGCCGATATATTCGGCACATGGCCGATAGGCTTCGCCGGGCGGATTGATGGTCGGAAAGCGGATCAGATCCGCAGTCAGTGCAACCAGATCATCGGCTCGGTCATCGATAGCCTTGAGGAGCCGTTCGTTCGGTTCGTTCATTCGGCGAATTGAGCAGCGGATGAGGGGGTTTTGCAAGCCCGATGGCGAATTGCGAGGCGATTGCGTGTCGTTACGGCAACTATTGCGGGAAATCGTTCAAATTCGCTGCTTTGGATTGGTGAAATCGTCAGGGAGTAGGTGTTAGCTCGCTGGCTTGCCATCAAAACGTTGGAGAACAGCGTGACGGCAGGCAGGCAAGGGGCATCAAAGGGGTTTGATTGCATGAAAAACACTGTTCTCATGGCAGCGGCATTGATGGCGATGCTGTTCGGTTCGTCGTTCGAGAGCCGGGCGGCCAGCCTGGTCGCGAACATCGATATTTCCTCACAGACGATGACGGTAAGATACGGGCTTTCGTATTACCGGTGGAGCGTTTCCACCGCCCGCAAAGGCTACATCACGCCGCGCGGCAGCTATCGTCCACAGCGGACGGCCCGGATGTGGTATTCGCGCAAATACGACATGTCGCCGATGCCCTATTCGGTGTTCTTCCGCGGCGGCTATGCTATCCACGGCACCGGCGCGATCCGGCAATTGGGGCGCCCGGCATCGCATGGCTGTGTGCGCCTCCACCCCAGCAATGCCGCCGCGTTCTATTCGATGGTGCGCAAAGCCGGCTTCGGCAATACGCGGATCCTCGTGACGAATTAGGGCCTGCTCCTCGGCCCGCAATAAAAAACCCGCCGGGGCGGCGGGTTCGTCGGGCCAAATAGCACCATATCGAAATTAGTAGCATAGCTGCCGGCACAAAGCAAGAACAAAATAGGGCCGGTGCCCAAAAAGATCGTTCCGCTCAGGCGGCTTTGTCGCGCACTGTCGCCGGCCGACGCTTTTTGCGGCCGCTGATCTCCCAGCGCTTGTGGAACCACATCCACTGGCCGGGGTCTTCGCGCACCCAGCGCTCGACCACGTCGTTGAGAAGCTGGGTGGTGGCGCGGACGTCGACACTGCCGCCGACGGTGCGCGGCAAGGTGAGCTTGTCCTCGATCTCGAGCCGGAAACGATTGTTCGGCAGGCGCACGCAGCGCGCCGGGTAGACATCGCAATCGTAGTGCCGCGCCAGGGTGCCGAGAACCCGGTTGCTCTCGCAGGGGCGGCCGAAGAATGTCGTCTCGAGCCCGCCGGTGAATTTCTGGTCGACCAGCACGCCGATATTGCCGCCTTTCTCGAGGATGGCCGCAAGCGCGAACGAGGCACCGGTCGAAGACGGCAGCAGCGATCCCATGCTCGAGCGGCGGGTCGAGAGGATGTAGTCGGCGAGGTAAGGGTTGTTGGGCGGGCGAAACAGCGCCGTGATGTTCATGCCGAAGGTCGCCGCGGCCACTGGCAGCAGCTCGAAATTGCCGAGATGCCCGGTGAAGACGATATGCGGCTTGTCCTCGCCGGCAATGCGCACGAAATGCTCCACGCCCTTGACCTCGACACGGCCCGGCTTCGTCGCAGCGGGATCGTAGTCGAACAAAGCATCGAGAAAGATGTATTCGGTGGCCAGGCGGGCCATGTTGCCCCACATGTCGGAAGCGATCGCCTCGATCTCGGCATCGCTCTTTTCCGGATAGGCCTTGCGCAGATTGTCGACAGCAACCTGATGGCGCGCTACCCAAGGGCCGATGCGGCGGGCAGCGCGGTCGGCGAAATTGAGCGCCCTGTCGGGCGGCAGCAGGCGCAGCGCGGAGATGATGATCATCGCGACGCGCGCGACCAGCCAGTAGTTGAACTGGCGAAGCCGCCTGCCATAGCGGAATCCCACGTCCCTGCGGATCTTCCTGAAGGCGTTGCCGATCATTTCAGCCGACGCGCAGGATGATCTTGCCGAAGACGTCGCGGCCTTCCATGCGCTTCAGCGCCGCATCGATTCCGTCGAAGCCAACCTCGGTGTCGATCACCGGCGCGACCAGGCCCGCCGCCATCTTCTGCATGGCGTCAGCCATGTTTTCCATGCGGCAGCCGAACGAGCCTAGCAGCTTCAGCTGCTGCTGGAACAACTGCATCAAATTGATCTGCGTCGACACGCCGGAGGTCGAGCCGCAGGTGACCAGCCGACCGCCGCGTTTGAGGCACAGCATCGAGGCGGCAAATGTGTCGGCGCCGACATGCTCGAACACCACGTCGACGCCCTTCTTCTTGGTCAGCTTGCGCACGATGCCTTCGAAGCGGTCGTCGCGGTAATTGATGACGTGGTCGGCGCCGAGCGCCTTGGCCTTGTCGATCTTGTCGTTCGAGCCGACGGTGGTGATGACCGTGCAGCCCATCTTCTTGGCCAGCTGAATCGCGGCGGAGCCGATGCCGGAGCCGCCGGCATGGACCAGTATCGTCTCGCCGGGCTGCAGCCGGGCATTGTCGAACAGCATGTGCTCGACCGTGCCGAAGGTGACAGGCGCCACCGCCGCGCCGATTTCGCTCACGCCGGGCGGGGCGGGGACCAGAAGGCGCGCCGGCAGGTTGATCTTTTCCTGCGCAAAGCCGTCGAGATGGAACCCGTGAACGCCCGAAACATGCTCGCAGAGATTGTCGCGGCCTTCGCGGCAGGCGCGGCAAAGCCCGCAGGTGCGGGCGCCATAGATCGACACCAATTGCCCGGTCACAAGGCTGGAAACGCCTGGGCCGACCGCCTCGACCTCGCCCGAGGCCTCGGCGCCGACGACCAGCGGCAGCTTGCGCTTGGCGAAGGCCATGCCGCGCCAGCCCCAGACGTCGATATGGTTCAGCGCCACGGCCTTGATGCGCAGCGTCACCTCGCCGAGCAAAGGCGGCGGCGGTGGCGGCAGGTCCACCGTTTCAAGCCGGCGATCCTCGATAAGTTGCAATGCGCGCATGCCAGATCCCAGGTTGCGCATGACCGAGAACCGTTTCGGAAGGGATCATGCGCACGACAACAGTGCTAGAGCGGAACGGTCGCTTAGACCGGTTCCCGCGCCATGACAAGGCAGGTGTTCTGGCCGCCAAAGCCGAAGGAGTTCGACAGGACGGTGCCGACCTCGGCATTGCGCTTGGTGTTCGGCACCACGTCGAGGACGATCGCCGGGTCGGGATTGTCGTAGTTGATGGTCGGCGGAATGACGCTTTCGCGCATGGTCATCAGCGAAAATGCAGCCTCGACGGCACCGGCTGCCGATAGGGTATGGCCGATCATCGACTTGTTCGACGAGACCGGCATTGCCGAGATCCGCTCGCCGAACACCGTCGACAGCGACAAATGCTCCATCTTGTCGTTTTCGGGCGTCGAGGTGCCATGGGCGTTGACATAATCGATCCCGTCCTCGCTCAAGCCGGCATCGGCAAGAGCGGCGCGCACCGCCGCGATCGCCGGCGAACCGTCCGGCTTGGAGCGGGTGCGATGGAAGTCGTCGGCCTTTTCGCCGCAGCCGCGCAATATGCCGAGAACGGTGGCGCCGCGGGCAAGTGCTGCCTCCAGCGATTCCAGCACAAGGGCGCCCGAGCCTTCGGCGAGCACGAAGCCGTCGCGATCCTTGGAGAAGGGTTTTGAGGCCTTTTCAGGGATGTCGTTATGGGTGGAGAGCGCCGACAGAAGCGAGAAGCGGATCAGCGCCTCGGCGGTCGCCGAGCCGTCGGCGCCGATCGACAGCGCCCTGTCGCATTCGCCGCGGCGGATCGCCTCGACGCCGAGCTGGATCGCCGTGGCGCCCGAAGCGCAGGCGGTCGACAGCGTGATCGGCAGGCCGCGCGTGCCGAAACGGTCGGCAAGCCGGTCGGCAATCGAGCCGAACTGGGTGGTCTCGAAGATGTCGAGTTCCCTGAGGCCGCGCGCCACCCGCAGCAGCCTCTCGGCACCGGAATCGTGCCTGTCTGAATTATTGGGCTTGTCGGAATTGTAGAGCGAAAAGCGCTCGCTCCAGTCGAGCTCGACCGGCGGCGAAGCGAGGAAAAGCGGTCCGCCGAAATCGCCGGCATCGAGGCCCGCTTCCGACATCGCTTCCTGGGCGGCGGTTTCGGCAAGCTCATAGGTGAGGAGACTGGCGCCCTTGGAACTCGACGGCAGGAAATCGACCATGCCGGAGATGCGGGTGTTGAGATGATCGACCGGGAAGCGGTTGATCGGATGGATGCCGGATTTGCCGGATGTCAGCGCCGCCCAATTGTCGGCTTTGCCGACACCGAGCGACGTCACCACGCCGATGCCGGTGACGGCGACGATGGGCCTGCCCATGTGGTCGTTCAGATTGGCCATTTGTTGTCCAAAAACCTGTTTCTCTTGGAGCGTCGGATCGCCCGAAAACCGCGTCACACGTTTCGGTCCGATGCTCTAGGCGGCTTTGATCAGCGCCATGCCCTCGAATTGGTGATAGCCGATCGCCGTTGCAAGGACGGTCTTCGGGACACCGGCAAACGGTTTTTCGACTGTGGCGTCGAACACAGGGTAGGCGGCCTTGCGGTCGACAGCCAGGGCCGCCAGCGCAACGGCAAAGGGGAACTGCGCTTCCTTCATGTGGCCGGTCAACGTCGAAAAGCCGCGTGCGGCGATCGCCGGATTGGCGTCGAGCGCCGATTTCTCGGCGGCGGTCGCGGCATGGGCGCCCGAAGCGCCGGAGATCGCCAGCAGCTCGCCATTCGGCAATGCGGCCTGCTTCAGCAGCGCGGCGATCTCACCGTCGAGTTCGCCCCGCCGGCGCCTGGCACGGCCGGACAGGATCGGGCCGAGTTCCGCATAGATCTTCCGGCCACGGCTTTCCGCATGCTCGCGCTGCTCCAGGACGAGAAACGCGCCGCCGGATCCGGTCACCACGCCGCCGCCTTCGGCACCTTGCCTTTGCCAGACCGGCGTCCACGGACCGCGATGCAGGTAGCCGGCCAGTTCATAGCCGAGCAGCATGTCGGAATGTTCGGTCTGGAAAGCGCCGCCGACCAGTATATGCGTCGACTGGCCGGAGCGGATGCGCGCGGCCGCCGTCTCGACAGCGGCAACGCCGGCACCTTCCTCGCCCATGAAGGTGCGCGACGATCCCGTCACCTTGTGGACGATCGAGATGTTGCCGGCGAGCAGGTTGGAGAGTTGTGCCAGAAACAGCGTCGGGCGCAATTCCGTGGTCAGCTTCTCGTTGAGCAGCACATCGCGGTCGTTGCGGCTTTCCGATGCCGCGAGAATGGCCGCGTCGACCGCCTCGTCGCGCTCGCCGCCGCCGGCGGCCACCACCATGTCCATGGTCGCGCAGAGTTCGTCATTGCCCTTGATGCCGGCATCGTCGAGCGCAAGGCCGGCCGCATAGGTGCCGAGCCTCTGCCAGGTCTCCATCTGCCGCTGGTCGCCACGCTTGGCGATCTGCAGGTTCCAGTCGATCTCCGGCAGCGGGTGGACCGTATAGGGCGAGAAGCGCGAAGCCTCCAGAACCGGCTCAAGGCGCGGCTGGACGAGCTTTTGCCAATGCGCATCCGGACCCTCGCCCAGCGACGAGACAAGGCCGATGCCTGATATGACGACGTCGCGGGGGTTCATGGGCGGCTGTTGTGGGTGAGGGCGCGTCAAGCGCAGTGCTTAGATGGCGTTCTTGGCGGCGACGAGCGCGTCGATCTTGGCGCACAGGTTCTTCATGACGAAATAGTCGTCGGTCGAGGCCTTGCCGTCATTGACCTCCTGCGTCCACTTTTCCAATGGCACCTTGATGCCGAATTCCTTGTCGATGGCAAAGACGATGTCGAGGAAGTCGAGGCTGTCGATGCCGAGATCGTCGATGGTGTGGCTTTCGGGCGTGATCGTCTCGATGTCGATCTCGCTGGTGTCGGCGATGATCTTGGCGACTTTGTCGAACGTGGTGGACAAGGGCTTTTCCTTCGATTGCGGGCGGAATCTGTCCGCATGTGTTTTGGGCTGTCTAATCGGTTTTTCCGGGCAGGAAAAGGCCTGATGCGCCGCGCGCAGATGGGATTGCTGCCCAGGCAGAGCAAGATGAGATCGGAATCCAACCACGGCTTCTCGTGGCAGTGGCATTTTGGCAACACCTATCTCGCTCGACGCGAGGAGCGACCGGCCCGGTCAGAAGGTAACGCGGCCGAGCACGCGCAGGCCGTCGCCCTGCGGCTCGACGACCACGGCTTCGCCTTCGCGCGGCGAGATGCCGGTCAATTCCTTGATGTCTTCGAGATGCGTGACCATGACCAGATTGTCGGAGCCGGAATAGCCGCGGATCTCGGCCAGGATCGCCGCGATCTGGGCGGCCTTCTCCTTTTCGTCGGTCTTCAGCAGGTCAAGCGGTGCGAACGGCTCCGGTTCGCTTTCGAAAGCTATGCGGGCGGTTTCGAGGCAGCGGCAATAACGGCTGGACAGCACGCGCTCGACCGGTGCCGCGCGGGCGCCAAACAGCGCGCCGATCTTGCGCGCCTGTTGCTTGCCGCGCTCCGAGAGATTGACCTGGGTGGCGCATTTGCCGAGGTCGAAATTGGCCGCATCGGTGGTGCCTGTGACCATGGCATGGCGAAGCAGCACCACATGCCCGCCGTCGCGCAGCAGCGCCCAGCCGGCTTCCGTCGCATGGGCTGTGGCGGAAACGGCAAGCAACAGCAGCGCCAGCACAAATCGAAGCATCAGACATCCTTTTCGGGTGACCGGCAGGCAGGTCCCCGGTGACCGGCATATAGGGACGGCAAAGCCGGCTGAAAGACAAGCCGAGTGCAACCTGCGGCCGAGACGCCTATTTCTTCGCTATCTGCTTCTTCACCAGATCGATCTTGCGGTCGGTCAGCGGGATCGGGAGTGTGTAGCCGGCTTCGGTAAAGCCCTGCTTGGCGTTCTCGAAGAATTCGATCGCCTTTTCGAATTCGGCATTGCCACCGCCATAGCTGCCGCGGTTCCAGTGGACGTCGCCGAGATTGTTCTGCTCGAAGGCCCATTGCATCGGCTGGCTTTCGCGGGTGAAGACCTTGAGCGTTGCCTCGAAGGCGGCTTCGGCTTCGTCCAGATATTTGCCGGTGCGTTCGAGATTGCCGAGATTGATCAGGCTCATGCCGATGCCGTTCTGCGCGTTTGCCCAGTCGACGGGCGAGGTCTCGAAGGTCAGCACCTCCAGCGCTGCCCGGCGCGCGGCGATCGAAGCGGCCAGTTTGCGGGGATCGGCCTCGCTCATGCTTAGCCATTGCAGCGCCGAGCCGAGGCCGGCCTGCGCCAGTGCCCATTGCCGCGGCGTGGTCTCGCGCTTGTATTCGCGAAGTGCATCGCGATAGGCCTCGATCGCGTCCTCGTAATGCACCGGCTTGTCGGTCACGCCGCCGAGCAGTTGCAGGGTGTTGCCGAGATTGTAGTGGGTCATCGCCCAGTCGAGCGGAAACTCCTTTTTGGTATAGACGCGCCGTGCCGCCCGGTATGCAGCGGCCGATTGCTCAAGCCTGGCAGGATCGCGCGTGCGCTGGCCAAGCGTCTGGTAGATCGAGCCGAGATTGTTCTCCGCCGAAGCCCAATCCGTCGGAAAACGCTGGCGGGTGAAGATGGTCAGCGCATCGCCATAGGCGGCAGCCGCCTCTTCGAGCAGGCCGGTGCCGAGATCGAAACGTGCAGCACTGTTCAGCGCGTTACCCAGATTGAGACGGCTGCTCGCCCAGGAGAGCGGGAAGGTGTCGCGGGTGCGGATTTCGAGCGCGGCGCGGAATGCCGCGGCTGCCTCGTCGATTTTTGCCTTGTCGTTGCGTTGCGTGCCGAGAGACACCAGCGTATTGCCGAGATTGTTCTGGACCATCGCCCACTGAACGGGCGCCTTTTCGCGCGTGTATTCTTCAAGCGCCAGCCGGTAGGCGGCCTCGGCCTCGGTCAGGCGCGCGCCGTCCGGTTCGCGCTCCGAAAGCGCGTAAAGCGCAAGGCCAAGGTTGCTTTGCGAGGCGGCCCAGTCCAGCGGGACTTTGTCGCGCGGCCGCTTCTCCAGCGTGGCGCGCATCGCCACCATCGCCTCGTTCAAGCGTTTCGGGTCGCTCTCGCGTTCGCCGATCTTCAACAGCACATTGGCCAGGTTGTTCTGGGCCGCGGCCCAGTTGATGTCGTCCTTCTCGCGCTCGAACACGGCAAGCGAATCGCGAAAGATTTTCGCTGCCTCTTCCAGCCGGTCGGTTTCGCGCTCGCGCTCGCCGATCGTCTGCAGCACCACAGCCATGTTGTTGCGGGTGATCGCCCAGTCGCGGTTCTGCTCGCCATTGGGGATGAAGTTCAGGATGACGCGGTAGGCGTCGATGGCGTGCTGCAGCGCTTGCCTGTCGCCGGTGGCGCTGCCATGCGCGTTGAGCGCTTCCGCCTCCTGGTTCTTGTAGTTCCAGCGCAGCCTGTCGTCCCATTTCTCGACCAGCGAGAAGGCCTTGCCGTAATCGTTGGCGGCCGACAGATAGTCGAAGACCAGCGCCGAAGCGTCGGCGCGCCTGGCATAGATCGCCGCGTCGGCAAGACGCTTCTGCCTGACCAGATCCTCTGCCCGATCGACCGCGCCGCTGGCCTGCTCGACCCGGCCCACCGCCTGGTCGAGGAAGTTGCGCGCGGTGACGATGGCGCCCTGGCCGATCGCCTTGTCGGCCGAGGCGACGAGGCGGCTGATCTCGGGGTCGCCGGTGCGCAGCGCGTTGCGCTCGGAGATCATCTTCTTCAGGCGCTCGGCCTGGGCATCGAGCAGCTTTTGCAGGTCGGTGGGGTCCTCCGGCATTTTTTCGGTGCCGAGCGCCTTCAACACGCCATAAAGCGCGTCGAGCGGCACGCCGTCCTGCAGCGAGGCCAGTTCCACCTGTGCCCGCTTAGGGTCAGGCAACTCGGCGATCGTCAGCAGCAATTGCCGCCGCTCGCCGGTGATCAGGTCGTCGTCGCCGGTCGGCTCCTGCGGTGCAACGCCGAAATAGAGCAGCCGGCGCAGGCTTTCATTGACCCATGGCCGCTGCCTTGCCTTGGTGTCGAGATAGACCTCCTCGGTCACCATGCGCATGACCGAGCCGAACTCGGTGCCCTTCATTGCCGCTAGGTGGCGCAGAAGTGCCGCTGCGTAGGGGCTGTTTTCGCCGACGATGCCGTCGAGTGCCGGCCGCCCCGGCTCGGCGGCAAAGCCGATCACCGTTCCCAGATTTTCCGTCGCGGTCGCGTTTGCCAGTGCCCTGGCACCGCGCACCGGCTCCAATCCGCCGGCGCTGATCGGCGAGGCCGAGGCCGTCGGCGCCCGGCGCAGCACCGCATCCGCCGGAAACGGGTTGGTGCGGCAGGCATCGAGCAGCATGATCGTTACCGGCACGGTCGTCTTCAATTCGTCCATGACGGCGGAGATCGGCACCAGGGCCTGATCGGCGTCCTTCAATGAAGAAACGTCGGCGTCGACCGGCACCAGATAGTTTTCGCCGCCGGCCTCGATGCCGTGGCCGGAATAGTAGATCAAGGCGACGTCGGCGTCCTCTGCATCCTCGGCGAAACGCTCGAGGTCGCGCTTCAGCTTTGCCGTGTCGCGGTCGGTGACGCTGCGCGCGTCGAAGCCGAGATCGGTCAGCATCTTGGCGATGTCGCGGGCGTCGTTGGCGGGGTTGGGAAGAGCCGCTATGTGCTGGTATTTCGACTGGCCGACAATCAGCGCCACGCCCTTGAGGCTCGCCGGCTCCGCGGCATGAGCCGAGGTCACCACGAGGCAAAGCATGGCGCCGACGAAAGCCGTCAGCCACGCCTGCTTGAAGAAGTGCTGATTTCCGACAAGGCCCATTCGCCGCGTGTCCCCCGACAACCCTGTATAGCGCTGGCATCCAACCATGAGCAAATTCGGGCAAGATCCGAGCGGCCGGATTGTTGGCCGGTACATTCGCGAGGGAAGGGCGATTGCGCCGCCGCCGGGGCTCGCCTATCACGGGAAAAATGTCTCCGCTTACCGAAACCGTCCTCTTCGTCTTCAGTCTCGTCGGGCTCGGCTATCTTGCCGGGTTGACCGGCTATTTGAAGCCGGCGAGCGGCGAGGGCGTATCCGAATTCGCCATCAACGTGGCAATGCCGCTTTTGCTGTTCCAGACCATGGTAAAGGCTGATTTCCACGGCGTGGCGCCGTGGTCGCTATGGGGCGCTTATTTCGCGGCGGTGGCGCTCACCTGGGCCACCGGCCATCTGGTTATTACGCGCATCTTCGGACGAGACGCCCGCGCCGGCGTCGTCGGCGGCGTATCGTCGTCCTACTCCAACGTTGTCCTGCTCGGCGCGCCCTTCATCATCGGCGTGTTCGGGCCGGCCGGGTTCGAAGTGCTGTCACTGCTCGTCTCCATTCACCTGCCGGTGATGATGATGGCCTCGATCATCCTGTTCGAGATGTTCGGCCGCGGCGGCAGCGAGCCTGTGCATCCGCTCCGCGTCGTCAGGAGCTTTCTCAGGCGGGTATTCATCAATCCGCTGATCATCGGCATACTGGCCGGGCTGGCGTGGCGCTTCACCGGTGCGCCGCTGCCGGTGCTTGCGACGCGGCTGAGCGACGCGCTGGCCGGCACGGCCGCCCCGGTGGCGCTGTTCGCCATGGGGCTCAGCCTGCGCCGTTTCGGCATTTCCGGCAATGTAAGGCCGGCGCTGGCGCTGTCGGCGCTGAAACTGTTCCTAATGCCGGCGCTGGTTCTCGGCCTGGTCTGGCTGATCGGCCTGCCGCCATTGACGGCCAAGGTGGCGGTCATGGTTGCGGCGTTGCCGTCCGGCATCAATTCCTATCTCATCGCGGTGCAGTTCAACACCGGCCAGGCGCTGGCGTCGAACCAGATGACCATCGCCACCGCCTGTGCGGTCGTGACCACTGCGTTTTGGCTGACAGTGGTCGTCCATGTTTTTGGATAAGAACCCGGGTTTTTGGATAAGAACCCGGCTGCATCGCCTCTCGCTTTGGCTGGCCTAAACCCTATATGCCATCTTGTGATTGCTTGCGGGGCTTGCCCTGGGCTAAGAGCAGTGGCTCTAGCGATGCTATCGCGCACGTCCATTCACGAAATCAGCGACCGGCCCGCCAGGTGCCGAACGGAGGCGAGATCATGCTTCAGAAAACCAGCCATTTCATGCGGCAGGCCAATCTCATCAATGGCGAATGGGTGCAGGCCGATTCAGGCCAGACGGTCGACGTCAACAATCCTGCCACCGGCCTCAAGATCGGCACCGTGCCGAAGTCGGGCAAGGCCGAGACCCGCCGCGCCATCGAAGCCGCCGACGCTGCCTTCCAGACATGGCGCAAGACCACCGCGCTAGAACGCTCGAAGCTGTTGCGCAAGCTGCACGACGCGATGATGGACAATCAGGACGTGCTGGCCGAACTACTAACCATCGAACAGGGCAAGTCGCTGTTCGAATCGAAGGGCGAGATCGGCTCGGCCGCGTCCTACATATTGTGGTTCGCCGAAGAAGGCCGCCGCACCTATGGCGACGTCGTGCCGTCGCCCTGGGCGGACCGCCGTATCCTGGTGACCAAGGAGCCGGTCGGCGTCATCGCCGCCATCACGCCATGGAATTTCCCGTCCTCGATGCTGGCCCGCAAGCTCGGTCCGGCGCTTGCCGCCGGCTGTACCGCCGTGGTCAAGCCGGCGTCGCAGACGCCTTACTCCGGCCTTGCCTGGGGCGCGCTTGCCGAGGAAGTCGGCTTCCCCAAAGGCGTAATCAATATCCTGACCGGCGCTGCCGGTGAGATCGGCGACGAGATCTGTGCCAACCCGCTGGTCAAGAAGATCACCTTCACCGGCTCGACCGAGGTCGGCAAGATCCTGATCCAGAAGTCGTCGGTGACCGTCAAGAAAGTGTCGATGGAGCTCGGTGGCAATGCGCCGTTCATCGTCTTCGACGACGCCGACATCGAGCGGGCCGTCGCCGGCGCCATCACCGCCAAGTACCGCAATTCCGGCCAGACCTGCGTCTGCACCAACCGTTTCCTGGTGCAGGCCGGCATCTACGACCAGTTTGTCGAAAAGTTAGCTGCTGCGAGCAACGGGCTGAAGGTCGGTTCCGGCCTCGAAGACGGCGTCCAGCAGGGACCGCTGATCGACGAAAAGGCGGTGGAGAAGGTCGAGGAGCTGATTGCCGACGCTACCGCCAAGGGCGGCAAGGTCGTCGCCGGCGGCAAGCGCCACGCGCTCGGCGGCTCGTTCTTCCAGCCGACGGTGATCGCCAATGCGACGCCGAAGATGCGCTTCATGAAGGAAGAGATTTTTGGCCCGGTGGCGCCGGTGTTCAAGTTCGAGACCGAGGAAAAGGCCGTAGCACTCGCCAACGACACCGAGTTCGGCTTGGCCTGCTACTTCTACACCGGCGATCTCGGCCGCGCCTTCCGGGTCATGGAAGGGCTCAAATACGGCATGGTCGGCGTCAATGAAGGGCTCATCACCACCCCTGAGGCGCCGTTCGGCGGCGTCAAGGAATCGGGCCTCGGCAAGGAAGGCGGCCATCAGGGCATCGAGGACTATCTCGACACCAAATATGTCTGCATCGGCGGACTTGGTCTCTAGAAGCCTGATGCGGTAATACCGAAAAAGACCCTGAGCCGCTTCGGAAAAGGCCAGGCTGGCGTCGAGCAACGAACTTGCGAGCATGGCAATGAAGGACGGCGAGGTTTTCGGCACGACGCAGGCGGGCGAGGAAGTCCGCCGTTTCACCATTCGTGGCGGCGGCCTTACCGCCAACATCATCGGCCTGGGTGCGATTATCCAGGATCTGCACCTGGCCGGGCACGAGGCGCCATTGGTGCTCGGCTATGATCGTTTCGAGCACTATGAGACGGATACCGCCTTCTTCGGCACCGTCGTCGGGCGCTATGCCAACCGTATCCGCGACGGCCGCTTCACGCTTGCCGGCAAACGCTATCAGACCGAGCGCAATTTCCTCGAAAAGCACACGCTGCATGGCGGTTCGCAAGGTTTTTCGCGCCGTGCCTGGGCGGTTTCGCTGCATGGCAGGGATTTTGTCACGCTGACATTGCACGACCCCGACGGCATGATGGGCTTTCCCGGCGCGCTCGACGTGACCTGCACCTACCGGCTGAAGATCCCCGGCACGCTCAGCGTCGAACTGACCGCCACCTGCGAGGAGCCGACGCTCTGCAATCTCACCCAGCATTCCTATTTCAACCTGGAAGACGGCGGCGCCGGCGACATTCTCGACCACCGGCTGATGCTGAATGCCGGCGCTTATCTTCCTGTCGACGCCGATCTGATCCCGACAGGCACGGTCAAGCCGGTTGACGGCACACCTTTCGACTTTCGCCAGGCGCGGCCGCTGCGCATGGAGACCGAGGGCGAACAGCTCCCCTACGACCAGAATTTCTGCCTCGCCTCGACGCGCGGGCCGCTGAAGCAGGCGTCGTGGGCGCAAGGCGCGAATTCCGGCGTCGAGATGGAGCTCTGGACGACCGAGCCGGGCGTCCAGCTCTATACCGGCCAGTATCTGGCGCCGTCCTCGCCTGGATTGGGCGGACGCCAGTACAAGGCGTTTTCGGGCTTCTGCCTGGAGCCGCAAATCTGGCCGGATGCGCCCAACCGGCCCTATTTCCCGCAAGCCACGCTGTGGCCCGGGCAGATCTACCATCACGTGACGGAATACCGGTTCCGGCTGCCTTAGGGCATGACCCCCGGAAACCGGCATAGTTTTGCTGCGCTGACCTCCGGTTCGGAAAGGATCATGCAAAATTCAAAGTGTTATAGCGTCCTTTGCGCGTCCAATGACGCGCGGCGCTCTGGAGTCAAAACGCAATCACTCTGAACGACCGACTTCGAACCCTCTCGGACCTTTGACGCCGAGAGCCCTGACGACGCAAGTTGACCCGTTGAAGACGTTCATCCGCACCCGGTCGAAAGTCAGGAACGGCTGACGAGCGGTCATTCACCGCGCGGCCAACGGCGCGTTCTGGCTCCGATGCTTCCATGGGTGTAGGGTTGTGCCATAAAGAGGCGCATATGGCGGTTCCCCCTCTCAATCGGAAGCTGCTGGCGATCCTGGCGGCCGATATGGTTGGCTACTCGAAGGCGATGGAGGCCGATGAGGCCGGAACCATTGAGCGATTGAAAACCGTTCGTTCCGAGGTGTTCGACCCCGCCATCTCCCAGCACCATGGCCGCGTCGTCAAGTTGATGGGCGATGGCGCGCTTGTCGCCTTCGAAAGCGTGGTCGACGCAGTCGCCTGCGCAGCGGAAATCCAAAGCGCGGCGGCCGCGCGCAATGAAGGTCTGCCAGAGCCTGAGCGCATCGTGTTCCGCATCGGGGTCAATCTGGGCGACGTTGCGCTGGTTGACGGCGATGTCTATGGCGACGGCGTCAATGTCGCCGCGCGGTTGCAGCAACTCGCTGAGCCGGGCGGCGTGATCGTATCGGGCACGGCCTTTGACCATCTGCAGGGCAAGCTTGATTTGCCCCTCGATTTCGCCGGCGAGCAGCAGGTCAAGAACATCAGCCGCCCCGTGCGGATGTACCGACTGAGGCTCGATGGCAAGCGGGTGCGTTGGACCTTACGCAGGGCGATGCCGCGCTGGACCAGGACGACTGCAGCGGCCATCGTCGTGCTGGCTCTGGCGGGTGGAGGGACCTGGTGGTTCTTTCAGCCCGCGCCGCTGGGGGCCAAGCCGTCGGTCGCGGTGCTGCCCTTCAATAATTATGGCGGCGACGAGGCCACCGGGCGTTTGGCCGATGGCTTGACTGAGGATATCATAACCGACCTCGCGCGGTTTCCCGAACTTGAGGTCGTGGCCCGGAATTCGACGGAAGTTTACAAAGGCAAGCCGGTGGATGCCCGCCAGGTAGCAAGTGCGCTCCATGTCGGCTTCGTACTAGAAGGCTCTATCCAGCGGCAAAATGGGCGGGTGCGGGTCACCGCGCAGTTGATCGATGCACAAACCGGCAACCATCTTTGGTCGGATCGTTGGGACCGGCCTGCTGAGGACGTTTTCGCCGTCCAGACCGAGATCGCAGAGCAAGTCACCAACCGTCTGGGCGGCGGGGTAGGGTTGATTCAGGCGGCCGGGCGGGCCGCGGCCAAACGTAAACGACCTGAAAACCTGAATGCTTATGATTATTATCTGCTCGGGACCGAGAAGATTGAAAAGATCACCATAGCGGATGAGGAGGAGGCCATCGCGCTTCTCAACCGCGCCGTTGAACTGGACCCCGGGCTGGCCCGGGCCTGGGTAGAACTTTATCATGCTCATGGTATATTGGCTGGCTTCGGTATCAATCCCGAGAGCGAGATCAAGGCGGCTGCCGATGTGGCCGAACGCGCGGTGCGGCTCGATCCAAGTGACGCTGAGGCACACGCCGTGTTTGGTATGAGCCTCAGCCAGAAGGGCGACAACGCCCGCGCCAAGGCTGAGCTGGACACGGCCCTTCGTCTAGCTCCCGGTTCGTCCGAAATCCTGACATTCTATACCGGCTTTGCGGCACGCTTCAATGAACCCGAACGCGGCGCTCAGATGGTCGACCAAGTAATGCGGCTCGACCCGAACTACCCGATGTGGACGTCCAACTTCTTCGCCCCTGCCTATTTTATGGCCGGCCGATATGAGGACGCGTTGAAGATGCTGGAGCGCATGACGCCTAACAACTACGACAAGTGGAAGTGGGTGGTGCTTAGCAGCTCCCTTGCGGCTCTGGGTCGAATGGATGAGGCGAATGCTTCGGTTAGGGAAACTCTCAAGCAGTACCCGGACCTGACCGTCGAGAGCATGATTAATGAAGTGGGCTTGAGCACTAAAGAGCGCAGCCGGTTTATTGAAACAATGCCGCTCGCCGGCTTTCCGGCTTGCGCCAAGCCCGAGGCGCTGGCGAAACTCGCCAAACCTGTGCGATTGTCGGAATGCGAGGCGGGGGAGGCGAAGCCTCTCGGGCAGCCATAGAACACCCCTGTGCAAAGAAAGGCGAGGGCCGCTGCTCGCCAGCGCGCGAACGGCGCGCGTTGCCAGGAACGACCGCTGTGCATCGAAAGCGACAGTTCACTGGCCAAACGACGGATGGCGGCAAGTGGCGCTTAAATTTGGGTCCTTATCGGCTGCCGGAGAGCCAATCGCTCTCGAGTGCAGGCACTCCAGTGGAGTCCAGACGTTGGATTGGACCCTCGACCTCTACAAAAGCTCACTGAGCTTCGGGTCGGGCTACGACGGCATTCCGAAGCGATCGCTTCGGCGAGAAGTCGTCGTTCTCAATCGGGCGAAGGGGGAGACATCGGCGAAGACGGCATAAGGGAGGATGGGCCAGACCGAGCCGACGGGAAGGTCGTAGCCATTGGAGCGCATAGCGCCTGGCCGGGAGGCCGCCGCCAGCCAGACTTACGCGGCGCGTCGTTGAGCGAGGTGGAGACCCGAACGGGCTCGACGAGGGTCCACGGCGGTCACAATGTGGTGGTGGTGATCGCAGTAGACGCGATCCGGCGAAGTTGGCCCAGCACAAAAACGATAGCCGCCGGGAACTGACAGGTCTTCGCTCACCGGGAAGCGGCACTGATAGAGGCCTAGCTGAATGAGAGGGACGTCTCTCGAAGTTAGTCTGATATTTTCAGGCATGATGGTTTCCTAGTTCACAGCAATTGCCGGCTGACGGCCGCAGTGCGACCCGTCGGGGCGAGCTTCTCTCGTTTGGGAGGGCTACGGACTATATGGTGTTGGTAGCACCGTCAATGAAGCCCGACGCCCTGCTTCTGAAGCCAATAGTTTGCGACTTAAGGCCACACCCGCGAACGCATTGGCAATCTACCATCGTGTCCCCGAAGCACCCGCCCGCCGGTGTTTGTCGGCGGCGGGGCACTGGCTTGTGGCCCCCTATGAGACGCGCTCTGCCGACACCCTCGTTCACAGTCCGGACCACCTCATGCCGGGTCGCTCTAGCCGCCAAAACCCAAATCACTCTAAGACGACCGAGTTCCGACCCTTGCAGTCGATCAGTTGCGAGCGTCGCATGACGCGATCTGACCCTGAGCTGCCCTTCGTCAGCCCATTTCACTGCCCGATAGCCGACATTCGCGGCACTCGGCACTGACCCCTTGCTGACCTTCTCCAAGACGAGCCCCAAGCGCAAGTCGTGGCCCCAGTGGGGACAATCGACAGGCGCGATCACCCTATGTAGCTGCTTGACGATCGAGCCTCGAAGTCAACCTGATAGACTTTTGAAATGGGCGGCATAAAATTCGCTTTTCTGCTTTCAATGAAAGCAACGCGAAATGGCCGAAGAACGCGCCCAACGCCGCCTTGCCGCCATATTGGCTGCCGACGTGGTGGGCTACAGTCGACTTCTGGACCTGGACGAGCAAGGAACGTTGGCCGCTTTAAGGAGGAGGAGGAAGGAAATCCTCGAACCACTCGTCCGCGACCGTCATGGCCGTATTGTGAAACTGATGGGTGATGGCGTTCTGGTCGAGTTCGGAAGCGCGGTGAACGCCGTGTCATGCGCCGTGGACCTTCAGAAGCGGATGGCGGCCGCAAACGAGGGTGTGACCGCCGACCGGAGAATCTACCTGCATATCGGCATCAATCTGGGCGATGTCGTTGTCGAGGACGGCGATCTGTTCGGCGACGGCGTCATTGTCGCAGTGCGGCTCCAGGCAATGGCCGGGGCAGGAGATGTCTGTGTATCCGGCAGCGTCTACGACCAAGTCAAGCGGAAGCTCGATTGCGGCTTCGACGAACTTGGTCCGCAAGCGATCAAGAACGTCACCGAACCAGTGTCTGTCTACCGGATCCGGCTGTCGACCGCATCGGACGATGGCGGGCTCGCGGAGAAAGCGCCTCTGCAGCTCCCCGCCAAGCCCTCCATTGCCGTCCTCCCCTTTACGAACATGAGCAATGATCCGGAGCAGGAGGCATTTGTCGATGGCCTCACCGAAGACTTGATCACGGATCTGTCGAGGACAAGCGAGTTGTTCGTTATCGCCAGCAACTCGGCATTTGCATACAAAGGCAGGCACGTGGATGTGCGTCGCATCGCGCGAGAACTGGGAGTTCGCCATCTTCTTGAAGGTAGTGCACGGCGGGCCGCTGGACGGGTGCGTATCAACGCCCAACTGATCGACGCGATCGCGGGTGACCACCTTTGGGCCGAAAGATTCGACCGGAGCCTAGAAGATATCTTCGCCGTTCAGGACGAGGTGACAGGCAAGATTGTCGAGGCTCTGGTTGGCCGCCTGACCACCGCGCCGGCGCGCAACAGACCGAGCAACCTGGAGGCCTATGATCTCTGTGTGCGTGCCCGGGTCCTTGGCCTGCAAACGGCGCTCACGGCGAAAGAGGCCATTTTGCTGCTAGACCGGGCAATCGCGCTCGACCCGGAATACGCGGAGGCGCACCGTTGGCTGGCACTCAACCTCTGGCTGGGCTGGGAGTTCTGGGACGAACCGATGGACCCCAACCGCGCAAGAGCGCTCGCCGAAGCACAGCTGGCGGTCGAACTCGACCCGAACGACGCCGGGAACAGATGGGTATTGGGCGTCATACTTGGACATGAGAGTCGCTGGGTGGAATCGGATGCCGAATTCGATGCTGCCCACGAGTTGGACCCCAACCACGCCGACGCTTGGGCAATGCAGGCCGAGTTGACGACGGAAAAGGGCCGACCTGCCGAAGCCATAGAGCAGGTCCGCAGGGCACTGCGACTCAACCCTCACCCGCCCGGTTGGTATTACTGGATGTTGGGCCAGGCCCAATATGCCATGGGCGACTACGAATCCGCGATCCAAACGCTGCGCAGGCCCGAAACCTATCGCACGACTTCACGACGCCTGCTTGCAGCAAGCCTTGCGCAACTTGGCCGTTTGGAGGAAGCGCGCTGGGAGGCGAAAATGTTCATGATAAGCAATCCGCACTTCACTATCCGGCACTGGTCGGATTCGCAGCCATTCCCAGCCGAAGACGTGCGCCGGCATATCGTGGAAGGTTATCGCATGGCGGGGCTGCCAGAATGACTGTCATTGGTTATACCTTCGGCCTGCTGTCGACAGGCGTCCCAAGGCTGCCGCAGCAGCGATTATTTTGGTCTTCTGACGGAACGAAATTCGCCATATCGTGCGTTTGTTTCGCCTCATGGTGTGCTTGAACATGGCCAGTGAAGACTTTCGGCACCGGATAGCGCGACGCGAGGACCTCGCCTCCATGATTGCGCTCATGGATGCAGCGATCTCCGAACTCCAGAAACCGTTTCTCGACGATGACCAGATCCGATCCAGCCGCGCAATCATGGGGCTGGACACGCAGCTTGTCGATGATGGCACCTATTTCGTCGTGGAGCACGACGGCGTCCTGGCAGGGTGCGGTGGCTGGAGCCGGCGCACGACCATGTATGGTGGTGATCAGTCACCGGGACGCAACGCGGCACTGCTTGATCCAGCCACGGACGCGGCGCGTATCAGAGCCATGTATACGCATCCGGACTTTGTCCGGCGAGGCGTCGGCCGCCTTATCCTTTCGCTGTGTGAACGTGCCGCTAAGGCTGAGGGCTTCCGCCGTGCCGATCTGGCAGCCACGATGGCAGGAGAGCCGCTCTATCGAGCCTGCGGCTACCAACCCGCCGAGAAATTCGTCGATGACCGTGGCGGCGGTCCGGTTCAGATCCTGATGATGAGCAAGACGCTCTGAGCTACGCTCAAAGGCCACTCGCTCGCGGCCGGCACTCGCTCCGGCCAGTATGGCAGGAGGAGGATGCTGGAGATTGAACCAGGCCATCTCGAACGAAACAGTACTTCGCCTGTACTTCCGCTCCATGGTCGAGTCGCGACCGACGTGGAGGTTTTCGCGAACGTCTCGAGATGGCGCACGTGGTCGGGTGGCGCGTTGAGTTTAACCGGATCAAACGACCATCCGCTTCGGGTCCGCATCAGGTCGTAGCGAGAACGACCGCAAAGGTGAAGCGCCATGATTGTCAGCAAATGGCGCACCTTACTCGTTCCAGTGGACGAGGCGAACAGCAACAAACCATCCATCTCGGCCATTGGCGGCAGCCAGTTGGTAGAGTTTGACCCTAGAACGCCAGCGTGTGAGACCACCGCCGCCGGGGCGAGCGCATGCCGGGTCGGCACCCACCGGGTTCATCGGCGGGCGGGGGCGGGATGGTTTGTGGGGCCCCGCATCAATGCGCGTGACCCCTCGCTCACAGACTGGATGATCGCGTTGAAGGCGGTGATCACTATTGAACAGAAGCCGCCGATACCAGGACGAAGCCGCGGGTCTTGTTCTCGTTGTCGGAGTCCTGGGTGTTCATGGCATCGAAAAGCTCAGATGTCTTCACCCACACTGGAGGGTATTTATACCGTGCGACATCAAGGATGAGGAAGCGGTCTGATTTCCCATCATAGGCTGCTAGCGGCGAGATATGGCCGCCCTTCTCCTGTCCGATTGCCTTGCGGAGGTAGTTGACGATCACGAAATGGTTCGACTGGCCGAGATGGGAACTCGCCAGCTTGCGGAACTCGTCGACTGAGCTGTCGGCGGCATGATGGACTTCTGCCTTGACCGGCTGCGTCGCAAGAATTCCACCGATCTGATCGAGGGTCATACCTTTCTTCGCCAAAACATCTCGGGCGAGAATGGCGTCCGTTCGTTCATCGAGGACATTGTCCTGCGTGAAAGTGCGATATGGCTCGTACTCCGGAACCGAAGGCGCCGGTACATTGAGCGCGTTCAGCACCATGACGATGCTGGCGACACCGCAATAGGACTGTGTCTTCTGCGTCAGAAAGTTGCTTGCGAGAGGGAAATAGGCCTCCCGTGCATCGCTTTCGACGAAGTAGTTTTCGCCAACATCAGAACTAAAGCCGGCCAGATTGTCAGGAAGCTTCAGGGTTTCGGCGCTTGCGCTGGTGACGAACAGCCCCAATGCGACCACTGCCCCATGAACGAAGTGCTTAGACATGGCAACGTCTCCGCTGGGTGATCGTGCCACTATACCAGAAGGACGGGCGTGTATCACCATCCCCGTTCAGGGTCGAAGGTCGGGTTCGAGAGGAGGGGCCGTATCAGGCGCGCCCGGCCGACAACTTCGTTCAAAGTTCGGGATCTCCTCATGGCCGGCTGCTCTCGCCGCCAAAACCATCCAAATCGCTCTGAACGACCGAGTTCGACCCTTTTGGCGGTCGTTCAGTTGCGAGCGTCGCATGACGCGATCTGACCCTGAGCTGCCCTTCAGTCCAGTCTCGCCGTTGCCCGCAATTAGCCCATCTCGGCCATTCGCGGCATAGCCAGAATGACTGAGTTTTACCCTAGTCTTCCTCCCGAAAATCCTGCAGCGAGGCATGGCGCGGATTCTCCTCGCCGCGGAGATGCTTCACGCGGCCGATCAGCCCCGGCTTGACCCATTGCGTCGCCGGCCGTTTCATCCCGTTTGGCGCAGGCCCAGAATGCTCCTGTACGCGCTCCCAGAGGCGTTCCCGCATCTCCCGGTTCAAGGTGATAAAGGCGCTCCCGACATAGCGTCCTGTGCCACGCTCGGCCATTAGGGCGAAAGCCGGCTTTCCGGGTTCACGCTCGGCGCCGAGCAACTCGTATTCATCGATGCTGTAAGCCTTGGTCTTGAGCCAAGCCGTCGAATTGCCGCTCCGGTATTTGCTGTCCTTGCGCCTCGACACCATGCCTTCGAGCCCCGCCTGGTCTATCAGGTGGAAGATCGCCTTAGGCTCGCCGGGAAGCGCCTGGCTGAATTGGATACGGCCACCGTCCGGGATCATCTCGGCAAGGATCTCGCGGCGGTCCTCCAGCGCCATGTCGCGCAGGTCGTGACCATTGAGATGCAGAAGATCGAAGGCGACGAATAGAGGTCGTGCTGGCGTCGGGTGATGGCTTCCGCAAGGCTCCGAAGTCAGACAGGCCAGTCTCGTTCAATACGACGATCTCACCGTTGATGATGGCGCTTTCCACGTCCAGTTCAGCGGCGGCCTTTGCGAGGGCGATGCCGATGGCGAAACTGTCCGAAGGCGACACGATCACGATGACTGGCGAGGTGACGCTTGTTCACGATGACGCGACCGTCACGGTTCGGCTTCACGGCTACGACGTTGCGGTGACGACGCGCGGGGAACGCCTCGCCGAAATACACGCCTCGCCGAAATACCGGACCTCTCCACCGCGTCCGCCCTCGGCAATCGCGACAGCATGCTTGGCTTTCGACACATCGACACCGACGTAAAAAACGTTATCTTGCTCCATGGCCCGTCCTTTCTTCGCTTGGGGCTCGGCTCGGCACTCCCGAGCAACCCCCGTTTGCTTAACAGCTGCAAAGACTAAGGGCGGGCCGCCGCTCAGACCACGGTCATAACGTCTAATAGCCATCGCAACCTTACCCGCCAAATCGTCCTTGTTGCGCCAATATTTGACGAGCTTCTTTTCATACAGCTTTCGGAATCTCTCGAGTTTGGCCTTTTTCTCGAACTCGACCTTTTCCGCGGCCCACGTCTTGCGAGCACCGCCTTCGAGCAAAAACGCCACGGTAGGCACGCCTTGGGCGACGGCGTACTCGTACTCCATCTGGGTGTAGCTCTTACCCTTCAACTCTGCTCTGCTACGATGAGTACGTAGTAGTCGCTGTCATCGATGCGCCGCTTAATGTAATCCCATTGAGTGTCGTCGCTGGCTTGGAATGCCTCCATCCCCACAGGAATATACCCGAGGTTAAGAACGGACTCGATGACCGACCGTCTTTCGTCCACCAAATCGGCGTAGGTCGAGCTGACGAAGATTTGGTATTTAACGTCCATGCGGCTTCACCCTTCGATCCGCCCTTGTAAGTCTGCAAGCAGGCTGGGGATAACGTTCCGTGCCCGCATCAAGAAGCCGAGTCATGATTCTTGCAAGGGTGAAGCGATCAAAGCCCGACCCGCGCGCTGGCACGCTAGGTTGCCCGGTTTGCCGGAAGGAATAATCACTTGCGGCCGAGGAGTATGAAACGTGCGGTGCCCCCCGGCGCAGCGACAGCCTTCGCTATTCCTTCTTGTCGACCAGCGCCCGTAGTGCCGAGACGTCATGCAGCAATAACCTGCTGCCGCGCTTTTCGATCAGGCCTCTCTTGGCGAGGTCGCTCATTTCGCGCGAGACCGCTTCCCTGTGCGTGCTCATCGTTGCCGCCAGCTCGGAATGCGTCGGTGCCGGGCTTATGGACACCTCGCCGTCCACGAGTGCGGCTTTCTCCGCCCGATGCAGGAGCTCGACGATCAGCCGTTTTCGCACGACCAGAGTGCTGTATTCGAATACCCGCTCGGTCATGCGCCGGAGCTGGGCAGACAGATGCTCAAGCAGCATCCAGGCAAAAGTCGGGTGGGTCATCACGATATCCCGGAATGCTGTGCCGGACAGCCGTGCAGCGCGGGTTGCCTCCAGCGCGACTACGCTGGCAGAGCGTGCAATCCCGTCAATGCCTCCGAGCTCCCCGAAAATGTCACCCGGTTCGACATCGCGATACGCTATCTCCCTGCCGTCCGCTGAAACCAGTGTCACGCGAGCCCGTCCTTCCAGCAGGAAGAAGACATCGCGACCAGTGTCGCCGTGGGAAATGATTAGCTCGTTGTGTCGATAGCTGCGCTCGTGCCACCGTTTGGTCAGCGCGGCGAGGTCGGCATCGCAAAGTCTTGAGATGAAGGCCAAAGAGCCTGTCACAACGGTCTCTTGTTCAATCAAGTGTACTTCACCTTACTCCCTATCCAAGGAAATTTGATCGCCGCAGGCCCCGCTTTCCGGGATGCAAACTGGGAGCGGATTTCGCCAATGTTTTGCCCGGTGTGGGAATTCCCACAGCCGAGCCTGGTTCGACTGTCATATCCTTGTTGCAACGTCAGGCCCGCCGGCTCGTGTGCAAGCCGGCGAAGGGAAAGGGAACAGTCATGAAATTCTTGGCTCCCGTCACAAAACTTGCTGCGGGGTTTCGCAAATTCGTCGCGCCGCGCTACCGCCCGGAGCTTTATTACATGCGTGGCCCGGGGCCAGCCACCGCCCGCCGTATGGGCACGCCGCGGCAAAACCAATCCATCGACCACTACGCCTAATTTGCCTCGCGGACGGCTGACGCTCTCGCCCGGAGCGCCGTTCGCGCCGTTCCGTACCGGTCAATTCAGATCAATGAAGGGATGATCTGATCATGGTTATAATTCATGCTGCCGCCATTGGTCCATTTCGCAGGTGGTTACGCCTTCGCGCCGAGCGAAAAGCTCTCTTGTCGGCAACGGACCAGTTGAGCCGTTTACCCGATGACGTCCTTGGCGACATCGGCATCTCACGTGACGAAATCATGTGCGCTTTGCCAAGCCGCGCCATCCGTCATGCGGAGGCAGGCGCGGCCGGCACGACGATCGAGCGCACCAGGATCGCTTCGGCCTCGATCCCGAGACGGTTGGCCGCCGGCAGTGGCTACGCCTCGGCCGAGATCCCCTTTGGCTGGTCCACGAGCGCGCGATCGAGCCTTACATCGTGGCTTCGACAAGCAGCGGCGCGCGGACGGGACCTTCGAACGGCACTACACCTGCGACCCCAAGGACTGAATGTTGACCGACGGGAGCTGGGGAGGATCTCAAAATGATCATGTCAGTTGTTAAGTCCCTCGCGCCTGTGACGCTCGGCACCGTGCTGATCGCAATCAGTCCGGCTTCATTGTCGGCTTCTGACGCTCAGGACCTCGCGTTCGCTCACGCTGACATGCCAATCAAACAGCTGAAAGACGTCTATTTGGTTTGCGAGCGGGGGAGGCCGCCGGTGCGCTGGGGACGGAAGACGTGATGTACTGTTCGATGCGCGAGTTCCGACTAGGCGCGCGATAGCAGTTTGCGCATAATCAACGATGCATGGCCTTCTGCACCGTGCGACGCGGCCCTGCGATCGACCACTTCGAACCATGTTTGCGGTAAAAGGCCATTGCCCGGTCGTTTCCCTCGAGCACTTCGAGTGCGATGCTCGGGATGCCGGAATGGGCGGCAAAGACAGCGTGCAATATATTAGCGGCTAGCCCGGTGCCGTACTCGCTTTGATCGATGTGGAGCCGGTCAAGCATGACGTCGCCGGCTTCATTCATCTTAGCCATCGCGTAGCCGGCAATCGAGCCGTCTGGCCGTTCTGCCACGAACGACATTTTGTTGGTGTCTGTTAGTTCCGCCGCAATCCGCTGCAGCGTGTGATCTTCATCCGAAATCCGGGCCGCGGTCTCGGCACCCATGATGGCGAGTACGTCCTGCGCCAAGACTCTCCAATGAGCAGCGATACCGAAGGCACGTCCTGCTCAGTCATGGCTCTGATTTGCGTCATCGATAACGTCCCCTGCCGGTCAATTATAGCGTTGCCGGACGGGCCGCTCAAAATCGGAGCGGCGGCCTACCGCCGCTTCATCGCATGGGGGTCACGCCGTTCCCTTACACCTACCATCAAGCATGGTCCGCAGGTCGACTCCTACCGATGAGCTAACGTCCGCTCTGGAGAAGCACCGCGAATGTCTGAACATGGCGCTCTGTGCTCATTCCCGCCGACTAATTCAAACGGCAAGTTCCGCCCATCTGGGCCATTGGCGGCAGCCAGTCTGATTGAGTTTTGACCCTAATCCTCAAACGCCGCCCTCAGCGTTTCGAACGTCGCAAACATGCCCGGCGCAGCGCCCTCGGGATTCTTGGTCGGTGGCAGAGCTTCAGCTATCCGGCGCACCAAGGTCGTCTCAGAACCGGCTGGAGCGTTCTTTCGGCTGAGGCGACTTCAAGCCGTGACAGGAGCATTCCGGATCAGCGGGAAGTCGCGCGGCGGTCTCCAGCGCGACCCGCGAGGCTGTCATGGAGAGACTGGGCAGCACGTCCTCCTGCAGCAATTTCTGGCGATTGCGATCCATGTAGTCGTTGAAGCCCGCCGTCACGAACGCGCAAGGCACGAAACACGCGCCGATCTCGCGCGACAAGGTCGCCTCAGGGGCGATGGAATGGTTGAGTACATCCGCCCCCATGCCCCGATATGCCAAGGCTTCGGCAGGCGTTGTCAGCCGGGGCCCATAACAATGGGCAGCCACCAACTGCTGTTCGATGCCATAAACGCGGCATTCGGCTGGCCAATGACGGCGGGCCGTTTCGACCAGAACCGCCGCACATCTTGGACACACGATTTGCTTGCCCGAACAGTCAAAGCTCTGACGGTCAGGAAGCAGTGAAAACGGGGTCTGCGTCAGTTCGATGATGTCGGCGGTCACCACCATGTCGCCCGGCTGGATCGCCTTGTTGACGGCGCCAACCGTCGAGCAGGCGAGAACTTGCCGTACACCCGCCAGCATCAATACCCAGAACGCGCGGCGATGGCAGGAATGGTCGATACGGTCGCGGGGATTGCCGTGCGAATACATGCACAGCGCGCGTTTTGCTCTCCCTTCCGCTGTGATCGACGCATCGAACTCCAGCAGCTTCCAGTTGTCGGTGCGACCGAAAGGTGTTTCAAAACTCATGTCGCGCCGCAAGGTGCGCACACCATCGAATTCGACATCTTCCGGGAAGGCAAGCCCCCAGTTTGCCGACCCGGTGATGATGGCCAACCCTACCTCAGGAATGTCCGTCGAATGATCCGTCAGATCGTCGGCTGCATGGTAATTGGTGGGCATGTTTCCAGTCTCGGTCAGGATTTTTGGCGAAGGGTCACAATCAGGACCACGGCCACGACGATGACGGTCCACAATGTCGAGATCGCCGCAATGGTCGGATCGATTTGATCGCGCAGCGACAGGAACATAAGCTTCGGCATCGTGCTATTGCGACCACTTGCGATGAAGATCGAAATCACAGACTCGTCGAGCGAAGTCAGGAACGCCATCAATGTCGCCGACAGCAAGCTGATCCGAAGTTGCGGAACGATGATTCCGCCAATGGACCTGGCCCAGTTTGCACCGAGGCTGCGCGCCGCCTGAACCTGGTTCCAGTCAAAGCGGGCGAGAGCGGGTAGCAACACAATGCAGGCGACCGGAACGGCCAGCACCACATGTCCGACCAGCACACCGAATAGCGTTCCGATCAGATGTTGTGCGGCCAACACAAAGAAGAGACCGATCGCAAGCAGGATACCTGGGGTGATCGAGGGGGTCAGCAGGACGCTCTGGATGGCCGCAGCGGTCTTTCCGCCCAGCCGATTCATTGAAATGCAGGCGAGCAGCGCGAAAGGCACCGCGATCAACGCCGTCAACGTCCCAAGGATCAAACTCGTTCTGAGCGCGGCCATCCACGTTGCCGAGCCGAAGAAGTTCTCGTACCAGCGCAACGAGTAGGCGTGCGGCGGAAACTCGAGGAGATTCGACGCCGAAAAGGAAAGCGGCACCACCACGAGCGTCGGCAGCATCAGAAATGCCATGACAAGAGCGGCAAAGCTCCAGAGCAAAATGCGGGCGAGCCTGTCTTGCGGATAGGCTTCAAGCATGGGAGGCTTCCACGGTGCTCTGGGCCACCAGACGGCGTGCCGCCAGCAACATCACACCGATCAGCGCCATAAGAACGAGGAGCAGAATGCCCAGGACGCTTGCCGACCCCCAGTCCTGAAAGGTCGATAGTGTACGCTCGATCCGGGTAGAGAGCGGATTTACCTTGCCGCCGCCAAGCACCGCCGGCGTGATGAAAAAACCTATGGCGTAGATGAGGACGATGATCGAACCCGAGAAGATGCCGCCCGCCGAAAGCGGCATAATGACTGTGCGGATGACCTGCCTGAGAGTGGCTCCCATGCTCGCAGCCGCGCGAATGAGATTTGGGTCGATATCGCGCATCGCAGCATAAACAGGCAGCAGAAAAAGTGGCAGCATGTAGTGCACCATGCCGATGAGCGTTCCCGTGAAGTTGTAGACCAGCGGCAATGGCTCCGCCGTCAGGCCTGAACCGGTCAAAGCCGCGTTGATCAGGCCGTCGCGCCGCAAGAGCACGAGCCAACCATAGGTACGCACCAGAATAGAGGTCCACAGCGGCAGCATGACGAACGCCATGAGCACGTTGGCCAGCCTTGGTCTGACGCTGGCCAGAGCCAGCGCCAGAGGAGTGCCGAGGAGAATGCAGCCCGCCAGCGTACCCAAGGATAGTTCGAGGGTCGTGACGAGCGCCGACCACGTCAGTCCGCTCGAAAGGACCTTCTCGTAGTTGCCGACGGTGTACTCACCCCCGGTGGTCAGGAAGGATTGCCGGATGATCCAAAGGATGGGCAGTATCGCCGCCAATCCAACGATGAACAGCGCCGGGAGCGAAAGTGAAAGAAAAAACCGCCGCTCGCGCCGCGCATCCGCCGCGAGCGCCGGGTCCCGGACGACGGTCACGCCATCGCTCCCGGTATCGCGTGAACCTTCGCTGCTGGTGCATATGCGGTCATCCGCTGACCGGCGGCAAGCTCGGCGCAGCCGCCGGCCAGCGCTGCCGGAATGCAGACAAGAACCTCTTGCCCGCCGTCAAGCGCCAGCGTCAAAAGCCAGTTCTCGCCGCGGAACGCTTTGGCGCGCAGTATTCCTTCGAGAGCCACTCCGTCTCCCCCGACGAGCTTCGCATCAAGATGGAAGCTTTCGGCGCGGATCATCAGTGTTTCGCGCGATGCTTCGGCGCCGTCGATTCTGCGCGCTGAGCCCGGGGCCACAATGTTGGCCTCGCCCATGAACTCCGCGACGAAGCGGGTCGATGGACGATCATAAATCCGCTGCGGCGTATCTATCTGCTGGATGCGGCCAGAATTCATCACCGCAATCCGGTCAGACATAATCAGCGCTTCGCGCTGGTCGTGGGTTACATAGATCGTGGTGATCCGTAGATGATCATGCAGACGTCGGATCTCATACTGCATGGTCTCGCGCAGGTTCTTGTCGAGCGCCGACAGCGGCTCGTCCATCAACATCACGCGCGGTTCGAAGACGATAGCCCGCGCCAATGCCACCCGTTGACGTTGGCCCCCGGATAGTGCGGCAATATTGCGCTCCGCCAGACCATCCAGCTTCACGCGGGCCAAGGTATCAAGCGCCCGCTGACGCGCCTCCGCTCTCGGTACCTTGCGCAGCACCAGCGGATACGCGACGTTCGCCAGGACATTCATGTGGGGAAATAAGGCGTAATTCTGGAATACTATGCCGATGTCTCGTTTGTTGGGCGGCAGGCGGGTGATGTCTCGATCGCCCAAGAAAAGTTTACCGGAATCCGGCCTGACAAAACCGGCCAGAGCCATGAGTAACGTGGTCTTGCCCGATCCCGATGGCCCTAGCAGCGTGAGGAATTCGCCAGCCTGAATGTCGAGCGAAACATCATCCAGTGCGACGTAGGACCCATAAGCCTTGTGCACGCTTTCGATGGTGATCGCGAGCGACTTCATCATGTGCTCCAGCCTTGAAGCGCGTCGCGTTCGACCGGCTTCACGCGACGCGCTTTAGGTTCTTGTTTTCATGCATGTCGTTGTCGCGCGCTGCACATTTTTGCGCGACATGCGTCAGAGCTGAGAGTCAGCGAGCCATCATTTCATCGAAGGCTCTTTGGGCAGCCTCGCCATTCTTGACCCACCATTCTGAATTGGAAAACACCGAAGTGCCAGCATTTTCAGGCGCTGTCGCAAGGGTCCTCAGACGGTCCTCGGGAATAAGGCCACCCTCATATGCCGCAGGATTGACAGGGCCGTAGGCAATGAAATCGGTCAGCTTGGCAACCCGCGCGGGCTGCGTCATCGCTGCGATGAGCTTCATCGCGGCTTCCTTGTTCGGCGCTCCCTTCGGCACCCCAAGACAGTCCGTGCCGATGACCGAACCCTTGAACGTGTAGTCAGCCGCGCCACCATCTGCTTTCACGGTTTGGGCGCGTCCGTTCCAGGTAATGACCAAATCCGCTTCACCGTCTTTCAGCAACTGCGCGGACTGAGCGCCCGAGGTCCACCACACGGCGACGTTTGGTTTGATCGCTTCAAGCCGCTTGATGGCGCGCTCTAGCCCTTCCGGCGTGCTGAGCACGGAATAGACGTCCGCCGGTGCCACGCCATCGGAGAGAAGCGCGATCTCGATCGAGTCTTGCGCATTGGCGCGCAACGCGCGACGGCCAGAAAATTTGGCAACATCCCAGAATTCCGCCCACGTCTTCGGCGGGTTCTCGCCATAGGTCTTGGTGTTCCACGACATGACGGTGCCATAGGAGTCAAACGGATAGCAGTAGTCGGACTTCGCACCCTCCGGCACGGATTTCGGATCGATGATCTTGTAGTCGAGTGGCTCCAGCAGCGATTGTGCGGCCGCCTGGGCACCTTCCGGTGAGCCCAGGTGAATGACGTCGGTCGTGACCGCACCCGAGGTGACCTGCATCTTCAAGGCGGCCAGGCCGTCGCTTAGGGTCTCCTCGCGGACATCATAGCCAAGCTCTTTTGCAGCAGGCCCCCACATGGCTTCCTTCATGGCGTTACCATAATCCCCACCTGCGGTCGTGATGGTGACTGTTTGCGCATGAACGGGCAGGGCAGCCGAGATTGCGAATGCTGTTAAGGAAATGCGTAGCCAGGACATAGGTTCTCCTCCCCAACTTTATCAAACATCGCTCAAAAGAGCCATTATTTTGTAATCGTAACGTTACGATTGCATCTCAATGCGCTGGAGTCAAGCTGCTTCCTGCGGGAGTTTCGATTGACCGGGATGTCGAATTCGGTAACGTTATGGCGGTCAGCAAATCAGCCGGCGCTTTCGCAAATGAAGTCGGGCGAACAATGGCCAATCTAAAGCAGATCGCCGCTGAACTTTCCCTGTCGGTGACCACGGTATCCCGCGCTCTGAAGGATGGGCCGGAGGTGCAGCCCTCGACCATAGCCCGCGTCAAGGAGGCGGCCAAGCGGGTCGGCTATTTACCAAATCATCATGGTCGCGCGCTCAAAACCGGTCGAACGCAGACGCTGACGGCCGTACTCCCGATGGAAACACGAGACCATCTGTCCGATCTGTTGAAGCTTCCTTTAATCGAAGGCATGACGCTGGCGGCGCGGCAAGCCGGCTATAGTCTGTCCATCTATTCCACCACTCCCGACGACGATCCCGTTGAGAGTGTGCAGCGGCAGCTTCAGGCGCACAGCGCAGACGGCCTGGTCATCACGCGCCTGGTGTCGGCTGATCCGCGCGTCAAGCTGCTTCTGGATAAACGCATGCCGTTCGTTGCGTTTGGAAGAACCGACCTGGATATCGCGTATCCTTATGTCGATGTCGACAATGAACAGATTGCCTACGAGGCGACCCGGCGGCTCATGGATAAGGGCTGTCGACGCATTGCGCTGCAACTTCTCGTTCCGGAGGACCAGGCGAGTGCCATGCGTCTTTCCGGGTATGGAAGGGCAATGGCCGAGGCTGGTACTCCGATCGACCAATCGTTGATCGGTCATGGCATGTTCACCATGGAATCGAGCGCAGGCTGGTTCGATCGCTTGCTGGCGTCATCAGATCCGCCAACGGGCTTGGCGTGCGCCAACGAACTGGGCCTTCTGGGAGCGTTGCACGCTCTCGGCAAGCGGGGTCTCACACCAGGCCGCGACGTCCACATCGTCACCCGTGACAGCACGCGGCTTGCACGCTTCCTGCCGGCAAAGATCGGAGTTCATTCCGTGGATATGGCGGGTGTTGGACGCAAACTTATCGAAGTCCTGGAGAGCCGGATCATCAATCCGCTTGGGCCGGTGGAGACAGTCTTGGTGCAAGGCAGATTCGAGCCGGCCGAATAGTCCGGGCTGCCCTCAGGAGGCCACCTCGTCTTGAACCGGCCGGATCAGCGCCTTTGCGGCAGCTGCTCCCGCCGCTAGGATACGATCCGATAATTCCGTTCCTTCCACGGCGCGCGCGAGTTGAAGCGCGCCGATGAGCGTTGCAAACATGCCCAATGCAGCGCCCTCGGGATCGTTCGTCTGCGGCAGAGCTTCAGCTATCTGGCGCACCAGGGATTGAGCGCGCTCGGCATAGAGGGCTCGCGTTTCAGGCGGCTGCCGCGCGATTTCCGGCAACAACGCGGCCGAAGCGCAACCCTTTCCAGGATTGTCCCGGTGCTCGGCCGACAGATATGCCTCTATGGCCATTTCCGGGCCGCCGGCGTCCAACGCTTCCTGTACTTGATGCGACTGCGCGTCGAGCGCCGCCGCGACGCTTTCACGGACGAGCTCCGCCTTCGACTGGAAGTGCGGATAGAAGGCGCCGTTCGTCAGCCCGGCGTCGCTCATGATGGTTGCCAGCCCGGACGCCGCGATGCCGTCAGATCGAAAACGTTCGGCGGCGACCTCCATGATCCGGCTGCGTGACGCGTCTTTTCGGCCCTTTTCGTAGCGCATGGTCCTTCTTTCCTGTCCTGCTATTGCATTATGCTCATAATCTGATATTACGACCGTAATTCAATTCGTGGAAATAAGCTAGACCTCTCGAACCTGGAACATCAAAAATGAATGGGAATTCTGAAAAAACCGCAATCGTGACCGGAGCCTCCTCGGGCATCGGCCGCGCCAGCGCCGAGGCCTTGGCGCGGGCGGGGTTCACTGTCTTCGGGACAAGTCGCCGCAAGACCAGTAATGGCCCGGAAGGGGTGACGATGCTGGCATGCGACGTGACCGATGATGCGGCCGTCAATGCGCTCGTTGCCACCGTGCTCGCGCAGACCGGCCGGATCGACCTCCTGGTCAACAATGCCGGTGTCGGTCTGCTAGGAGGCGCCGAGGAATCCTCGGTCGCACAGGTACAAGCCCTGTTCGACGTCAATCTGTTCGGTGTCATGCGGATGACCAATGCGGTGTTGCCGTCGATGCGGCGGCGCGGCGAAGGGCGCATCATCAATATCGGCTCGATTCTGGGACTGGTACCCGCGCCATACTCAGCTCATTACTCGGCGGTCAAGCACGCGCTCGAAGGCTATTCGGAATCGCTCGACCACGAGGTGCGCGCCTTCAACGTCCGCGTTTCCGTCATCGAGCCGGCATTCGTCCGCACCGTCTTCGACCAGAACGGCATCGAGCCGGATTCGCTGTTGAAGGAATACGATCGGGCTCGAGCCGGGGTCAAGGCGCTGCTGGGCGATGTGATGCCCAAGGCCGATCGGCCGGAAGTGGTGGCGGATGTGGTTGTCAAGGCAGCGACCGATGCCCGTCCGCGGCGGCGCTATACCGCTGGCAAGGCAGCGCGCCAGGTCAGCCTGCTGCGCCGCTTTGCCCCCGCGGGGATTTTTGACAAGAGCCTGCGCAAGCAGTTCCGGTTGCCGGTCTGAACAACAGCGAGCCAGAGGATTTCACGCACATGCGACTAGCAACTACGACACGTTTGGCCAGGCCCTACGAAACGGAGGCGCCAAGCATGATACATAGATTCAATCATCTACCCGGTTCACCGGCATTGTTCCAGGACGCGCCAACGCTCTCGATCGATATCGGCGGCACAGCCTTTGCTTACAGGGAACTCGGGCCCAGGGCGGGCGTGCCGGTGATCCTGCTCAACCATCTGGCTGCTCAGCTGGACAATTTTGATCCGCGCATCGTCGATGGCCTCGCTGCGACCCGGCGGGTAATTGCCTTCGACAATCGCGGCATCGGTGCTTCGGGTGGCAAAACTCCGTCGACCATTTCCGGCATGGCGCGGGATGCAATCGCCTTTGTCCGGGCGCTGGGGTTCGAAGAAGTCGATCTCTTCGGCTTTTCACTCGGCGGCTTCGTGGCGCAAGAGATTGTGCTGACCGAGCCCAAGCTTGTGCGCAAACTCATCCTGGCTGGCACGGGGCCGGCCGGTGGGCAAGGCATCGACAAGGTGACGCCGCTGACGATCGTGGACATGATCAAGGGCGCGCTGACTTTTCGGGATCCGAAGTACTATCTCTTCTTCACAAGAACGCCGAATGGGCGCCGCGCCGCAAACGCATTTCTGCAACGGTTGAAAGAGCGCCGGAATAACCGGGACAAAGCGGTATCGCTGAGCGCGTTCGGCGCGCAACTCAAGGCGATCAAGGCCTACGGACTCCAGGCGCCACAAGACCTGAGCACCATCCGCATTCCCACTTTGGTTGCGAATGGCGACCAGGACAGGATGGTGCCGAGCAGCAATACCTACGATCTCGCCGGGCGTATCCCTGGGGCGCATCTGGTCATCTATCCGGATGCCGGGCATGGCGGGGTATTTCAGAACTACGCCGATTTTGTCCTGAAAGCCCTGTCCTTCCTCGAGGCTGAGGCCTTGCCGCAGGGCGGCCATGCAGCTGAAAACGTTCGGCTTGTTTCGTCCCGAACAGCAACAGACATTCTTAGAAAGTAACTGCCATGAAGGCATTTCGTTGTCGATAAGTATAATAAAAAGGGCACCCTGCGGCTGGCCGAAATGCCGGAGCCGGAGCTCCAGGACAGCGATGTCTTGGTCGAGGTCCATGCCGCAGGGGTGAACCTGCTCGATTCCAAGGTCAAAACCGGAGAATTCAAGCTCATCCTGCCCTACCGCCGGCCCTTCATCCTGGGCCACGACGTGGCTGGGAAGGTTATCCGCGTGGGATCGAAAGTCAGCAAGTTCAAGGCCGGCGACGAGGTCTATGCGCGGCCGCGCGATGGCCGGATTGGGACATTCGCCGAATTCATTGCCGTGAATGAGGCCGACGTAGCCTTGAAGCCCGAGAATCTCAGTATGGAAGAGGCGGCGTCGATTCCCCTGGTCGGTCTCACCGCCTGGCAGGCGCTCATCGAACGGGCAAACCTGAAGAAGGGACAGAAGGTCTTCATTCAGGCTGGTTCCGGCGGCGTCGGGACATTTGCTATTCAGTTAGCCAAGCACCTCGGCGCGACCGTTGCGACAACCGCGAGCGCGGCGAGTGCCGATCTGGTCAAAAGTCTCGGCGCCGATGTCATCGTCGACTACAGGAAAGACGACTTCGAGAAAGTTCTGTCGGGCTACGATGTCGTCTTGAACAGCCAGGACGCCAAGACACTGGAAGAATCCCTGAGCGTGCTGAAACCGGGTGGCAAGCTCATCTCCATCTCCGGTCCACCGGATCCCGAATTTGCCAGGGACAAGGGACTGAACTTGATGCTGAGGCTGGTGCTGCGCTTCCTGAGTCGCGGAATTCGGGCCAAAGCCAAGCGCCGTGGCGTGCAGTTTTCGTTCCTGTTCATGTGGGCGCAGGGCGATCAGCTGAGCAAAATCACCGCTCTCATCGAAGCTGGCGCGATCCGCCCGGTTGTGGATCGGGTCTTTCCATTCGAAGCGACCAATGACGCTCTGGCCTATGTCGAAACAGGACGCGCCAAGGGCAAGGTCGTCATCAAGCTCAGATAGCAGTTGCCTCGAACGCAGCCTTGAGCGTCTCGAACGGCGCCAGGGCGCCGCGCACCTGCACGACGGCGGCGGCGACGCGATGGGCGCGCAGCACCGCCTCTGCCGGGGCATGGCTGGCAAGGCGAGCGGCGAGATAGGCGCCGTGGAAGGAGTCGCCGGCGCCGGTGGTGTCGACCGGGGTAGCGACGTGTACCGCCGGCACCGATTGCAAGGTTCCGTTTTGCGCGATCAGCGCCGGTTCCTCGCCGTTCTTGACGACGACTTCGTCGACCAGCTTTCGCAGCCGTTCGGCTGTTTTCTGCGGTGTCGTATCACCAAACAGCATCTGCTCGTCGGGAAAGGTCGGGAGCGCGATGTCGGCGACGGCGAGCGCCTCGAGGATCGCGGCCTGCGCTTCCTTGCTTTGGCGCCATAGCCGCGGCCGGTAATTGGGGTCGAAGGCAATCAGCGAGCCGGCCGCGCGCGCCTTGGCCACGGCCGTCAGCAGCACCGTGCGTGCGTCGTCGTCGAGGATTGCCAAAGTTATACCGGAAAAATAGACAAGCGCCTGGTTTTCAAGGCTTTTCTGCAAAGCGGCTGGGTCCGAAGCCAACTGCCTTGCGGCCGCATCGGCCCGCCAATAGGTGAAAGAACGTTCGGCGCCGGTCAGCGTGATCGCATAGAGGCCGGGGCGGGCGCCGGCTATCACCGGGCTGGCGCCGATGCCGATGCCGTTCTCGGCCAGGAACTTGATCTGGTCGCGTGAGAACGGGTCGTCGCCGAAGGCCGACACATAGGTTGCCGGCCGCTCGCCGCTCAAGGCATGCAGCGCCCATAAGGTATTGAACGTGTCGCCGGCAAAGCCCATGCGCCAGTTCGGCCCGGCCTGGCCCGAAAGCTCGAGCATGCACTCGCCGATCGAGGCGATGCCGTTTCCTGCCATGAAGCACTCCTCCATCCTGCAATTGCGGTGCTGTAGCTTTTTGCAGCCGGCAGCGCCATGCTTGGCGACGGCGGATTCTTGCACTGGGCGCGATTTCCCACAGGGGCGTGGGACGCGATCTGCCCAGCGAAACGTTATCCGCAGAACAGGGATGGGTTTGGCATCGTTATGGCGTTATCTTCTTGGAGGCCTCGGCCTGGCTGCCTTGCTCGCCGGCGTGCTGGCAATCGTCTATCTGACCGCGCCGCGTGCGCCGCAACCAAACTCGGATGTCGGCCGTTCCAAGACGACGGCGAACAAGCTGTTCGTGGCGACTTTCGAGCCCGAGAAAGGCGTCATCCGGCAGGGCGAACTGGAATCCTGGCTGCTGACGCTGAAAACCGTCGAAGGTGCGCCGGTGGAAGGTGCTGCGATAACGATTTCCGGCGGCATGCCGCAGCACAAGCACGGTCTGCCGACCAGCCCGCAGGCGACCGATTACCTCGGCGCGGGGCGCTATCGCATCGACGGCGTGAAATTCACGATGAGCGGTTGGTGGCAATTGCATTTTGCCATTTCCGCTGCGGCCGGTTCGGACACTGTCGTCTTCAACGTGGTGCTGTGAGCCACTGATGAGCCGGTTTTCCAGTCTTCTCGCGTTGCTGATGGTGGCCGTACTTGCCGGCTGCGGCAGACCAGAGTTTTCCGATGCCGAAAAGCAGACCATTGCCTCGCTGGCCCTGTCCAAGCTGCCGCCGCTGAAGCCCGATACCACCAATCGCTTCGCCGATGTGCCGGCCGCCGCGGCACTCGGCTCGACGCTGTTTTTCGACACCGGGATGAGCGGCGGCGGCACGGTATCGTGCTCGACCTGCCACAAGATCGACCGGCAGTTCCAGGACGACCTGCCGCAAGCGGTCGGCCTCGGCCGCACCAACCGTCGTACCATGCCGTTGGCCGGGGTCGCGCATGATCCCTGGTTCTTCTGGGACGGGCGGCGTGACAGCCTGTGGGCGCAGGCGCTGACACCGCTCGAAAATCCGCTGGAGCAGGCCGGCAACCGCGCCGCCTTCGCGCATTACATCAAGGCCCGCTTCGGCGAGCGCTACGAGCGCATCTTCGGGCCGCTGCCTGACCTTTCGGGCGTGCCGGCCAATGCCGGCCCGTTCGGCACCGATGCCGAGAAGGCGGCCTGGAACGCCATGCCCGCCAGCCAAGCCGAGGAGGTCAACCGCGTCTTTGCCAATATCGGCAAGGCGATCGCCGCCTTCGAGCGCTCGATCGCGCCGCCGCAGACACGCTTCGACCGCTTTGCCCTCGACCTGGCTGCGGGCGCCGAGCCGAAAGGCGACGCCGCCTTTTCGCCGGAGGAAATCCTCGGCCTGAAGCTGTTCATCGGCAAGGCCAATTGCGTGACCTGCCACAATGGCCCGCGTTTTACCGACGGCAGCTTCCACAATACCGGCGTGCCGCCGGTCGCGGGCCTGCCGCCGGATCGCGGCCGCGTCGAGGCGGTGGCGCAGGTCGAGGCCGATCCGTTCAACTGTTTCGGCGCCTTTCGCGACGGCGATGCCAGCGCCTGCCGCGAGTTGCGCTTCATGGTCAAGACCGGGCCGGAACTCGTCCGCGCCTACAAGACGCCGTCGCTGCGCGGTGCTGCCACCCGTCCGCCCTACATGCATGCCGGGCAGTTTTCCTCGCTGGACGAGGTGGTGGCGCATTATTCGAAGGCGCCGGCAAGTGTCGAGGGTGTGTCGGAGGTCCACCCGCTGCAGCTTTCGGACCGCGAGCGCGCGGCGCTGGTGGCGTTCCTGAAGACGCTGGCGGAGTGAAGGCGGCGGGGTAGCGATCCTTCGCGCCCCTCTCTGTCCTGCCGGACATCTCCCCCTCTAGTGGGGAGATTGGCAGCTTCGGCGCGCCGTTCACTCCTGCGACGTTTAGAGATTGGCGAAAGCGGCAGTGACAACCGATCTCCCCCCTGGAGGGGGAGATGTCCGGCAGGACAGAGGGGGGCGCTGTCCCGCCGGCGTTTCCTACCGGTCCTTCACCGTCTCCATCGCGACAAACGTCGAGGTCTGGGCTACGTGCGGCAAAGCGGAGATGCGCTCGCCGAGCACGCGGCGGTAGGCGGCGATGTCGGTGGTGCGGACCTTCAAGAGATAGTCGAAGCTCGATGCCATCATGTGGCACTGCTCGATCTCCGGCACCGCCTGCACGGCGCGGTTGAAGGCGTCGAGCGCGGCAGAGCGGGTGTCGGACAGTTTCACCTGGACGAAGGCGACATGGCCTTCGCCCATGCGCTCACGGTCGATGATCGCCTGGTAGCCCCTGATGAAGCCGTCCTTCTCCAGCCGTTTCACCCGCGCCTGCACCGGCGTCTTCGACAGGCCGACTTTCGCCGCCAGTTCCGACATGGAAAGCCGGCCATTGCTGCCCAGAGCCGACAGGATGTTCCTGTCGATCCGGTCCAATTGGTCTTCTGTCACTGGATTCCTGGTCGAATTGGAGGTGATCAGTCGTAATGATAGATCGATCGATCTGTTCTGTCGACTTCTTTGGACCGACTTCAATCCCTACTTATGTTAGCTTGCGCCGTTCGGTCCGGTGACCGCCGGCCTGCTCCCTTATGCTCGCTCTACAGGACCGCCATGCCAGCGCTCGACACCATCCGCCAGCAGATCCGCGCCAATTATTTGCCCGACGAAGACCAGGCCGTGAAGTGGCTGGCCGAGGCGGCCGGGCTGTCCGCGCAAGACCGCAACGCGATTTCGGCCCGTGCCGCCGATCTGGTGCGGGCGGTGCGCGGCTCGTCCGATCCGCGGCTGATGGAGGTCTTCCTGTCCGCCTATGGCCTCTCGACCAAGGAGGGCGTGGCGCTGATGTGCCTGGCCGAGGCGCTGCTGCGCGTGCCCGATACCGAGACGATGGACGACCTCATCGCCGACAAGATCGCGCCGCACGACTGGTCGGCACATTCGGGCGGCTCGAGCTCGATCTTCATCAATGCGTCGACCTGGGCGCTGATGCTGACCGGCCGCGTGCTCGACGAAGGCGAGGGCGGCATCGAAGGCACGCTGCGCGCGATGGTGCGCCGGCTGGGCGAGCCGGTCATCCGCAAGGCGGTCGCCGCCGCCATGCGCGAGATGGGCGAGCAGTTCGTGCTCGGCCGCACCATTGCCGAGGCGGTCAGGCGCGGCCGGCCGATGACGCAGAAGGGCTATCTCTATTCTTTCGACATGCTGGGCGAGGCGGCCCGCACCGAGGCCGACGCGCTGCGCTACCTCAAGGCATATGCCGATGCCATCTCTTCGCTCGATGCCGGCGCCAACGGCCCCGACATCCGCCAGAACCACGGCATTTCGGTAAAACTGTCGGCGCTGCATCCGCGCTATGAAGTGACGCAGAAGGAAAAGATGCTGCCCGTCATGGCCGAGCGGCTGCTGTCGCTGGCGCTGGCGGCGCGCCATTCGCGCATGGGCCTCAACATCGACGCCGAGGAAGCCGACCGGCTCGACCTGTCGCTCGACGTCATCGAACGGGTACTGGCCGAGCCGGAGCTTGCCGGCTGGAACGGCTTTGGCGTCGTCGTCCAGGCCTACGGTCCGCGCGCGGCCTTCACCATCGACTGGCTCTATGCGCTGGCGAAGAAATACGACCGCACCATCATGGTGCGGCTGGTCAAGGGCGCCTATTGGGACACCGAGATCAAGCGGGCTCAGACGCTCGGGCTCGACGGCTATCCGGTTTTTACCCGCAAAGCCAACACCGACGTCTCCTACCTGGCCTGCGCGAAGAAGCTTTTGTCGATGACCGACCGCATCTACCCGCAATTCGCCACCCACAACGCCCACACCGTCGCCGCCATCCTGTCGATGACGACGGACCGCGATACATTCGAGTTCCAGCGGCTGCACGGCATGGGCGAGGCGCTGCATGAGACGGTGCGGCGGGCCGAAGGCACGCGCTGCCGCATCTATGCGCCGGTCGGCGCGCATTCCGACCTGCTTGCCTATCTGGTCCGCCGGCTGCTGGAGAACGGCGCCAATTCCTCCTTTGTCCACCAGCTTACCGATGAAGAGGTCGAGCCCGAGGACATCGCCCGCGACCCGATCGACACGATGGAGAAACAAGGCCCCGCCGCCAATCCGGCGATCGTGCCGCCGTCGGCGATCTTTGGCCCCGGCCGGCGCAATTCCAAGGGCTTCGATATCACCGACACGCTGACGCTGGCTGCGATCGACAAGGCGAGGGCCGAGTTCGCCGGGCCGGAGCGCTGGCACGCCAAGCCGGTCAGCCGCGCCGCCGGCTACGGCAAGCAGCGTCCGGTGGTCAATCCGGCAAAACCTTCGGAAGTGGTCGGCACGGTCAGCGAGGCCGGCACCAAGCAGGTCGAGACCGCCGTGCGCATTGCCGTCGAGGCACAACCGGCATGGGCAAGACGCCCGGTCGCCGAGCGCGCCGCCATCCTCAACCGCGCGGCTGATCTCTACGAAGCGAACGCCGTCGAGTTCTTTGCACTCGCCGCCCGCGAGGCTGGCAAATCGCTGGCCGACGGCGTTGCCGAGGTGCGCGAGGCGGTCGATTTCCTGCGCTACTATGCGGCCGAGGCCGCCAATGCCGAGGCGGGCACCGAGGCGCGCGGCGCCATCGCCTGCATCTCGCCGTGGAATTTTCCGCTCGCCATCTTCACCGGGCAGATCGCGGCGGCACTCGTCACCGGTAATTCGGTGATCGCCAAGCCGGCCGAACAGACGCCGCTGATCGCTTTCCGCGCCGTCCAGCTGCTGCGCGAGGCCGGCGTGCCGGAAGACGTCATCCAGCTTCTGCCCGGCGACGGCCCCTCGGTCGGCGGCCCGCTGACCGCTGACCCGCGCATTGCCGGCGTCTGCTTCACCGGCTCGACCGAGGTCGCCAAGCTGATCGAAAAGCAGCTGGCCGAGACCGCCGCGCCCGACGCCATGCTGATCGCCGAGACCGGCGGCCTCAACGCCATGATCGTCGATTCCACCGCACTTCCCGAACAGGCGGTGCGCGACATCCTCGCCTCCGCCTTCCAGAGCGCCGGCCAGCGCTGCTCGGCTTTGCGCATTCTCTACGTGCAGAAGGACGTCGAGAAGAAGATGCTGGAGATGCTGAAAGGCGCGATGGAAGCGCTCAGCCTCGGCGACCCGTGGCGGATATCGACCGATGTCGGCCCGGTCATCGATGACGAGGCGCAAGCGTCGATCCGCGACTATTGCACCAAAATGGGCCTGCAGGGCCGGCTGATCGCCAAGCTCGAAGCGCCGAAGGAGGGCCGCTTCGTCGCCCCGCACGTCTTTCGGGTCAAGGGCATCGAGGAGTTGGAGCGCGAGGTGTTCGGGCCGGTGCTGCATGTCGCCACCTTCGATGCCGACGAGATCGATGGGGTGATCGCTGCGATCAACCGCAAAGGCTATGGCCTGACCTTTGGCCTGCACACCCGCATCGAAGGCCGCGCCCAGCATTTCGTCGACGGCATCCACGCCGGCAACATCTACGTCAACCGCAACCAGATCGGCGCCGTCGTCGGCGCGCAGCCGTTCGGCGGCGAGGGCCTTTCCGGCACCGGGCCGAAGGCCGGCGGGCCACATTATCTCCGGCGCTTCCGCAAGGGGCCGGAAGCCGGCACCCATCTTGCCGAAGGCCGCAAGGTGACTGCGACCGAGCTCGCCGACAATCTGCCGGACCCGGCCTTTGGCGGCTGGTCGACGCGGCCGGATCGCGTCGCCATCCTGAGGAAACATCTGCGCGGCAAGGGTGCCGCGGCTATCGGCACTGCCGCCGGCATCGATTTCGGCCAAGTCGACCTGCTCGGGCCGACCGGCGAGGCCAACACGCTGTCGCTGTCGCCGCGCGGGCGCGTGCTGTGTCTGGGTCCCGACGCGGATACGCTGCTTGCGCAGACGATCCAGGCGCTGGCCGCCGGCAATGCCGTGCTCGCCGTCGCACCCGGCGCGCCGGCAGCACTTTCGTCACTGACCGGCAAGGGCCTGCCGCTGGCGGCGATCGACGGCCGGCCGGACCCGGTCGAAGCGCGCTCGCTGCGGGTCGATGTCGTCGCCTTTTCCGGTACGCCCGAGGCCGCGCGCATCGTGCGCAAGGTCATCGCCGAGCGCGCCGGCCCGATCGTGCCGCTGGTCAGCGAAGTCTATTATCCGGCCGCCTATGCGCACGAGCGCGCCGTCTGCGTCGACACCACGGCGGCGGGCGGCAATGCCAGCCTGCTGGCCGCTGCGTAGGTTTCGCCAGGGTTCGCGTATCGCGGGCAGGGGCGGCGCCGACTTTGGTATCCGCATGAGGACGATCGTTACCTGATACCGAGCGGCACTTCGAACTGCCAGGCCGAGCGACCGGCTTCTTCCGGAATGGGAGGAAACGGAGAAGCCCGGCGGACTGCGTCGAGTGCGGCTTTGTCCAGCGCGGCAACACCCGAACTGCCCGTCAGCCTGGCCGACCGGACGCTGCCGTTCGAGCCGACGGTAAAGGCAACGGTTGCTGTGCCGGTGGCGCGCGTGCGTGTCGAATTGAAGGCCCGCACCAGTTTTGACCTGATCTTGCCGGGATAGTTCGTGACGGCTGCATTGCCGATGCCTGATTTGCCGCCCCTGCTGGCGGTCAGGATCTTGCCGTCCTTCTTGCCGTCGGCCATGCCGCGCGCGACATCCATTTCGTCACGGCCGCCGGAGCCGGCTTTTTTCTTCTTGGTGTCGGCTTTGGCCGCAGCCTTGCCCGCCTTCTTGCGCAGGGCCGGCTTTTCAGGCTCGTTTGGTTCGGCCTTCCTGGCCGGCTTGTTCTTTGCGGTTGCCTTCTTCGGCTGCCTGGGCTCCGGCCTGTCCGGCTTCGGTTCTTCCGCCGCGCCGACTGTCTCGGCTGTCTGAACCGTTTCGGCCGGCGCCGGGTCGGTTGGTGCCGGCGAACTCGTCTCGGCAGGCTCGGCCGTTTCGACCGCACTGACTGGCGGCGGCACCGCATTGTCGTCGGCGGGCACCAGCCTGTCTGTCGCAAGAATGTCGGGCGACGGGGCCTGGCGCGCCGGCTGGACAGGTTGAACAGGCGCAGGCGCGGTCCGGTCGGCAACGGCAGCGGTTTCCGTGGCCGCCTCGCTGACCGGCTCGACCACTTCTTTGTCCGATGCTTCCGCCGCATCGGTGACCGGCTGGAGCGTCTCCTCTGCCGCGGTCGCCTGCGCCTCGACCGTTTCGACGGGCTTGGAGTCGAGCATGGTCACCATCGTTACGTTGGCCACGTCCGGGTCGTCTGCGACATCGCCGGCCGCCTGCTGCGGGTCGGCGCCGAGCAGCATGTCGCCCTGCTGGTCGGCACCTTCGATCCTTGGCCGGTCGTCCGGCAGCGTGAGAAAGGCCAGCGCCACGGCTACGTGGAATGCGCAAGAGCAGGCGATCGCCACCGTCCAGTTGCGGCGCCGCTGCATCTGTCGCGTCTGCCGCAATGGCTCCGCAGGCACCGTCGGCAATTCGCCGTCGGCATCGGCGATGTAAGTGTCTTCCGGCCTGTCGCGCGGCGAAACAAGCAGCGCCCCGCGCGGGATGGCGAAATCCGGATCGTCCGGTTCCGGCGGCAGGAAACCGGCCAATGGCCACGCGACGGGGTTTCGTGCGAATGCGGGTTCCGGTCCCAAAATTCAGACCCCGAAGGCGATGCCGGTCCTGGTCTGCGTCTTCAGCCCGCGCATGCAGGCATTCGGCTCGGCGCCGGCGCATTCCGTGGCGCTGTTGATCAACACGCGGCTGACCTTGCCGCAATCCGTGCCGGCAAGATCGAAACGCGTCACCTTGGTCTTGCCTGCCGGCAGCTCCTTGAAGTCGAGCACGGTCAGCCGGTCGACGACGCCGGCCTCGTTGAACAGCGCGATCTCGAACGCCGCCTTGGAAAGACCGGCGCCGAGATTGTTGGTGACGACGAAGGTCAGGCGGCAGCCCTTGTCGGAGGGCTGCGCGCCGTTCAGCTCGAGGATCAGCGCCGGTGCTTGCTGTTGTGTCCACGCCGGAGCCGCAACAAGCGACATTGCCAGCGCCGCGGCGAACAGATGAAGGGATGCCGTCATGCCTTTCATTGTCTCAGCCTCCAAACCTCATGGTCGCCGCCAGCTTCAGGGTGACGCCTGGCTCGTAGACAACACTGGTGGTCGATGCGTTCAGCGGGTTGGCGTATTTGACGTCGAACAGATTGTCGGCGCGGAAATCGACCTTGAAATTGTCGGTCGCCTGGTAGCTGGCGAAGGCATTGACCAGCGTGTAGTCCCTGGCCACCGGGTTGCCCTGCGGCTTGCCGTTGTATTGCACCTCGCCGCCGATGGTCAGCCTGTCCTCGAGGAAGCGAAAGCCGAGTTGCCCGGTGACCTGGGAGGAGGGGACGGTGACAAGGTCCGCCCGTTCGCCTTCATAGGAAATCGTGTGGCCGTCGGTGAACGACGCCGAAAGCCCGGCAAAGCCCCAGGCGGCATCATAGACGCCCTCCATCTCAAAGCCGTGAATCTTGGCCTTGGCGAAATTCTGATACTGGAAGCAGATCGGTATGCCCGGACCGAACGGGCAGCCGCTGGTCGGGTCGAACGCCGATAGCGTTACGCCATCGATGTAATCGTCAACATTGTTGTTGAAATAGGCCGCCTTCAGCCGCAACGCGTCGTCGGCCTCAATGACGCCGTTGGTGCTGTAATTGACGCCAAACTCCACGGTCTTGCCGGTTTCGGGCTTGAGATTGGGATTGGGGAGGAACGGGAAGCTGACGCCGGCTGGATGGTTGCCGCTGATCAGGGTCTCCGACAGCGACGGAGAACGATAGCCTTCCGCGTAGGTGCCGTAGAATTGCAGCCCGGAAAGGCTGGCGCTCTCGAAGGGCGAAATGCCCACTGTGATGCGTGGCGACAGCCGGTCGCCAGAAGTTTCGCCGACATCGCTGTCGAGCTTGTAGCTGTCGTAACGCAGCCCGGCGATGACCTCGAGCCAGTGCCAGATGAGCTTGTCCTGAACGTAAGCGCCGGAGACGTTCCTGTTGCCCGAGGGCGTATAGAAGCTGTCGCCGCCGGCCGTGCCGCCTGTCTCGACATCGTCGCCGACCCAATCGCCGCCATAGGTCAGCTCATGCGCGATTCCAACGGTCTCGAATCTCGACGTGTTCCAAATGTCGATGCCGGAGGTGCCGATGTCGAACGTCGATTTCGAACCCGCCGGCAAAACCACGGGCAGACCGGTGACCGGATCAAACCGGTTTTGCGCCACAAGGGTCGTCAGATCGAGCTTGGTCTTGTTGTAGGATGCGTTGATGTGGAGGTCGAGCCAGCTCTTGTCTTCGTCGGTGATGTTGTAGCGGGCCGTGAAGGTATTCGCCTTCAGGTCGGCGTCGTTCACCGGCGCGCTGCCGCTGGTCTCGGTCCATCCGTCGTTCGAGCCGATCCAGCCCAGCTTCAGCTCGCTGTTTTCGCTGGGGCGGATGGTCGTCTTGAGGAGGCCGCTCAAGACGTCGAAGCCGGTGCCCGCTACAGTGTCGCCGCCGCCATGCTTGTAGTCGTCATAGTCGCGGTAGACGATATTGCCGAGCACGTCCCAGTTCTCGTTGATCCGATAGGCGCCGGTGGCGCTGGTGGTCCAGCCTTCGCCGTTGGTTTCGTAGCGCCCGGTCGCGGATGCCGCCCAGGTCTCGTCAGGCTTGAGGAAATCCTGCGCATCCTTGGTGTCGAAAAATACGACGCCGCCGATCGCCCCGGAGCCATAGGTGTTGGCGACCGGGCCGCGGATCACATCGACGGATTTGATCAATTCGGGATCGATGTAGAAGGTCGATTGCGTGCCATGATCCGAGCGCTGGAAATTCTGGCGGGCGCCGTCGACGATGACGGAGACGCGGCCGAAGTCCTGCAGGCCGCGGATGTTGATGCTGGAACTGACACGCCTTGCGTCGGCCTGGACGGCGACACCCGGCACACCGAACAGCATTTCGTTGGGCGTCGTCGCCATGCGGCGCTCGAGCTGTTCCTCGTCGACATGGCTGGCTGAAGCAAGCGACTCGATCGCCGTCTCGCCGGTACGGCTGAGGATCAGGATCTTGTCGAGCAATGTGGTACCCGCCGGGGCCGGCTTTACCTTTTCGGGCTGTTGAGACGGGTCAGTCTGCTGCTGGTCGGCTGCCGGTTGGGCGGCCTGCTGGGCGCCGGCCGGTGTGGCGAGCAGCGGGATCGCCGCCGCGCCGGCCAGCAACGCGGCCATTTTGCTTGTCATAGAACAATGTGTCAGGCCGCTGCCCGCCAGCCGTCCCCAATTCGCCAACCCCATGCTGCAGCTCCAAGAATCCATGTTGGATGCTGGCTGGCTTGGGGCTCGCTGGCATTTTTCATCGCGTCCGGCGTCTTAAATGTTGACTCATTTACTCCGGTATTGCACTGCTAGATAACATGATCATTCGAGTCAAGAATTGAATCGGCATTTCACGCAGGCGCCGAGCCAGATGCCAGGCACAGGAAAGGGATCGAACCCATGAACACGCACAATCCCAGCGACTTTCGCTATCGCGTCCGCCGTTCCGACGAAAATTCCGTCCGTTTCGACCGGGTCCAATCGGCCGTGAGAACGCTGTCCAGCAACACGCTGTTCCAGGGCGAGCACGAGATCGGCATCGAGCATCATGGTGCGCTGTACCGGCTGAAGATCACCCGGCAGGGCAAGCTCATCCTCAACAAGTAGGTGGCAGAAATGGACCAGCGCGTAAAACCCGCCCCGCACGAGATCCGGCGGGCACGGGCAGACAATCCGAAAATGCGCGAGCGCGACCTCGCCGCCCAGCTCGGTATTTCGGAGGCCGAACTGGTCGCCGCGCATTGCGGCGACGGCGTCGTGCGCGTCGAGCCGCGTGTCAACGAGCTTTTGACTGGCCTCGAAGCTGTCGGTGAGGTGATGGCGCTGACCCGCAACGAAAGCGCGGTGCACGAGAAGATCGGCGTCTACGACAAGGTCGTCACCGGTAATCACAATGCCATGGTGCTCGGTGAGAATATCGACCTGCGCATTTTCCCAAAAGTCTGGGCGCACGGCTTTGCCGTGGAAAAGCGCGATGGCGCCGATATCCGCCGCAGCCTGCAGTTCTTCGATACCGCAGGCGAGGCGGTACACAAGGTGCATCTCAGGCCAGCCTCCAACCTTTACGCCTATCAGAAACTGGTGGCCGGGCTGGAATCGCCGAACCAGGAGCCGACGGCGGCGATTTCAGCGGGCACGGCCGACGAGACCGAGACTGCGGACAACCCGGCGAGCATCGACGATCTGCGCGACCGCTGGAGCCGGCTGACCGACGTGCACCAGTTCTTCGGCATGCTGAAGACACTGAAGCTCAGCCGCCGACAGGCGGTGCGCATGGTCGGCCAGGACTACGCCTGGCTGGTCGACAAGGATGCGGTGAACGCCATGTTCAACCACGCCGCTGCTGGCGCCATGCCGATCATGTGCTTTGTCGGCAATCGCGGCTGCATCCAGATCCATTCCGGCCCGGTCGCCTCGATCAAGCCGATGGGACCATGGCTCAACGTGCTCGACCAGACCTTCCATCTGCACCTGCGGACCGACCACATCGATGAGGTCTGGGCCGTGCGCAAGCCGACTAAGGACGGCCATGTCACGTCGCTCGAAGTCTATGGCGCCGACGGCAAGATGATCATCCAGTTCTTCGGCAAGCGGCATGAAGGCGAAAGCGAGCGCGAAGACTGGCGCTTTCTTGCCGAAAACCTGCCGCGTATCCCAAGCCCGACCGCAGCCTGAGGAAAACGACGATGGTTCTTTTCTCCAGGCTGGCATCGGTCTCCAGGTCGGCGCCTGGTCCTGTGGCCGCTGTTTTCCTGGCGTTCGCCGCGCTGATGCCGGCTCAAGCCGCCGAGGGCATCGCGACTTTCGCCGATCGCTCGAGGATCGTGGCTATTGGTGGCTCGATCACCGAGATCGTCTACGCGCTCGGCGAACAGGATCGCCTTGTCGCACGCGATTCGACCAGCCGCTATCCGCAAGCGGCGGTGGAACTGCCGGATGTCGGCTACATGCGCCAGCTGTCGCCGGAGGGTGTGCTGTCGGTCAATCCGTCGGGCATATTGGCCCTGCACGGCAGCGGACCGAAGGAAGCCGTCGACGTCTTGAAGAAATCAAGCATCCCGTTCATCGAGGTGACCGAGCGCTACGATAATCAAGGCATTCTCGAAAAGATCCACATCGTCGGCAAGGCGCTCGGCACCGACGCCAAGGCCGATGCGCTGGCAGCCGAGATAGACGCCAAGCTGAAGGCAGCTGAAAAGCAGACCGCCTCGATCAAGGAGCGCAGGCGCATCCTGTTCGTGCTGTCGATGCAGGGCGGCAAGCTGCTTGCCGCCGGCAGCGACACCGCCGCCGACGGCATCATCAAGCTTTCGGGCGGCATCAACGCCGTCGACGGCTTTGCCGGCTACAAGCAATTGTCGGACGAGGCAGTCATCACCGCCAGGCCCGACGTGATCCTGATGATGAACAATGCCGGACCGGCCACCGCGGATGACGAATTGTTTTCTAACCCTGCCGTGGCTTCGACGCCGGCGGGTGCCGCCCGCAAGCTGATCCGCATGGACGGCGGCTATCTGCTCGGCTTCGGCCCGCGCACGGCCGACGCCATCCACGACCTCGCCGTCTCGCTCTATGGCGGCCAGGTCACGGATTGAGCGCGATGGCCGATCATTCGATTGCCGGTGCGGCGGGCATCATGGCGACGGCAGCCGAGGGTGACCGTTCGCGGCGCGCCCGCCTCGTCATCGTGCTGCTCTGCGTCGGGCTGGCTATCGCCGCGCTGTTGTCTCTGACCTCCGGCGCATCCGATGCCTCGGCCATCGGCGTCATGCATGACTGGCTGTTCGGCGCGTTGCCCGGCGACGCGGCATTGAGCGCCCGCGACCGCCTGATCATCCATGACATCCGTCTGCCGCGCGTCATTCTGGGCGTACTGGTCGGCGCATCGCTTGCCGTCTCCGGTGCCGTCATGCAGGGGTTGTTCCGCAATCCGCTGGCCGACCCCGGCCTGATCGGCGTTTCGGCGGGATCGAGCCTCGGTGCGGTCGCCGTCATCGTGCTTGGCTCGACCATGCTGGCGCCGCTGACTACGGCGCTCGGCACGATGGCTTTGCCGCTGGCTGCGTTCTGCGGCGGGTTGGCGACGACATTGCTGCTCTATCAGGTCGCGACACGGCAAGGCCGGACCTCGGTCGCCACCATGCTGCTCGCCGGCATCGCGCTCGCCGCGCTCGCCATGGCGCTGACCGGCATCCTGATCTTCATGGCCGACGACCGGCAATTGCGCGACCTGACCTTTTGGCAGCTCGGCTCGCTAGGCGGCGCAACCTGGCAGAAGATCAGCTCGGTCGGGCCTGTCATCGTCCTGGCGCTGGCGGCAATGCCGTTCCTGGCGCGCGGCCTCAACGCGCTGGCGCTTGGCGAGGCCACGGCCGGCCATCTCGGCATCCCGGTGCAGCGGCTGAAATACACCGCGATCGTCGGCGTCTCGGCAGCGGTCGGCGCCTCCGTCGCGGTCAGCGGCGGCATCGGCTTCGTCGGCATCGTCGTGCCGCATCTGCTGCGTCTGCTGATCGGCCCCGATAACCGTTACCTGCTGCCGGCATCGGCCCTGCTCGGCGCCGCGCTGCTGCTGTTGGCCGACGCCGTTGCCCGCACCATCGTTGCCCCGGCCGAATTGCCGATCGGCATCGTCACCGCGGTCGCCGGTGCGCCGTTCTTCCTGTGGATCCTGCTGCGCAAGCGCGGCGTCATCGACTTGTGAAAGTTTGCCTATGATCGAAGCGCGCGATGTCTCGGTGGCGATCGGCGGCAAGCGCATTGTCGCCAATGTCGATTTCGAGGCGCGGCCCGGCGAAATCGCGACCATCGTCGGCCCCAACGGTTCGGGCAAGACGACCTTCCTCAGAGCACTGTCCGGCGATCTTGGCTATTCGGGAGAGGTCACCGTCAACGGCCGCAATCTATCGGCGATGAAGCCGGTCGAGGCGGCGACGGTGCGCGCGGTGCTGCCGCAGGCGACGACGCTGTCCTTCCCGTTCACCGTGCGTGAGATCGTCAGGCTAGGCCTGGTCGGCGGGCGTTCCGGCGCGCTGCCCGGCGAGGACCAGCGCCTGCCCGAACGGGCGCTGGCTCGCGTCGACCTCGAGGGTTTCGCCGGCCGCTTCTACCAGGAGCTATCCGGCGGCGAGCAGCAGCGCGTGCAGCTTGCCCGCGTTCTGTGCCAGGTCTGGGCGCCGGTGCTCGACGGCAAGCCGCGCTATCTGTTCCTCGACGAGCCAGTGTCCAGCCTCGATATCAAGCACCAGCTGATCATCATGGACATCGCCCGCGATTTCGCCAGACGCGGCGGCGGCGTGGTCGCCATCCTGCACGACCTCAATTTGACGGCGATGTATGCCGACCGGATTTTCGTCATGCATCGCGGCAGGCTCGCCGCGACAGGTTCGCCGCAACAGGTGCTCAGCGACGAGCTGATCGAAAAGGTCTTCGATTGCCGGCTGAAGGTCGGCGTGTTGCCGGCGGCAAACATGCCGTTCGTATTGCCGCAGTCGGTCTGTTGATATTCAGGTGATGCCGGCCTGCAAATGGCGGTTTCCTGCGCTTCCGGCCTTCGCCGGCCGAAGCATTCATGAGGGGTGCGGCAGTTAAGGCTATGGCCGGCGCAGGCCGGTACTTACGCACCAAACGTACGCTCCGTTCCGGTTCTCGCAACCCACCATTTTCGGCTCGGCCTGACCTGAATATCAACAGACCTCACCAACTGAGATGCGACCAAAAATCAGGCGGCCGGCGCCCTTTGCACCAGCATGTCGATGCCGAGCAGGTGGCGCACATTCGGGCGCGCCGCCACCAGATCGGCGATCGTGTAGCGCGACAGCACGGCGAAGAAGGCGTTGAGCGCTTCGCGCAATGCCGAATTCAGCGCGCAGCTGTCGACCAGCGGACATTCGGCGGCGTCGTTCTCGAAGCACTCGGCCATGGCAAAGCTTTCCTCCGTTACCCGCACGACATCGAACAGGCTGATTGATTCGGCCGCGCGGCCGAGCCTGACGCCGCCATTCCTGCCGCGCACCGTTTCGATCAGGCCGTTTTCGACCAGCGGCTGCAGGATCTTGAACAGGAAAAGTTCCGATACCGAATAGGCGGCGGCGATCTCGGGGATGCGGCTCAACCGCTCGGTGTTGGCGGCGCAATACATCAGAATGCGCATGGCGTAGTTGGTCTGACGGGTAAGCCGCATTGTGTCCTCACATAACAGTGGTTGGCGTCAATATGGCCTATAGTTTGGAACAATTCCAGACTGGCGCTGCATAATAGATGAATTCCGGCGTCAAGTTTGCGTGCACGATTGCGCGCACCGGAACCAGCGGCGCGCTTTCTGGGGCAGGCGACACTAGATAAGTTCGCATACACGATCAGGAGCGGCCCATCATGTCACGACCAGCCCCGGCATTTGCATCCGTCGCGTCCGTCCGGTTCGACGCCGATGCCGACGCCAAGCTTTCGGCGCTCAGGCGCACCAAGTTCGTTGCCGCCGCAGCGCTTGCGTTTTGCGTGCTGGTCTTTGCGGTGGCGAAATCGCTCGAGAGCCGGCATGCGTGGTTGGACTTCGTCGCCGCTTTCGCCGAGGCGGCGACGATCGGCGGCCTGGCGGACTGGTATGCGGTGGTGGCGCTGTTTCGGCGGCCGCTTGGCCTGCCGATCCCGCATACGGCCATCATCCCGGAAAACCAGAATCGCATCGCCGACAATCTCGGCCGCTTCATCGAGGTGAATTTCCTGGCGCCGGAACCGGTGCGCGAAAAGCTCGCCGAGGTCGACTTTTCCGCGCTGGTCGCGGACTGGCTGGCCGACCCGAACCGCGCCGCCGATTTGTCGCGCTTCGTCGGCCGGCTGGTGCCGCAGACGCTGGCGGCGGTCGAGCAATCCGGACTGCGCGGCTTCGTCACCAGCCGTATGCTGGAGCAGATCGAAAAGGTGCCGCTGGCGCCGCTCGCCGCCGAGCTGCTGTCGGCGCTGACTGACGATCGCCGCCACCAGAAATTATTCGACGAGTTCACCAAGGTGGTCGGCCGCTTCCTGAGCGACGAGCAGGCGCTGGCGACGATGCGCGAGAAGATCCGCGAGGAACTGCCGTCGCTGTTCAACCTGTTTCGCGCCGACGCCTATCTGTTGAAGAAGATCATTGCGTCGGCCGGCTCGCTGCTCGATGAGGTGCGGGCCGATCCGCACCATCCGATGCGAGCCGAATTCGACCTTTTCGTCGAAACCTTCGTCGAGCGGTTGAGGACATCCAAACAATATGCCAGGCGCGCTGAAAAGCTGAAGCGCGATTTCCTTGCCCGGCCAGAGCTCAGCGCGCTGGCTGGCGATATGTGGGACAGCCTGCGGCTGTTCATCGAACAGGACGCCAAGGCGCCGAATTCGATGATCCGCGACCATCTCGCCACCATGTTCGTCGAGGTCGGCCGCCATCTTGCCGACGACGCGCAGATCAGGGCCGACATGAACCAGGGGTTCATCGTGGCGCTGGCGTCCTTCGTCGAAAGCCAGAAGAGCGGCGTGTCGAAGTTCATCGCCGACCAGGTCAAGCGCTGGGACCTCACGCAACTGACAAGGCTTATCGAAATGAACATCGGCAAGGACCTGCAATATATCCGCTTCAACGGCATGATCATCGGTGGCCTTGCCGGGCTCGTGCTCTACACTGCCGAACGGCTGTTTCTTGTCGGCTGACTCGTCCGAATGGACCGCTGAGCTTCGCTGCACTATCTTCCGTGCAGTGGCGGCGTTCACGGCAACAAGGGGAGAGAACCAGCATGGCAAAACGACCGGAGTCCGAGTCCTTCATCGACATGTTCGGCAAGTTCGGCCGCGACCTGAAGCTGCCGAATGTCGATGTCGAGGCGATCCTCGCCCACCACGCCAAGAACCTGGAAGCGCTGGAGAAGTCGGCACGGGCGAGCGCCGCTGGAGCCTCGGCGCTGTTGTCAAGGCAACGCGAGATGCTGCAGGACACGCTGCGCGAAATCACCGACATGGCACAAAGCTACAGAGCGCCCGGCAATCCGCAGGAAATGATGCAGAAGCAGGCGGCGTTCGCCAGGAAATCCTTCGAGACCGCGCTGAAGAATGCCGGCGAGATGGCCGAACTGGCGAGGGCGTCCGGCACCGAATCGATCGAAATCCTGCGCAGCCGCATCAAGGAGGCGATGGAGGAGATCCGCGCCGGCCACGACAAGAAATAAGCTGTTCCCCAGCAGCACGCTTGCCGGCGACGAAGACTGGCGGTTCGCGGCCGAAGATTATGGGCTGGAATCGCACTGGCGAATTGACAGGGGCGGCCCGTCGTGGTCCGGAACAGGCAAGCGATCGGGAAAGCAGGAATGACGCAGATACGGCCGAGGACGCCGCCGACCTTCGAGCAACTCAGGGCGATGGCCGGGCAGGAGTTGGGCGTTTCGGACTGGACGCTGGTCGATCAGCACCGCATCGACCAGTTTGCCGAATGCACGGGCGATCATCAATGGATCCATGTCGATCCCGAGCGGGCGAAGCGGCAAAGCCCGTTCCGCACCACGATCGCGCATGGCTATCTGACCCTGTCGATCATCGGCGCGCTGGCGCTCGAGATGGGGATCGTACCCGAAAACACGCAGGCCGCGTTCAATTACGGTTTCGACAAAGTGCGCTTCGTGGCGCCGGTCAGGGTCGGCTCGCGTATCAGGCTGCGCACCACGCTGTTGTCGATGGAAGACAAAGGTCCGGGGCAATATCTAATGAAGGCCGCCAATACGGTCGAGATCGAAGGCGAGCAGAGGCCGGCGCTGACCGCCGAGACGCTCGTCATGCTTTACGCACGCCGCAAGCGGGCAGGGGCCTGAGAGCACAGCCTCAGGCGAGCAGGCTTCCGGCAGCGCGAATCAACGCGACATCGCCTGTTCAAGCGCCCTGAAAATCCGGTCATCTCCGGACTGCGCGACGTTGAAGCGCATGAAACGGCTGGCCGACCGGGACAGGCTGAACGCATTGCCGGGCGCAAGCACGACGTTGGCCGACAAAGCGTGACGGGCGACGTCCGCGGCATCTATTCCCTCCGGCAGCCTGCACCATAGAAACATGCCGGCCGGCTGATCTATCCACGGCACGATGCCGATTGCCCTGAGCCGGGTGCCGGTTTCTTCCATGGCGCGCGAGAGCCGCGCGCGCAGCAGATCGACGTGCTTGCGATAGAGGCCGTCCTTCAGCAGCGTCAGCACCAGTTCGGATGCAAGTCGCCCGCTGCCAAAGGATGTGGCGATCTTGAGATCGGTCAAACCTTCCATCCAGTCGCGAGGAGCGGCGATGAAGCCGCAGCGCACCGATGCCGACAGCGTCTTGGAAAAGCTTCCGATATGGATGACCCGGCTGAGGCCGTCGAAGGCCGCCAACCTGGGCGCCGGTGTGTGTTCGAAATCGGCGAAGATATCGTCCTCGATGATCGTCAGCCCCGACTGGTCGGCGAGCTTCAGCAGCCGATGGGCAACGACCGGCGACAATATCGCGCCGGTCGGATTGTGGAGCGCCGAATTGGTAATGTAGAGGCGCGGCCGATGCTCGTTCAGCGCCTGCGCGAACAACTCGATGTCCGGACCCGAGCGCGTGTAGGGGACGCTGATCACCTTGGCCCGATGGGCGCGCAACAGGGCATGGAAGTTGAAGTAGCAGGGATCGTCGACCAACACCGTGTCACCCGGTTCGAGCAGGAACCGGCACAGCAGGTCGATCGCCTGAGTGCCCGATTCCGTCAGCATGATCTGGTCCGGAGAGGCTTCGATGCCGTGCTCGGCCATGCGCCGCGCCAGCAGATGGCGTAGCGCCGGCAAGCCGAGCGGCGTGCCGTAGTCCGTCAGCGCGGCGTCGTCGGCGCGGGCCGTCGTCCGCAGTGCCCGGCGCAATCCAGCCTCGGGCATCCATGTTGCCGGCAGCCAGCCGCAACCCGGTTTCAGGACGCCGTCGCCGGCTTCCAGCGATTGGCGCGAGACCCAGAGCGGGTCGACGGCACGGTCAAGCCTGGGGCCGATCTCGGCCAGCGACAACGGAGCCAACGGTCCGGCGGCATAGAAACCCGAGCCCGGCCGCGAGCGGATCATGCCTTCTGCCGCAAGACGCTCATAGGCTTCGACCACGGTGGATTTGGAAACCTGCATGGCCTTCGCAAACGCCCGGATCGAAGGCAGCCGCGTTCCCGGTGTGAGGCTGCGCGCGGCGATCCTGTGCCTGATCGTCGCCATGACGCTTTCGACAAGCGTCCGGCTGCTCTCATCTGTTGTCGTCTGCTCATCCATCCGTACTGCTCGCCCTACCATGACGGTTTTGTCAAACTGTACCTGATTGTCTCTGGCGGAGCCAGACGCCCGGCCCGATAGAGGGCGAAATCAGCGGGGCATCGATGGACAAGGCGGCGAGTAGTTGGGCGGCGAGTGGCTGGGTCAACGGGTTCATAGGCGTGCTGATCTTCAGCGGTTCGCTTCCGGCGACGCGCGTGGCGGTGATGGATTTCGATCCGGTGTTCGTAACGGTCGCCCGTGCGGCTTCGGCGGGCATCCTCGGCCTGGCGCTGCTGCTCGTTTTTCGTCAGAAGCGTCCGGAGCGGCGAGATCTGTTCCCGCTGGCGATCGTGGCGCTTGGCGTCGTGGTCGGCTTTCCCCTGCTGACGGCGCTGGCGCTCAAGCACATCACGTCGGCTCACTCCATCATCTTCGTCGGCCTGTTGCCGTTGGCGACCGCGATCTTCGGCGTGGTTCGAGGCGGCGATCGCCCGAAGCCGGCGTTCTGGCTGTTCTCGTGCCTCGGCAGCGCCCTTGTCGCCGGTTTCGCAGTCACCCAAGGCCTGTCGGTCTCGCCGCTCGGCGACATCTTGATGCTGGCCGCCATCATCGTGTGCGGATTGGGCTATGCCGAAGGAGCGGCGCTGTCGCGCAAACTCGGCGGCTGGCAGGTGATTTCGTGGGCGCTGGTGCTGTCGCTGCCCCTCATGCTGGCGCTGACGTTCATCACTATGCCGCCGTCGCTCGAAAGTGCCGGCAGGGGCGCATGGATTGGTCTGGCCTATGTCTCGCTGTTCAGCATGCTGATCGGTTTCGTGTTCTGGTATCGCGGCCTGGCGCAAGGCGGCATCGCCGCGGTCGGGCAGTTGCAACTGCTGCAGCCCTTCTTCGGCCTGGGGCTGGCGGCAGCGCTGCTGCATGAGCAGGTCAGTCCCGCCATGATCGCCGTCACCGCCGCCGTCGTACTTTGCGTCGTCGGTGCCAAGAGATATGCGAGATAGGTGCGCCGGCTGCCGGAGTTGCATGCGAACCGGGTGGAAATCCTCAAGGATGCTTGGCAACGATATCAGTTCGCCCGGCAGTGGCGCGGGCTGAAAATACCGCAAGGATCAGCGCCATCAGCACCAGGCCCGTCGCCACCTGGAAAGTGACCTGCATCCCTCGTGCCGCTGCCGCAGGTGCCAACACTGCCAAGCCAGTGCCTTCCCCAGCCGATGCGAAGGCGAACACCGCGCCCATCACCGACGCACCGGTGATCAGGCCGAGATTGCGCGACAGATTGAGCAGGCCGGAGACGACGCCACGCTGGTCGGGTGCGACGCCCGTCATCACGGCCGAATTGTTGGAGGTCTGAAACAGGCTGTAGCCGGTGCAGACGATGATGATTGGTACGACATAGCCGGCAATACCGAATTCCGCCCGCGACAGAGCAAAGGTGCCAATAGCGAGATCGAACAGGCCGACGATCATGATCCGGTTCGCCCCGAAACGATCGACCAGGCGTCCGGCCGGCAGCGCCGCCAATGCGGTAATCAGAGGGCCGGTCGACAGAACCAGCCCGACCATGGCTGCGTCTAGCCCAAGCGCGCGCGACAGATAGAATGGTGCGACCACCAGCGTCGCCATCATCACCGTGGCGACGATCAGGTTCATGGCGAGGCTTGCGTTCAACGCCTGGTCGCGGAACCTCGCAGGCTGGATCAAAGGGTTCTGGACCCTTGTCTGCGCAATGACAAACAGCAGGCCAGCCACGGTGGCGGCAATCAGCAAGCCGACATTGAGAGAACCAAAACTGCCACGCCCAAGGGTCATGGCGAGCGCATAGGCGGCTAGCGTCAGCGCGAGCAAAGCCGTGCCGATCCCGTCGAAACCGCGCCGACCTGGCGTCTTTTTTCCGGCCGGCAGGAAGCGCCAGGCAAGCGCAAAGGCCAGCACCCCCAACGGCAGATTGATGAGGAAGATCGCGCGCCAGCCGAGGCCGGCGATCAACAGTCCGCCAAGGGAGGGGCCAAGCGTGGTGCCGATCGCCGACATGGCGCCGAGCAGGCCCATGGCGCTGCCGGTTTTATCCCGGGGAACCGCGTCGGCGACAAAGGCCAGCGTCAGAGCCATCATAATGGCCGCGCCGAGCCCCTGTGCCGCCCGTGCGGCGATCAGCAGCCAGAGTGTCGGCGCGAGCCCGCAAAGCACCGATGCGAAGGTGAACAGGGCAATGCCGCCGAGCAATAGCGGTCTGCGGCCGAATATGTCGGCGAGCCGCCCGACGCTGACAATCAAGGTGGTGATGGCGAGCAGATAGGCCAGGACGACCCATTGCACGAGCTGGAACGATGCGCCGAACGCCTGCATCAGCGATGGCAGCCCGACGCTGGCGATGCTGGTGGCGAGCGACGACAGCAGCGTTGAAAGCGACAGGCTTGCCAATGCCCATCGGGTCGAGCGTGCGCTCACCGGGGCAACTTCGTCCCAGGTCTTTTCAGCGGTCGATGCCAAGGTGAACTCCTTTGCCGGCAGCCCCCAATCGGAGCTGTCGGACGCTATTCCCTCGCATGATGTGGCGGAAGGCGCAGTATTTGCATCTTATTCGTGCATGAAACGCCACATCGCGGCCGAGCTGTGCTACGGTCCTTCCATGTCGTCGCCAGATCTCAATCTGCTTGTCGCCCTCGATGTGCTGCTGACCGAGGGCAGTGTGGCGCGCGCGGCCGGGCGGCTGCGCCTCAGTCCCTCGGCGATGAGCCGGACGTTGGCGCGGTTGCGCCAGGCGACAGGCGACCCATTGTTGGTCCGGGCCGGCCGTGGCCTGGTTGCGACGCCGCGCGCGCTCGAATTGCAGCAACAGGTAGGCCGAGTCGTTCAGGATGCGGAAGCGCTGCTGCGCCCGGCCAAGCTCCTCGACCTCTCTGCTCTCGACAACGTCTTCACGCTGCGCGCCAACGAAAGTTTCGTCGAGGAGTTCGCACCGCGTCTTCTGACCCGTGTCGAAGCGGATGCACCTGGCGTGCGGCTGCGTTTTGCGCCGAAATCCGACAAGAACGACATGTCGTTGCGTGACGCGGCGGTTGATCTCGAAATCGGGGTTGCCAGTGAAACGAGCCCCGAAATGCGCATTCAGGCGCTGTTTCGCGACCGCTTCATCGGTGCGGTGCGAACGGGTCACAGGCTGGGCGAGGGCCCAATGACGCCGGAACGCTATGCGGCCGGCCGCCACATCAGCGTTTCGCGGCGTGGCCGCGAAAAGGGCCCGATCGACGAGGCCTTGAAACTGCTCGGTCTCCAGCGGACGATCGTGTGCATGGTTTCCAGCTTCTCGGCCACGCTCGCCATGGCGCGCGCCTCCGATCTGATCGCCAGCGTCCCCGAACGGCACACCCTGGGCGCGCGCACGGGCATGTACAGCTTCCCGTTGCCGGTCGATATCGAGGAGGTCACCATTTCGATGCTGTGGCATCCGCGACTCGATGCCGATCCGGCACAACGCTGGCTGCGAGCCTGCGTGCGGGAGGTCTGCGCGTCGTTTCGCTGATCCAGACTCAGGGCGTGATCTAGAATCTGGTCACCACGCCGATGCCTATGCCTTCGAAGCCGCCCATCGCCATCAATGCGGCCGGCGCCTCTTCGAGGCTGATCTTCTTGCCGACCAGCAGTTCGGGTTTCAGCTTGCCGGTGCGGATCATCTCCATCATCGCCTGGTAGCGGAAGGCCTGCATGCCGTGGCTGCCGCGGATTTCGAGCTCGAATGCGATCACCTTGTCCATCGGTATCTGCGGCCTGGCATGGTCGCCGAGCATCAGGCCGACCTGCACGTGGCGGCCGCGGCGGCGCAGGTTTGCGATCGAGTTGAACGAGGTACTGGGGTGGCCGAGCGCGTCCATCGACATGTGCGCGCCGCCATTGGTGATCTGCTTGACCGCCTTGACCACGTTCGGCGTCTTTGCCGCGTTGATCGTCGCCACCGCGCCGATCTTTTTGGCAAAGTCCAGCTTCTCGTCGGTGAGGTCGATGGCGACGACATTGGCGCCCATGGCGCTGGCGATCATGATCGCCGACAGGCCGACGCCGCCGCAGCCGTGCACCGCCACCCATTCGCCGGGCGTCACCCGGCCCTGGTCGACGATGGCGCGGAACGAGGTGACGAACCTGCAGCCGAGGCTGGCGGCGGTGGCGAATTCCATCTCGTCGGGCAAGCGCACGAGATTGGTGTCGGCATGGTCGATGGCGACATATTCGGCGAACGAACCCCAGGCAGTGAAGCCGGGCTGGAATTGGTGCTCGCACACCTGGTGATTGCCCGAGGTGCATTCGAAGCAGCGGCCGCAGCCGACGGCAAACGGCACGGTGACGCGCTCGCCGCCCTTCCAGCGGGTCACCTGGTTGCCTGCGGAGACCACGACGCCGGCCAGTTCGTGGCCCGGCACATGCGGCAGGCGGATGCTGTCGTCGTGGCCCATCCAGCCATGCCAGTCGCTGCGGCAGAGGCCGGTCGCCTCCACCTTGATGACGACGCCTTCCGGTGCCGGCTCCGGATCGGGAACGGTCTGGATCGTTGGCGTTTCGCCGAACTTTTCGAAGACGACGGCGTTCATCGGCAGTTCCTCATCACTTCATGCAATTTGCGGTCTACTCGGCATCGATCTGGTTCTCAGGCGCGGCCTTCTGGAACGCCGGCAGCGCCATGCAGGCGGCATTGATGCGCGAGATCGTCGGGTAGGGCGTCATGTCGACGCCGAAGCGGGCATTGCTGGTGACCTGTGCGACCAGGCAGATGTCGGCCAGCCCCGGCGTGTCGCCATGGCAGAATGTCTTGGTCTCGGGCGAGGAAGCCAGAATCTTTTCAAGCGGCTGGAAGCCTTCATTGACCCAGTGCCGGAACCAGTTGACGACATCCTGGTCGCCGGCGCCGAACAGTGTGCGCAGCGAGGTCAGCACGCGCAGATTGTTCACCGGATGGATGTCGCAGGCGATCATCTGCGCCAGCATCCTGACGCGGGCGCGGCCAGGCGCATCCTTGGGCAGCAGCGGCGGCTCAGGCGTGGTCTCGTCGAAATATTCGATGATCGCCAGCGATTGCGTCAGCAGCGTGCCGTCGTCCAGGACCAGTGCCGGCACCAGCCCTTGCGGATTGACCGCGAGGTAGGCGGGTTCGAGATGCTCGCCGTGGCGCAAATGATGCGGCACGTAGTCGTAGGACAGGCCCTTCATCTCCAGCGCGATCCGCACCCGGTAAGAGGTCGAGGAGCGGTAGTAGTTATGGAGGACGATGTCGCTCATCGGATCGGTTGGCCGATGGTCAGTTCGATTTCGCCGATGCCGTCGACGCCACCGGTGATCTTTTCGCCCGGCCCGACGGCGCCGACGCCAGCCAGTGTTCCGGTGAAGATCAGGTCGCCGGGCTTAAGCTCTAGCGCCTCGCTGCAAATCGAGACGATGTCGGGAACCGGCCAGATCAGTTCGGCGAGGTCGCCGTCCTGCCTGATCTCGCCGTCGACCGCGAGCCAGATGCGGCCCTTGTCGGGATGACCGGATTTTTGCGCCGGAACCAGCGGACCGCAGGGCGCCGAACGGTCGAAGGCTTTCGACCAGTCCCACGGCCTTGCCGCCTTTTTCGCCTCGTCCTGAAGGTCGCGGCGAGTCAGGTCGACGCCGACGCCGTAGCCCCAGACATGGTCCAGCGCCCGCTCGCGCGGTATGCGAAAGCCGGCTCTGCCGATCGCGACGATCAGCTCGATTTCGTGATGCAGGTTTTGGGTCAGCGGCGGGTAGGGGATCGTGGTGCCCGAACCGACTGCCGCGTCGACCACTGCGTCGCCCGGTTTGGTGAAGAAGAAGGGAGGGTCGCGCTCGTCATTGCCGAGCTCGCGGGCATGAGCGGCGTAGTTGCGGCCGACGCAGAAGATCCGGCGCACGGCAAAACGCTCCGGCCAGCCGGCCACGGCCACCGACGGGGTTGCGGGCAGGGGAAGGACGAAGCCGGTCATGCACTGTCTCTGTTCAGTGGATCTGTCCCCGGCACATTCGGCCGATTTGGGCAAACGGGCAAGGCATTGGATGGCGGAAGGGCAGGCCTGCCGCACGGCGCCGCGGAAATCGTGGGTACATTCTGCTTTAGCCAGCCAAGATGGCAATGTACTATTTGCCATTAAGCTGGCCATGGCGCGCAGCGCCTGCCGCCAACGCCTGAGACTGTCGACCGTTGGTTTCGGGGAACGGACGTGACAGCCCCCTTTCGGTCCGTCCCCCGTACTTCGGGCGTGTCGTTATCTCGCACTTGCACAAAGTTCTGGTGCGCTGCAATATAGCTGGAGGAATGCGGCCTCCAGCCCGCCTTTCGCAGGTTCAATGAAGGGACCGGCATGACGGACATCTCCGCGACGCGTCTTGTCGTGTCCAGGCCTGTCGCCGATAGCTCGGCAAGAACCAGACTTGCCTATCTCGACGGCTGGCGCGGCCTGTCGATCGCGCTGGTGCTGATCGGCCATTTCTTCCCCGTTCCCGGCATCAATCTCGGCGTCCTGGGCGTCGAATTCTTCTTCGTGCTCAGCGGCCGGCTGATGGCCGAGATCCTGTTTGTCGAATACTATCCGCTAAAGAAATTCTTCAAGCGCCGGTTCTCCCGCATCTACCCGGCACTACTCATCTTCGTCGTCGCCGCGATGGTTGCCTTGTCCGGCACATTCATCGCCTTCAAATGGAAGGCGGCGCTGACGGCGCTGACGTTCACCTACAACTATGCCGGAATTCTCGTCACCCGCGCCGGCGCGCTCGACCATATCTGGTCGCTCTGCGTCGAAGAGCACGCCTATATCATCCTGGCGCTGATCAGCGTCGTCGTCTCGGGGCGGTCCCGGGTCATCACGTTGCTCGGTGCATTGTCGGTGCTGGCCATGGCAAACGGCGCCATCTCCTACTGGGTGCTCGCAATAGGCTACGAGGGCACCTATTGGCGCACCGACGTGCACATCGCCTCGATCCTGCTGTCGGCGGTGATATGCCTGCTCAAGGCCGACGACAGGCTGCCGGCGCTGCTCAAGGGGCCGCATGTCGCCCCGGCGGCCTCAGTAGTGGCTGTGCTCCTTTTCATGGCTGCCGTGCCAACCCCGATCCACTATCTGGTCGCGGTGCCGCTGTTGGCACTCGCCGTCAATTTGCTCGACTTCAGCAGCCGGTATCTGACCGGGTTTCTATCGTCCCTGCCGATGACGATGCTGGGGCTGTGGTCGTATTCGCTCTATCTCTGGCAGCAGCCCTTTTATCAAATCGTCGACATAAAAGGCAGTTCGCCGTGGTTGATGCTTGCGGCGGCGTTCGCTTGCGCGCTGTGCAGCTACTACATCATCGAAAAGCCGGCCCGCTCCTGGCTGAACCGCAATTGGTAGGGCGAACGGCGCCCGCCGTTCAGCCGGCGATCCGTCTTGCATAATACCGCACGGCTTTCCTGCCGCCGTGGATTACCGCGTCGCCCACTTCCGCAAAGCCGAGTGCGGCATGGAAGGCGTCCGAAGCCGGATTGGGTGGCTCGGCATTGACTTCGCAGGTGACGATCGCCTGGCCCACGCGTGACGCCTGCTCGAACAGATCCTCGTACAGCCGGCGGGCATGGCCGCGCCCGCGCGCTGCGGCGGCGACCACGACGCGATCGACATAGACGAACCGCGGGTAGCGCTGGCGAAACCACAGGAAGTTAGGGCTGTCGTAGCTCGCGTGCTGGTCGAAGGTCATGATGAAGGCTTCGAGCGCACCGATACGGCGCGCGTAAAACGCTTCGCCGAGCAGGAAGGACAGGCGCTCAGGTTCGAGCCATGATAATTCCGCAGCGTGCTCGTTGTTGAGCGCGAGGATGGCGGGCTCATCCTGCGGCGAAACCCGTTCGATCGGCAAACGCATTTCGATCATGTTTTTGTTCGATCTTCCAGGATCATGTCCGGGCAGCGGCGATGGTCGCCGCCACCAGCGCCTCGTCGGTCACGGTGTTGCGGTATTCGCGGTCGAGGTCGGTGCCGCCCATGCCGACTTTCGGGTTGCGGTAGCGCATGGCACTCGGCACGTCCTTGAGCGCGGCGAAGTGCATTTCGCTCAACCCGGTTTTCCTCCGCACCTTGCCGATGTTCTCGGGATCAAGCCCGCCGCAGCCGAGGATGATGATGCGGTCGCCGGCCTGCCTGACAAGATCGGCGAGCAGGTCAGCGCCCTCGAGCGCCGTGTCGCGCTGGCCGCTGGTCAGCACGCGGCCGACCTTGCAGCGGATCAGCGTCTCCAGCGCCTCTGTCGGGTCGCGGGTCATGTCGAAGGCGCGGTGGCAGGTGACGTTCAAGCTTCCCGCCGCCTTAACCAATTCGCTCATGCGCTGTTCGTCGATAGTGCCATCGGCAGCGAGGCAACCGACGACGACACCGGCGACGCCGAGCTCGGCAAGCGCGCCGACATCGGCGAGCATCGAACGATATTCGGCTTCGCCATAGAGAAAATCGCCGCCGCGCGGCCGCACGATGACGTGGAACGGGATCGTCGCCACCTCGAGCGCGGCGCGCACCGTGCCGAAGCTCGGCGTGATGCCGCCCTCGATCAGGCTGGCACAGAGCTCGACACGGTCGGCGCCTGCGGCTTGCGCGGCCAGCAGGCCGTCTATGCCTTCGACGCAGATCTCGATCAGCGGGAGGCGAGGGCGTTCGGTCTCGGTCATGGGCGATCCGTCGATGATTTCAGCTGGCCAGCGGTAGCATCGGGCATGGTGCGATGAAAGCCGGAAGTGTTGGCTCAACACGCGACAGGGCGGCCGGCGGTGCTCCAATTTTGCCGCTTGACACATCCATAACCGTTCAGCTATATGTAGATTCATAGCCAGCGAGTTATTGATTGATTAACAGCACAGCCGACCGAAAGCCGAGATGTCCGGCCTGCGAAAACACGCCCGAAGGAGACCACCATGCAAGCACGATTGAAAAACCCGGTGATGCTCATTCCCGGCGCCTTGCAGGCGTTGCTCGCGCTGGACAAGTCGACGGAGACGGCCGACCTGTCCTATGTGACGCGCAAGCTCGTCCATTTGCGCGCCAGCCAGATCAACGGATGCAGCCTCTGCGTCGATATGCATGCGCGCGAATTGAAGAAGGCCGGCGAAAAGGACGAGCGCGTCTTCACCGTGTCAGCCTGGCGCGAAACACCTTACTTCACCGACGCCGAACGCGCCGCACTGGCGCTGACCGAGGCGGCAACCCGGTTGGCCGACCGGCCGGATCCAGTGCCGGACGCGGTCTGGGACGAGGCCGCCCGGCACTATGACGAAAAGGCGCTTGCCGCCCTGGTCGTCCAGATTGCCCTGATCAACGCATTCAACCGGCTCAACGCAACCACCAGGCAGATGGTCGGCGCCTGGGGCTGAACGGGGCCGGGTTCTCGAAAAGCCACATCAGATCCGCAGCTTGTGCGAATTCGCGCGGACGAAGTCGATGAAGGCCCGCAGCTTCGGCGGTACCAGGCGGCGGCTGGGATAATAGAGGTGGAGCGGCTCGTAAGCTGGACAGAAAGGTTCCAGCACCTTGACCAGCGAGCCTGAGGCGAGAAGCGGCGCGGCGAGGCCTTCGACGGCGAAGGCGAGGCCAAGCCCTTGCGCGGCGGCGGTAATGCACAGCGGAAGCGTGTTCACGACCAGACATGCGTCCGGCGTGAATGCGACTTCGCGTCCATCCACGGTGAACTCCCAGGGCGAAATCGCGCGCGTGCGGGTGAGGGCGAATGCGATGCAGCGATGGGCGGCGAGGTCTGCCGGCCGTTTCGGTGTGCCGTTGCGCGCCAGATAATCGGGGCTGCCCACCACGACCATCTGCAGGGGCCCGCCCAGGCGCGCGCCGATCATATCTCTCTCGAGAAGCTCGCCGATGCGCAGGCCGGCATCGAAGCCCTCGGCGGCGATGTCGACGAAGCTGTCGTCGAAAATCAGACTAAGCCGCACTTCGGGATAAGCATCCATGAACGGCCGCATCAGTGGCTCTATCAGCAGCGGCGCGGCGATCCAGGGCAGGCTGAGGCGCAGCGTGCCGGCGGGGCGGTCGCGAGCCTCGCGCAGCGCCGCGCCGGCCGCCCAGATGTCTTCGGCTGCCGGGCGCACATGGTCGAGGTAGTGGGCGCCAGCCTCGGTCAAGCCAACGCTGCGGGTCGTCCGGTTGAGCAGCCGCACCCCCAGGCGCTCCTCGAGCCCCTTGACCGCCTCGCTCAACGAGGCCGGAGCGACGCCGAGCTCGGCGGCCGCGCGGGTGAAGCTTTTGGCCTCCGCAACCTTCACGAAGGCGACGATGCCGCTGAACTGGTCGAGGCGCATTGTAAGGATTTTCCAAATAGCCCTGTCGAACTCTACTGGTTTTTCCGGCGAACAAAAGGCGTCACGTTGGGTCCGACGAACGGGCCTCGGTGTTGGGAACGGCTCGAACGGGCAAGGAGACAGGACCGATGACAAGGCTCGCTTTACTCGCCGCCGGCACTCTTCTGGCGGTGTCTCCCGCCCCGGCGCACAGCGGGCCACTGGAAGACCGCAATATCCAGCTCATCAAAGACTATTACGCAGCTTACGCGACCGGCAATCCCGAGGCCATCCGGCCCTTCCTTGCGTCCGACATCGTGTGGCGCATTCCCGGCCATCATCCGCTCGCCGGCGACAAGCGCGGGCCGGACGAGGTGGTCGCCTTCTTCCGCGGCCTGGCCGATGGCAAGTTCAAGGCCGGGCCGATCTTCTTCCAGGCGCAAGGCGACCTCGTCGTCGACGTCCATCGCGGCTGGTCGAATGTCGGCTCAGGTCCGGAGATCGACCAGCTCTACGCGCTGATGTTTCGCATCCACGACGGCAAGATCGCCGAGGCACAGAATTTTTTGACCGACATGTACCAGTCGGACGCTTTCTACTGGGCGCATTACCCGCTGAAGCCACTGCCCGGCCGACTGGCTGGCGAGCGCTGAGACGGCGGTCTTTCTCGCAACGCGCCGCGCTTCTCATTCCAAGCCAAAGGAGACTTGCGATGCTTAAAACCCTGACACTTGCCGTAGCAACCACCGCCGCGCTCGCCGCCTCCAATGCCTTCGCCGCACCGCGCGTCGAGCGCGTCGCTTTTGCCTCGTACGGTGAGCAGATCATCGGCGAGCTCTATCTCCCGGAGGATCTGGACGCGGCGAAACCTCGGCCGGCGCTGGTCGTGACCGGCGCCTGGATGACGGTAAAGGAACAGATGCCGGCCCGCTACGCCCGCGAGATGGCCGATCGCGGCTTCGTCGCCTTGACCTTCGATTTTCGCGGCTGGGGCGAAAGCGGCGGCGTGCGACGCCAGTACGAGGATCCTAATGCCAAGATCGCCGACATCGAAGCGGCGGTCGCCTATCTCGCGAGCCGGCCCGAAGCCGATCAGGACCGCATCGGCGGGCTCGGCATTTGCGCCAGCTCCGGCTACATGGTCACCGCTGCGGCCGAAAACGCCGCGATCAAGTCGGTCGCCCTCGTTGCGCCCTGGTTGCAGGATGCCGAAGTGGTCGAGCAGACCTATGGCGGCAACGACGGCGTCGCCAGGCTTGAAGCCGCCGGCGATGCGGCGGAGGCCGCGTATCGCCGCACCGGCAGACAGGCGTTACTGCCGGCCGCCAGCCTGAGCGACGAGCGCGCGGTCATGTTCAAGGTGCCCTATTACACCGAGCCCGATCGCGGCATGATTCCAGCCTGGCGCAACGAGGCCGATCCGGCGTTCTGGCGCGGCTGGCTGAGGTTCGACGCGATCCAGGCCGCCCCGCGCCTGCGTCAACCCTTTCTGATGGTGCATAGCGAGGCTGCCGCCATTCCGAGTGGTGCGCACAAATTCTACGCGGGGCTGACCAGCTCCAAGCAGGAGCTGTGGCTCGACAACGTCACCCAGTTCGATTTCTACGATCGTGCCGCGCCGGTGAAGGCGGCGAGCGATGCCGTCGCCGCTCATTTCCGCGCAACGCTGGGCGGTGCGGGGGAGGCGGGACAATGACCTTCGTCACCCGCCGGTATGTCCTGGTCTCGGCGTTTTCCGCTGCGATGATTTCCGCGGTCTCGACGCCCGCCTCGAGCGCATCGGGAGATGCGCTGACGGTCGACGACAGGATCGCTATCGCCGAAGCGATTGCCGGGATTGGCCTCTATGCCGATCTGCGTGAATGGGATCGGGTCAGATCCTTTTTCGCGGCCCGTGTCACGACCGACTATACCAGCCTCTTCGGCGGCGAGGTCACCACCAGCGGCCGCGACGCGCTGATCGCGCAGTGGCAAGGACTGCTGCCGGGCTTCGACGCCACCCAGCACCTCATCACCAACATCACCGTCGAAGGCGCGGGCAATGACGCGGTTGCACGCAGCCATGTCCGCGCAACTCACTGGATCGGCGGGCGGTTCTGGACGGTCGGTGGCAGCTATCTCCACCGGCTGGTGCGGACGCCTGAAGGCTGGCGCGTCAACGCCATTGCCATCCATCGGTTGTACGAGGAGGGGGATCGCGCCGTTCTGGCCGCCGCCGCCGACCGGGTGAAGGCTGCGGAGTGAATCCGGTGTTCCTTGCTGGAGTGCCCGACGACCGCAGTTACTGGCGCAACACCGTGTTCTTGGTGCCTTCTTCGACCTGGTCGATGACCAGCAGCTTGACCGGATCGGCGCCGACATTGGTCGCCTGATGCCATTGCCCGATCATCTCGATGATGAAATCACCTGTTTGATAGGTGTTGCTCTTGCCGGTCTCGACGTTGGTGACCTGAAGCGTGCCGGCCTCGACATAGGCATAGCGCGGAAACGGATGCTTGTGGACCGGCAAGGTCGCGCCCGGCGCGATCTGATAGGCCGAGACCAGGACCTGGACGTTCTTCTGCGGCAGCGTGATCGGCTGGCCGGACGCGGTCTCGGTGCGAGAGGCAAGCGGGGTCACGATGACCGGCGTGCCGCTGGCATCCAGCGCCTGGGCAGCCGTTGCGGATAGAACTGCCGCGAGCAGCAGCGTCGAAGCCAAAATTTTTCGCATGATTCCCCCCGAACTGCGTCAGCATTGCGCAGCAAGCTTTGAGGCGCAAGCTTGTCTGTTCAGGAGGGCCTTATCCCGCTCTTCTGAACATGCCCGGCGTCATGCCATGCATGGCCCGGAATGTACGGGAAAAATGGCTCTGGTCGGCGAAACCCGCCGTAATAGCGGCGTCGGCGAGGCCAAATCCCTGTTCGATCAGCGCGCTCGCCCGGCGCAATCGCCGGTCGCGGATATAGGCCGCCGGCGTCAGGCCAATTACCTTGTTGAAGTCGCGGATGACCTGGAACCGGGTCACGCCAGCCGCGCCGGCAAGCCGCTTGAGGTCGAGCTGCGAGCCAAGCTCGCTTTCGACAAGATCGCGGTAGAGCGAAAATCTTCGCTGCGATTCGGAACCGTCGACCTCTTCGGCCGGCCCGCTCGAGTCGCCATGGCGAACGATCAGCCGTCTAAGCGCCACGAGCAGGGACGTCTCGGCCGTCATTGTGTCCGGGGATGTCGAGCCCTGGTGTGCTGCCGTCAATGCTGCGGCGAGACGGCTGTCTTCGATCGTCGCGCGCGAAAACACCGGAGCGCCGTCGCGGCCGAGTTCGTCGGCAAGCGCGCTCATCAGCGGCACCGAAGGATAAAACGTCCGGTAGGCCCAGCCTTCATCCGCCCCGCGTTCGCCGTCATGCCACTCCTCGGGATTGACGACGGCAATGGTGCCCGCCGGAGCAAGAACGCTTTGACGGCCGATGCGAATGCGCTCGCAGCCCGAGGTGATCAGGGCGATCACATAGGTCGGGTGCGTGTGCAGGTCGTAGCGGTGCTGGGTGAAGCGCGCCTCGAACAGGCCAAGGTCGGGGAAGCACGGATGGCGCCAGTATTTCCCGGTCTCTGCCGCTTCGTTTGTCCTTGCCATGGTCAATCCGGTTCAAGACGCCTCTCGCGGGGCCTTCTATGGCTGGCAAACCAAGCCGCTTTTTGTCGGCGGAAAGGAGGCATCATGTTGCATAATGACCCCGTCGCCGCGCTGACACCAGAGGTCGTAGGCTGGCGGCACCATATCCATGCCAATCCGGAGCTCGCATTCAATGAATACGAAACGGCGCGTTTCGTTGCAGAGAAACTGCGCTCCTTCGGCGTCGACGAGGTGCATGAAGGGATCGGCGGCACCGGCGTCGTCGGTGTCCTGCGCAGCGGCGCTGGAACGTGCGCTATCGGCCTTCGCGCCGAACTGGACGCACTTCCGGTCGTGGAGAAAACCGGCTTGCCCTATGCCTCCCGAAACGAGGGGGTGATGCACGCCTGCGGCCATGACGGCCATACCGCCATGCTGCTCGGCGCCGCCAAACTGCTCAGTCAATCGCGCACCTTCGACGGCACCGTCACTTTCATCTTTCAGCCGGCCGAGGAGAACGAGGGCGGCAGCATGCGCATGATCGAGGACGGCCTGTTCAAGCGCTTTCCGGTCGAAGCGGTCTATGCGGTCCACAACTGGCCGGGCGTCAGGCTGGGGACGATCGCCGCCCGCGTCGGGCCGCAAATGGCGGCCGTCGATAATTTCGAGCTGACCTTCGAGGGTCTTGGCGCGCATGCCGCGATGCCGCAGCTCGGCGACGACCCGATCCTGGCCGTCAGCGCCTTCGTGCAAGCCGTCCAGCGCATCGTCAGCCGCTCGGTCGACCCGCAGAGCGCGCTTGTCGTCAGCATCACGCAGATCCATGGCGGCAATGTCGGCAACATCGTGCCGGGCAAGGTCTGGCTGCAAGGCACCTGCCGCTTCTTCGAGCCCGGCCTTTCCGACCATTGCGAGAGGCTGATCGGCGAGATCGCACAAGGTATTGCCGCCGCGCATTCGCTCAAGGCCAGGCTCGACTACAGGAAGGGCTATCCGCCGCTGATCAATACGGCGGATGCGACGGCCCGCGCCGTCGAGGCCGCCGCCTCCGTCGTCGGCCGGGAGAATGTCTTGACCGAGTTCAGCCCCAGTCTCGGCTGCGAGGATTTCGCTTTCATGATCCGCGACGCCGGCGGCTGTTATGCGTGGATCGGTGCCGGCGAGGTCGGCCCGGGCGAAGGCCTGCACGGCGACCGCTACGTTTTCAACGACGAGATCGTGCCGACGGTGATGCGCTATTACGTCAACCTCGTCGAGCAGACGCTTCCGCGGGCCGATCCTTCTACAGCAGTTTTTCCGGCGTGATCGGCAACTCCCGGATCCGCTTGCCTGTGGCGTCGAAGACGGCGTTGGCAACAGCAGCGGCAACGCCGGTGGCGCCGAGTTCGCCGATGCCTTTGCCGCCGATCGGGCTGGCATGCTCGTCCACCTCGTCGACGAAGTGGATTATGATGTCGCCGGGAATGTCGGCGTTGACCGGAATGGCGACCCCGGAAAGGTTCTTCGACAGGAACCGGCCAAGCACCGGTTCGTGCCTGCTCTGCTCCATAGCCGCCATGCCCCAGCCCCAGATGATGCCGCCCGTCATCTGGCTGCGTGCGGTGCGGGGATTGACGATGCGGCCGGCGCTGTAGCTGCCGACGGCGCGACGAAGCCTGAGCAGGCCGAGCCCCGGATCGACGCCGACCTCCATGAAAATCGCGCCGAAAGTGCGCATCGCAAGGCCTTTGCCATGCTGCGCCGGATCGAACGAGCCGGAGCCGACGATCTCGCCGATGTCGGTATGACTCATCACGTCGGCGATCGTCTGACCGCCGGCAGCGCCTTTGCGGCGAATATAGCCGTCTTGCATCTCGACCTCGTCGGGCAGCAGATTGGCAAGACGGGCAAGCTGCGAACGGGCATCTTCGGCGGCTGCGAGCACCGCCGCGCCCACCCCCATGGTCGATGACGAGCCATAGGTCGGTCCCGCCTCCGGCAGCTGCGTATCGCCCATTTCCAACTCGATCTTCTCCATCGGCAGGCCCAGCACGTCGGCGGCGATCTGCGGAAAGATGGTGAGTGTTCCGGTCCCTATATCCTGGGTGCCGGTGCGGATGAGCACCGTGCCGTCCCGGCGCAACCTGACCTCGGCTGCAGGCGTCGGGTTGCGGAAACAGCCCATGCTGCAGGTTGCCATGCCGTAGCCGATCAGCCAATCGCCGTCGCGTTGTGGCTTGCGCGGGCGCTCGCGCCAGCCGAACAGGCGGGCGCCTTCCTCATAAGCCTCGCGCAGCTTCTTCGACGACCAGGGCTGGCCGGTGGCCGGATCCGTGTCCGCATGGTTGACCAGACGCAGGTCGAGCGGATCGATGCCGAGGCGGTGGGCGAGCTCGTCCATCGCGCTTTCAAGCGCCCAGGTGCCCGGACCCTCGACCGGCGCGCGCAGCGGCGTCGGCATGGCGACGTTTGCGCGCTCCACGCGCTGGCTGAGACGCATGGCCGGCGTGGCGTAGAGACCCTTCGAGGCTTCGGTGGCGAACTCGACGAAATCGTCGGTCACGGTGGTCAGGTTGACCACGTCCTGCTGCACGGCCGTCAGCTTGCCCGACCTGTCCGCCGCCAGCACGATCTTCTGTGCCATGCGCGGCTGATAACCGAGGCAGGAATAGACATTGGCTCGGCTTAGCGCCAGCCTGACCGGGCGCTGCATGATGCGCGCGGCGGCGGCGGCCAGCACCTGATGCGGCCAGATCCAGCCCTTGCCGCCGAAGCCGCCGCCGGTATGGCGGGAAATCACGCGGACCTTCCCGGCGGGGACATTCATGCGGGCGGCAACCACCTGGCGGACACCGTAGACGTGCTGCGTGGCGTCGTGCAGCGTCAGCTCTCCGTCGTTCCACTCAGCGAGCGTCGCCGAGGGCTCCATGGCGTTGTGATGACGCGACGGCTGCAGGTAGACGGCTTCGACCATGGCGGCTGCGTCGCTAAGCCCGCGGTCGACCTCGCCCTTGGTAAACGTCGGCTCCAGGAACAGGAAGCCGCTCTCCCTCGGCACGACCGCAGCCTTGTCGATGGCGGTCCACTCCGGCGGTGCCGGCAACTCCGGCTCGGCGAACTCGTAGCGCAACGCGACGCGGCGAGCGCCGGCTTCCGCCGCCTCCAGCGTCTCGCCCAGCACAATGGCAAGCGGCTGGCCCTCGTGACGTATTTCGTCGCTCTGCATGGGCATGAAGCTCTGCGCGGCCGGCGGGCCTTCGGCTTGCTGCATCTGCGTATCCGGCTCGGCCCTTGGCGATGCGAACTGGCCGAATTTTGGCATGTCCTCATGCGTGAGCACACGCACGACGCCTTCCTCGGCGAGCGCGTCGTCGACCATGATCGAGGTCACGCGGCCGGCCGGAACGGGCGCGGTCACCAGCACCGCATGGAGCAGATCGGGGGCAAAATAGTCGGCCGCATAGCGGGCGCGGCCGGTCACCTTGACGCCGCCGTCAGGGCGGGCAACAGGCTGGCTGATCATCATGACGGCATCCTCGCTGCTCTTTCGATCGCCCGCAAAGCGGCGGTCTTGGCCAGTTCGATCTTGTAGGCGTTCTGCGACAAGGGACGCGCTTCTGCGAAGGATTGCTCGATAGCGGTGCTCAACGCCTCGCGATCGCCGATTTCGGCACCGGCGAGCTGCTCCTCGGCGGCGCTCAGCCGCCACGGCCGCAGCGCGACGGACCCCAGCGCCAGGGCCGCCCGACGGATGGTTTGGCCGTCCATCTCCAGCACAGCGGCGGCAGAGACGATGGCGTATTCGTAGGATTCGCGCTCGCGCACCTTGAGGTAAGCCGATCGCGGCGCCGGCGCCGGCAACTCGATTGCCGTGATCAGTTCGCCTTGCTGCAACACATTGTCTGCCTCGGGCCGCGTGTCGGGAAGCAGGTGGAATTCCGCTGCCGGAATGCGCCGGCCGCCGCTGCGGTGCGCGGTGACGATGACCGCATCAAGTGCTGCCAGCGCCACCGCCGGGTCGGATGGCTGGGTGGCGACGCAATCCTCGGTCCAGCCGAATATTGCGTGATTGTCGTTGATGCCATGCAATGCCGAGCAGCCGGAGCCGAGCTGACGCTTGTTGCATGGCAACTGCTCTTCGGCACGGAAATAGGCACAGCGCGTCTTCTGCAGCAGATTGCCGCCTATCGTTGCGAGGTTTCTCAGCTGCGGCGACGCGGCGTTGAGGATCGCCTGGCTCAACACCGGATAGTCGCGCATGACCAGCGCATGCTGCGCGACATCGTTGAGATGCGTCAGCGCGCCGATCGTCAAGCCGCCGCCGGGCAGTGCCTCGACCTGATCCAGCCCGTCGAGGCGGGAGATGTCGATGATCCGGGTCGGCTCGGCAATGCCAAGGCGCAGCCAGTTGAGCAATTCGGTGCCGCCGGCGAGAAAGGCGCTGTCCGGCGCGGCACCGGCTGCGATCGTTTCGCCCAGGCTATCGGCGCGCGCGTAGACGAATGGGGTCATTGGCTCACCCTCCCGGCCGCCGCGCGCACCGCCTCGACGATTTGCGGATAGGCGGAGCAGCGACACAGATTGCCGCTCATCCATTCGCGGATCTCGGCATCGGAGCCGGTGTGTCCCTCCTCGATCAGCGCCGCCGCCGACATCACCTGGCCGGGCGTGCAGAATCCGCACTGGAAACCATCATGATCGATGAACGCCTGCTGCACGGGATGAAGCGCATCGCCGTTTGCCAGGCCTTCGATCGTCGTGACCTCGCGTCCCTCGCAGGACACGGCAAGTATCATGCAGGCATTCACACGCCGTTCGTCGAGATGCACGGTGCAGGCGCCGCACTCGCCGAAATTGCATCCCTTTTTCGTTCCGGTCAGATGAAGCCGCTCGCGCAGCAGGTCGAGCAGCGTGACGCGGGGATCGAGATCGGAAAGGCTGTGATCCTCTCCGTTCACCCGCAACCTCAATTGGTGCCGATCGTGGAAGTTCATGTGGGGGTACCTCGAAGCACATGCCGTACTCGCCGCAAGGACTCGTCCAGCAAGCAGCCACCCACCTGTCGAGGCGAAAATAGGGCGGTCGATTCCCGTGAAAAGGCGCTGCCGGTCAGGGAAGGCTAAAAAAGCGCATTTGAGATTTGCGGCGGAAAGGCCCTGAATGCCGCCGCAAAAAGTGTCACCGTAATTCCGTAATTCCCGTAATTCAGATTGGCTTGGGCGGCCTACATTGAGAACATTGCCGCGCCGCTGTCCAATCTAGGGCAGGCGGCTTTCCATGGCAGGGCGGCCTTGCGACTGGCAATGTCGTCCGGCAAATGAAAGATGAAGCTGAGAACTACGAGTTCGCGATCGGACGACGCCAGGATTCGCCGCAAGCGCACAGGAAACGAAACGTGACCGTGATCGCACTGAGGCGCTACTCGTTGCCGGCGGGCCGAGGAGGATTGCTCGTGAAGGTCGGCTACGGACGGTATCGCGCGGCAGTGTTGAACGCGGCCTGAGGATCAGTACGATCACGAGGGAAATCAGGGAGCGGATCGCCGCGGTGGCAAGGAGGTGCTCCATGCCGGTCATGGCGTCTGTGACCGCAGGGGCAGGCGCTGTCGAAATCCGCACCCGGCTTATGCCGCTGTTCCCGTGATGCCACCGCGCTGCACACGCCTCAGCCAGCACGTTCAATTCTCACCGTGACGGAACCGGGACGATCAAAGATCGAAACATCGCCGGCGACCTTCCCAAGCACAACGATGCCGGGCGACGGGACGCGACCATTCCGATAGTAGATCACGAAATGATCGGAACTCCACAGCCCGAGCGTGCCGACCGAGAAGTCGCGCTGCCGTCTCTGTTCCGGCAATAGAGCCGGTAGATTACCGGTCTTCTCCTGGCGAAGGTGGTCGCTCATCTCAATGGTAAGCGGCAACATCTGAGCAAGAGATTTTGCGGCTTCGTTATCGGCAAGATCGGCCGTGACCTCGCCCCAGTCTGATGAAGTGCGAATACGTTCTCGAGCCATTGTGGGTCCAACCATTCCAAATGCAATAACGCCAGCGCTCAGCAGTGATTTCAGCACGGGTCATTCCTCCGTTTTCTAGGCAGATGGAGCCCGCCCCAGCAAACACAGGCTCCATCTCGTCACTCACGCGGAGAGGTGCTGATTGAAGAAGCTGGTAAGCCTGTCGAATGGAATCAGGTCCACACGGTCGTAGAGATCGACGTGACCGGCGCCCTGGACCCAAACCAGTTCCTTGGGCTCGGCTGCCAGTCTGTAGGCTTCCTCGCTGAATTCCTTCGAATGCGCCTGATCGCCGCTGATGAAAAGCATTGGGCGCGGCGAGATCGTCTCGATGTCATTGAACGGGTAGAAGTTCATGAATTTGACGTTGCTGGTCAGCGTCGGCTTAGTCGTTATCTGGTCGGAGACACCCGCCGGGGTAAACTCTCCGCGGGGTGTCCGATAGAAATCGTAGAACTCGCGCTGGATGGGATGCGTCGACGCGGTCAGTTCGAGATCAGTGCCGCCCGTATACTGGATTTGGCCGCCTTCGAATTCGGAGTAGCGCTGTTCGGCGGCCGCCGCGATGATCTGCTTCCGTTGCTCGACGCTTAGCGAGTGATTGAGTGCGTTTCGGTTCGCCGCGCCCATGTCATACATGCTGACCGTGGCGATGGCGCGCATGCGCGGGTCGATCTTGGCGGCGCTGATGACGAAGCTGCCGCTGCCGCAGACACCAATCGCGCCAATGCGGTTGCGGTCCACGAACGCGTGTGTCCCGAGGAAGTCCACCGCCGCGCTGAACGCCTCGGCATAGACATCCGGCGAAACGATCTGTCGGGCTTCGCCCCCGCTCTCGCCCCAGAATGGCAGGTCGATCGCCATGGCGATGAAGCCCTGCTCGGCCATCTTGGTGGCATAGAGGGTCGCGCTTTGCTCTTTCACCGCGCCCATTGGATGGCCGACGACGATGGCCGGATGACGTGCATTGCGGTCGAGGTTCTTGGGAACGAGCAGATTTCCCGCAACATTCATCTGGTATTGGCTCTTGAAGGTCACTTTCTCCAGCGTCACCTGACCGCTCGTATAGAAATTGTTTGCACCGTTTGACATATCTTGAGCCTTTGCGAAGGGAAAGTTGAAGAGTGACGCCCCACTGAAGGCGGCGATGCCGGAGCCGGTCAGCTTCAAAAGCTCGCGCCGGTGGATTTCACGCGCTGGTGTTTTCGTATCAGGGGTATTCAAAGGCATTTCCGATCTCCTGTAAGTTTTGGGTTGGAATTGAACCACTCGCCGCTTTGGCCAGTGCTCTTCGAGTTTGAGCAGACGCCGACCGTTGCCGATCAGCGCGATTGCGAAGCCGGCCAGAACCAAGCTGCCGATGAAGATCGCGGAGATCGTCAGACCACACAGCAGCACCCCTCCGACTACCGCGCCCAGAAGGATCGAAGCCTGGATCGCCGCGACCATCAGGCCTGCCGGCGGCCTCGGCCGCATTTTGCGACATCCATGTCATCCAAATCACCGACATCGCGGTAATGCATTGTTGCAGTGCAAACCTAATGGTTTTGCCATAAAGCGATTACCCGTATAAATCGGCATGAACCTATCGACTATATCGAATAATCTGCTGCAAGCGACGGAGAGAGGAACTTCATGGCCAGAACCGATCTCAACCAATTGACGTGGTTTCAGGCTGTCGCAGAAGAGCGCAGCTTCACCAAGGCGGCGGCAAAGCTCGGCGTCGCGCAATCGACGCTCAGTCACACGATCAAGCAGCTCGAAACACGCATGGGCATACGCCTTCTGACCCGCACGACGCGTAATGTCGCGACGACCGTTGCGGGCGAAAGGCTGCTACAGACGATCACCCCGCGCATTGGTGAAATCGAAGACGAGATCACAGCGCTGATGGCGCTCCGCGAAAAGCCGTCAGGCTCGATCAGGTTGACCCTGTCCGATCACGCGCTCGAAAGCGTGGTCTGGCCGAAGCTTAAGCCGGTCCTCAGCGGCTATCCCGACATTGGCGTCGAACTGATCCTGGACAGCACCTTCCGCAACATTGTCGAGGAAGGCTTTGATGCCGGTGTCCGGCTTGGAGAGAGCGTCGAGAAAGACATGATCGCGGTCCGCATCGGCCCGGACTGGCGCTTAGTCGCCGTGGCTTCGCCGCGATACTTCGCGGCGCACGGCGTGCCTGTGCATCCGCAGGATCTGGTCCGGCACGTCTGCATCAACATGCGTCACGAAACCGCCGGTGGTCTGTACGCATGGGAGTTCGAGAAGGATGGACAGGCGCTGCGTGTCCGTGTGGACGGTCAACTTACCTTCAACAACTCCTACGCCATGATCGACGCGGCAGCGAGTGGCTATGGCATCGCCTATGTTCCCGAGAACATCGTGGAGCGGCACGTCGTCTCAGGATTGCTGGTGAAGGTCCTCGACGACTGGTCACCCTTCTTCGATGGCTATTTCCTCTATTATCCGAGCCGCCGCCAAAACCTTCCTGCGTTCAAGATCATTGTCGACGCGTTGCGGCATCGGGATCCGTCGGGATCGTGATGTCCCTTCGTCATATTGCACTCAAGGGGCGTGGTCGATAGCGGCTCATTCCTGAATCTCGATAGGCGCAGCAGGAAAGGCTTAGGTCGAGGTCCGGTATCCAACTTGAAGCGTTAGTTATAACCAGAACATCGCGTCGATGCTTGCGCGGGCGTTGGCCACAACTTTCTTCCCCATCGCGCCGGCTGGAGCGAAGCGCATGATCCTACAGGGAAATTGAACACGTCCGCGCGCCGCATCGCACCGCAACGCAACGTAGATGCTGGCTCCCCCGGGGTCGACGAAACTGAGAAATACGAATTGGCGATTCTCCTCCGCCCGAGTGCGCCCCACTTGCCGAAGCAGCGCAAGCGCGACCGAGATCGCGCCGAACCCCTACGCCTTGCTGGCGGGCCGAAGCCCACGCTGAGGGAGCGAGCTGTTGCCTTGGCTCGCAAGAGGGGCGAGGCCAGACGGGGAACTCACAGCGGTCGGCATCCCCCGATGATATCTGTCCCGGATGTGCGATGAGGCACTGCTCGTCAAAGTGGGCTACGGCCGCCATCGGCAGTGGAACGCGAGGCAGCATAACTGTGGTTCACAGCCGTCCCAACATGAGCCGAATGCAGACGGTCCCCCTTTAGGGACGATTACCATGAGCTGAAGTCACCTGGTGAGGTCTAAGACTATCTTTCCGGGAGCGTGGCCGGTGCGATTGCGCTCGATCGCGGATGCCAGATCGTCGAAGCCGACCACTTCTGCAATCGTGGACCGCAGCGAGCCGTCAGCGATCTCTTGAGCGATTGTGGCTAGGCGCGCGGTGTCAGGTTTGACTGACAACCAGATGCCATGACGGCCTGCCGGGGCGCGCGAAACCACATCAGTTGCAGCGATGCTGGCCAGGACGCCGCTAGGCGATAGGACCGACCAAGATTTGTCCAAGACCTGGCCCCCGACAAGATCGACAATAAGGTCAATGTCGCTCGCAAGAACCTCGAAGTTCTGTTTCTGGTAATCGATCGCTTCGTCAGCGCCCAAGGCTTGGACATGGGCCACGCTCTTGGTTGAGGCTGTAGCATAGACGGTCGCTCCAGCCGTCTTGGCGAACTGGACAGCGAAGCTGCCCACCCCACCAGCCGCGCCGTGGATCAACACCCGCCGCCCCCGAAGGTTGAAATCGGCGACCTGAAGGACTTGCCATGCCGTCATCGCCGCCACCGGTACTGCCGCTGCGTCAATGTCTGACAGGACCGCAGGCGTCTTGACGAGTTTTTCGGCATTTATCAGCAAGTGGTCAGCATAAGCGCCCAGGCCACCCAGCGCGGCCATGACCCGGTCTCCGACCCTCACGCCTTCGACGTTGGAGCCGGTCCGCAGCACGATCCCCGCCATTTCGATGCCAAGCGTCGCGGGCAAAGATAACTTGAACTTGTCGCGGACGTAGCCTTCACGGATTTTCCAGTCGATTCCGTTTACTCCGGCAGCCTTGACCTGGACGAGCACTTGGTCGGGACCAGGCTCGGGGGCGGATAGCCAATCGACTTTCAAGCTCTCTGTGCCGCCATATGCTTGAAGACGTAGGGCCCGGCCGGAGCCAAGCGGTTCAGGCCGGCCGGGGGCGCTTTTGAAGTCATTGTGTTGGTTCATCAGGCTTCTCCTTCCTGTTGGACGATATAGTTTGAAGTCTCTCAAGAAGAACTTCGAATTATGCAGTCCACCTCGGGTGAGAAATGTTATTAGACTACCGGCGCTTGGGGATTTACTTGCTTGCGCTTTACGCGCTCAAAGCAGGATAGTCGGTGTAGCCCAGGGCGGTGCCACCATAGAAAGTGGCTTGGACTGCCGCATTCAGCGCCGCATTGGTCTTCAACCGTTCCACAAAGTCCGGATTGGCCAGGACCATCTGGCCGTAGGACTCCTGATCGGCCAGCCCCGAAGCTACGTCGGCGCCGATCTGGTCACGCGGACGACTTGGCCGATTGAGGGTCAGCGATTGGTGCCAGAGCTTGCGGATATCGGCCAGCAGCGCCTCGTCGCCCTGGTGCATGATGTGCACGTAAGCGAGCCCGAGCTTGTCGAATTCGGCGACCAGATAGCGGTAGAGGTCCGGCCCCTCGGCGCCTTCGTCGATCCCCCATATCGTCGTCCCCGGTGACAGGCGGATCGCGGTGCGGTCCGCGCCGATCTCCTCGGCGATCGCCGTGGCGACTTCGATGGCGAAGCGGGCTCGGTTCTCGATCGACCCGCCGTAGTCGTCCGTGCGCGTGTTGGCGCTGGGCGCGAAGAACTGCTGGACCAGGTAGGCGTTCGCGCCGTGAATCTCGATGCCGTCGGCGCCGGCCTCGATCGCCGAGCGCGCGGCATGGCGGAAATCGGCGACCGTCTGGCGCACCTCTTCGGTCGTAAGCGCGCGCGGCGTGGGAATATCCTGCATCCCGGTCATGGTGAACATACCCGTCCCCGGCGCTATCGCGGACGGCGCGACCCCCTGGCGGTGATGCAGCGTATTGTCGGGATGCGACATGCGCCCGGCATGCATCAGCTGGATGAAGATGCGGCCGCCCTTGTCGTGCACGGCGGAAGTGATCTTCCGCCAGCCGGCGACATGGGCGGGCGTGTAGATGCCCGGGGTGGTGAGATAGCCCTGGCCGTCATCCGAGGGCTGGGTACCTTCGGTGACGATCAGGCCGACGCCGGCGCGCTGGGAATAATATTCGGTGGCCAACTCGCCCGGCGTACCGTCGAAGCCGGCGCGGCTACGGGTCATCGGGGCCATGACGAGGCGGTTCGGCAGAGTGTAGCGACCGACGCGGACAGGGGTGAATAAGGGACTCATTGGGATCTCCATTCTTTTGCTGGAGCCCTTGTCCACTATTCCAATGTCGGGATAAATCCGGCAAAAGTGAAATCAATATTCCAAATATGGAGCAATAGTGTGAGCCACTTGAACGACATGGCGCTGTTCGTGGAGGTGGCGAGAGCGAGGAGCTTCCGGAAGGCGGCTGAGGCTCTGGGCATGCCCAACTCGACTCTGTCGCGACGTATCAGCGCGCTGGAGAAGGCGATCGGCCTGAGACTTCTGCATCGAACGACGCGCAAGATCGAGCTCACCGAGGCCGGCCAGCTCTATTACGAACGAAGCAAGCGCATCGTCGACGAGGCACGGCTCGCACACGAGCAGCTCGGCGCCATGCTGGAGCAGCCGAGCGGTGTCCTGCGGGTCTCGCTCCCGGTCGACTTCGCCACGCTTTACCTGACGCCGATCATCGTCGATTTCGTGCGGCACTATCCCGGCATCACCTTCGAGTTCGACCTGACCCCGCGCCGCGTCGATTTGGTGGCCGAGCCGTTCGATGTAGCGGTCCGCATCGGCGAGCTGGAAGACTCCAGCCTGATCGCTCGCCTGATCGGGCGCCACGCGCGCCACCTCTATGCGTCTCCTGGCTACATCGAAGCGTCCGACGAGCCGGCGACACCGGCGGATCTGGCGGAGCATGAATGCATCTGCATGCCGAAGATCTGGACCCTGCATCAGGGGACGAACAAGGTCGAAGTCGAGGTTGGAGGCCGCTTCACTGTCAACAGCGTCGGGATGATCCGCGCCCTGGCGGTCAACCACCAGGGCATCGCCCTGCTTGCCGAGAAGATCGTCGCCGAAGATTTGGCCTCGGGCAGGCTCCGGCGTGTCCTGCCCGAATGGCAGGGATCGTCGGTCAGCATTCACGCCGTCACCGAAACTCGCCTCATTCCAGCCAAGACCCAGCGCTTCATCGAATTCCTGTCCGCCAGGTTGGTGGAAACTTGACCCAGATCGTTACGCGGAGAAAAATCGCACGGCGCGCTGCATCGCGACTTGGCGTCGAAAAGACGGTGGCTCGCCGGAGTCGATGAAGCTGAGAAATACGAATTTGCCATACCCCTACACCAGAATGCACCAGAGTCGCCAAAAATGCGCAAACGTGACCGGACGGCGCAGAAGCCCTACGCCTCGCCGGCGGGCCGACACCGACGCTCAGGGAGCGGGCCATCGCTCTACCGCGAGGGCGGGGCGAGGTGCGCACGGCTGAACTCACGGCCATCGGCATCCCCGATGCTATCTATCCAGGATGTGCGACGAGGGACTGCTCGTGAAGGTGGGTTCGGCATCACAAGGCTTCCCTGTGAGGTGAGATGGCGAGGGCCGGCAAACGGATCGATTCCGACCCTCACCGAAATGCTCGCCATCCCGGCCCGAATCAGCCTTCGCTCGGCACAGGCGTCTTGAGGAGTTGTTGCTCCCACAGGAAGGCGATGCCGCTGCCGCCGAAGTGCTGGATGAGAATCTCGGTCAGCTCTTCGACATGCTCGGTGCGCGCCCAGTCGCGCTGCCACTCGCCAGCGAGCGCCATCACGGTCATCATGTTTGCGCCAGCCGCGATCATCCGCTGGATGGCGATCTGGTGGGACTCGGTCGAAGCGCCGCCCGACGCATCGGTGATCACGGACACGTCCCAGCCTTCGCCGAGGGCTTGGATGACAGGCATCGCGACGCAGACTTCGGTCCAAAGGCCTGCGATAATCAGTTGTTTGCGGCCGGTCGCCTTGACCACGTCCACCACCTTCTCGTCCTGCCAGGTGTTCACCCAAGTCCGGTCGATCACTTCCTGCCCCGGGAAGACGTCAGTGATCTGCTTGAAGAGGATGCCGCCACGACCCGCGATCACGCTGGTGAGAATGGTCGGAACATTGAAGGCTTTTGCTAGCTTCGCCAGCGCGGTCGCGTTGTTGACCACAGCTTGCGGATCGTGGCTGTTCAGGTTCGCGAGTTGGTAAGGCTGGTGGTCGATCAGAACGAGTACCGAGTCTTCAGGACGAAGAAGCGAATCAAGGCCGTTGCGAGGGGTCATCAAGACTTCCTTTCTCTGCCGCCATGGACGGCAATCTTTCTCTGCCGCTATGGACGGCAATGGGTTCACGGGAGACATGCGCCAGCGGGCGACGTTGCCTGGACGCAATTTGCCGTTCCTTTTGGTGATGCAGTAGTGCCATAATCAGGCAAGCTGTGTCGCGAAATGAGGAACGCTGAATTGGACATCGAAGATCTACAGACATTCGTCGCAGTGGCCGATGCAGGGGGCGTATCGGCCGCCGCGCGCCGGCTCGGCGTCTCCAAGTCAATCGTCAGTCGGCGGCTCTTTCGGGTTGAAGCGGAACTTGGCGTCCAGCTTCTTGCACGAACGACCCGCGGCGCCGCGCTCACCGAAGCGGGAATCGCGTTCAGAGACCATGCGGCCCGGGCCAGCGCAGAGATCGATACGGCTCGGGAATCGATCCTCCCCACCGGTGAGCTGCGCGGCCGCCTGAGGGTTGCCATGCCGCTTACTTTCGGCGCGACCCACTTCGCCCCCGTGCTCGCGGAAATGGCGCGTCTGCACCCGAAGCTTCACATCCATACTTCCTACAGCGATCGCTTCGTCGATCTCATCGCAGAAGGTTTCGATTGCGCGATCCGGGGCGCCTACCTTCAAGACTCCAACCTGATCGCGAAGCGCGTCGGGCCGATCCATGGAAAGCTTGTCGCAAGCCCGGATTATATCGAGGTGCACGGGTCACCCGAGACTCTGGACGAACTCGTCACCCATCAGGCCCTCATGCAGGGAACGGAAGCCTGGCAGTTCATAAATGGCAGCAAGATTGTTACGGTCCAGCCGCAGGGCAGGTTCAAGGCCGATAGCGCCACGGCGCTTGCCGCCGCGGCGGCGGCAGGTCTCGGCATCGCCTGGCTCCCCGATTGCATCACACATGAATATGTGGCCTCCGGCGCGCTGGTCCCGATCATGACACGCTATCCGGTACCTCCGGGGGCCGCGTATGTCGTCCGACCGCCGGGTCAGCATCCCACGCGGAAAGTGCGGGTGCTCACCGAGATGCTGATTGAGTACTTCAAACGGAACACGGATCTTTGGGGTCTTGACAACTAGGACACGAACGGTGCGAAGCCTCCCCACCGGCAGGAGGCACGGGGGTAAATTCTCCAGGCAACGCCGCAGGCGCGACGTCCACGCGGATCATGTTCAACCGAGTAGGCGTTGAGATCTTGCCTGTGCAGATCTGGCGCGAGGCCTCTCCGCTTTGTCCCAGCGACGCCTCGCGCGCGCAGGCTCAAAGCTATGCAATCCGCCGTCCACGAACACCTCGCGCCCGTCTGTAAGCTGCTGTCGTTGAGGCAGCGACGGCAAGTAATAACGGACGGCAACGTTCGGACGCCGCCGCGGCGAACTGAACGGCGCACTCGGTTGCGAAGCCGCCGGTCATCAGTATTTCCGCGCGGTAGCCGCCGAATGGCGTGGGCGGGCGAGCCCTGCTATTCTACGCCTGATTTCATCGGTCCTCGATGCTCTGACACTCTGGAGGCAGGACTATCGAGATCGACGCGTAGGGAGAAATTGCACGCTGGCGCGCAATATCGCGCTATGGCGTAGAAGAGGCGGTGGCTCCCCGGGCCGGATTCGAACCAGCGACCAACCGGTTAACAGCCGGTTGCTCTACCACTGAGCTACCGGGGAACAGAGGCTCTCATGTGAGTGGGGCAGCCTATAGCAAACCCGTTTCGGCTTTGCAAAGAAGCATTTCGCATTTTTTCGGTGCTTTTTGGCGCAGGGCTTGCTGGCAATGGCCGGCGAGCGCCCTCATATGAGCTGTCTCTCGCCTGTCACGGAACAGAAAAGGCCGTTGCGGCTTTCTCCGGCTGACGGTGCTACTGATGCAAACGGATCGACATTTCACATGACGGCAATGAGCGACGAACAGCCACCGGCCCGGAAAATCTCGGTCTTCGGCCGCCAGTTCACCATGCCGCGCTCGCGCGGCCTCAGGATTGCGATCGGCGTTGTGCTGATCATCGGCGGCATTCTCGGCTTCCTGCCGATCCTGGGTTTCTGGATGGTACCGATCGGATTGCTGGTGCTCTCCTATGAATTCGCGTTGGTGCGCCGTCACCGGCGCCGCTTCGTCGTCTGGTGGGAGCGACGGCGGCGGCCGGATTGAGGTTGCCCTGCTGACAGGCCGGAAACAGGCAATTGTTTGAGAGCGGCGTGGCCCGTCTAAGCATCACCGAGGTTGGTCGAAGCAGCTCTCCAGGCGTTCGCAAAGCTCCTTGAGAACGGCGGTAGCCGAGGCCAGCCGCGCCCGGTCGCGCGGCGGCAGGGTGTTTGCGCCTTCTATGCTGAGGCGGTCGATGGCATAGCGCACAAGCTCTGCAGACTGCGACAATCCGCGCGACGTGCCGTCCTTCGTAGCTGCTCGACGCATGGCGGAGCCTCCTCTTTGCCCAACGTGGCCGCCGGTTTCGGGTTCCCGTCGCCCAGAATCATGCTTAACGATAAGCTAATATGTTATTGCTAACATGGGCATTGCGTTGATAAGGCAGGGCATGGAATGTCGAGGAACCGTTGGGAATGCATGGTGGCCGCTTGACGGCATTTTCGCCGCAACCTATTGGAGCCGGGTGGAACGCCGGGAGCAATGAGGCCTCGTGGCGGAGTGGTTACGCAGAGGACTGCAAATCCTTGCACCCCGGTTCGATTCCGGGCGAGGCCTCCAATGCCCGAGCTCCCGCGCGTCAGCGCCAGGGGGCTTCAGTTCCGGTCGAAACAGCCGCGGCCTTTGCGCGGCAAGCGGATGGTTGGAACATGAGCGCTGATTTTGCCGAACGCCGGGTGAAGATGGTCGACGGCCAGATCCGCACCACCGACGTGACCAGCGCACCGCTGCTCGAGGCGATGCTTGTCGTGCCGCGCGAGGCCTTTGTCGGCGCCGGCCAGCGTGACCTTGCCTATATCGACGAGGACATCCGCATCGCCGATACGGCCGATGGCCCGCGCTATCTGATGGAGCCGTCGCCATTGGCCAAGCTGATGCAACTGGCCGATATCGGCGCAAGCGATTCGGCACTCGATGTCGGCTGCGGCACCGGCTATGCGGCGGCGATCCTGTCGCGGCTGGCAAGGTCCGTGGTGGCGCTGGAAAGCGATCCGGCGCTGGCCGAGACCGCCACTTCGACGCTTGCGACGCTGGATTGCGGCAATGTCACCGTGGTCCACGGGCCGCTGCCGCAAGGCCATGCCGCCAAGGCACCTTACGACGTGATCCTGATCGGCGGCAGCGTCGGGGAGGTGCCGGCGGCGCTGTTCGACCAGCTTGCCGAAGGCGGCCGACTCGTCGCCGTGGAGGGGCAGGGCAATTCGGGCGTAGCCCGGCTTTTTTTTAAGACTGGAGGGGTTGTAACGGGAAGACGCGCATTTAATGCGGCAATTAAGCCACTACCGGGATTCGAACGCATTCCCGCCTTCGAATTCTGAGTGATTTTGCCTTGCAGCGAAGGCGCTGTCATGATCGCTTGCATTTGAACAATCGTTGCTGATCTGCATAACCGGGCGTTTCTGGGGGCTTTCAGCGGGGGAACGATAAAAAACGCGGCGCCGGCTGATCAGAAGGAGAAGCCAGCGTGGCGCAGTTCCCGTGCAAAACGAATGAGGGAATATAACGTGCCGTCTGTACGCAAGTTGCTTTTTACCGCTGTCCTCGTTTCGGCGACAGCGCTGTCTCCAATGGCCGCCTCGGCCGAAACGATCATCGGGGCCCTTTCAAAGGCCTATCAGAACAATTCCTCGCTCAATTCTTCACGCGCCGGCGTTCGCGTCACCGACGAGGGCGTCGCCATCGCCAAGTCGGGCTGGCGCCCGACCATCACCGGTTCCGCGAGCATCGATTATACCGCCAGCCACAGCAACCGGTTGCACCGAAACATCTCGTTGACCACCGGCAACTTCGGCGTCGAGATCGACCAGACGCTGTTTGACGGTTTTCAGACCAGGAACAATGTGGCGGCCGCCGAATCGCGGGTCCGCGCTTCGTTCGAAAGCCTGCGCAACGCCGAAGAAAACACTCTTTTCAACGCGGCAAGCGCCTATATGGACGTTATCCGCGACCGCCAGGTCGCCGTGCTGACCGAACAGAATCTGCAATTCCTGACCGAGCAGGCGCGTGCGGCGCGTTCGCGCTTCGAGGTCGGCGAAGGTACGCGCACCGACGTCGCGCAAGCCGACGCCCAGCGTGCCTCCGCGGTGGCGCAGTTGAGCGCCGCCCGCGCGACGGCGCTGGCAAGCGCTGCGACCTATCGCCAGATCGTCGGCGACGAGCCGGGCAGGCTCAGGCCGGCTTCGCCGGTGTCGAAGCTGTTGCCGTCGAGCCTCGATGCGGCGATCGCGATCGCATCGGCCGAGCATCCGGCCATCCTCGCCACCGCGCATCTGGTCGACGCGGCGGGGTTTTCGGTGAAGTCGGCAGAGGGCGCGTTGCTGCCGCAACTATCGGCGTCGGCGGGTGTTTCGAGCGCCTTTCGCGGCACCGCGCCCGGCTCGCTCTCCTCGACACAGGATGGCGTAACCAATTCGGCGAACATCGGCGCGACATTGACGATACCGATCTATTCCGGCGGCCGGACCTCGGCATTGGTTCGCCAATCAAAGGAATCACTTAGCCAGGCCCGTATCGAGGTCGATGTCAGCCGCGACACCGTGCGCCAAGCGGTGACCTCGGCATGGTCGCAATACACCGCCGCGCAGCAAAGCGTCACGGCCAACCGGCAGGTGGTCGCCGCCGCGCAGCTTGCCCTGAACGGCGTCATCGAAGAGCGCAATGTCGGCCAGCGCACCACGCTCGACGTGCTCAACGCGCAGGCGACCCTCATCACTGCCAAGATCAATCTTGTCAGCGCCGAACGCGACGTGGTGGTGGCAAGCTATGCCATCCTCTCGGCGGTTGGCCATTTGTCGGCAGACCGCCTTGCGCTCAACGTGACGAAGTACAGGCCCGAAGAGCATTACAACGCCGTCAAGGACAAGTGGATCGGCCTGCGTACGCCGGACGGCCGCTGATCGCCAAGCCGTCTTTTCAGCCCGCGCTCGAACGACGCGCGGGCTTTCAACTCCCGACCCTAATCTGTTGAAATCCGAGATGTCGCCAGATTGGGGATTCTCGCAAGCCGTTCCGTCGGTTACGCTGTTGCCATGATTCGAATCCGGCATTGCCGGATAGGAAATCTGAGAACGAGTCACAAGGGCGGCGGATGTGACGATGGCGACGGCAAGCAGCGTACAGCGCGAACCTTCCATGGAAGAAATACTGGCTTCCATCAGAAGGATCATCGAGGACAGCGATACCGGCCGCAAGCAGCCGGGCGACGCGGACGAGCTGCGCCAGGATCTGCAACCGGCGCCGGCAGCCGGACGCACAGCGGAGGCGGATGCGTTCCGCTCCGAACTGCGCGGCGGACTGGAGATCGCCAAGCCGGCCACGCGGGCCGAGGTGCAGCCAACGGCCGCGCCGGTCATTGAGCGCCAGGAAACGCCGCTGCGTCCCGGCCCGGTAAAAGCAGCGGTGACGCTGGCTGAGGTGAACGTCGCTCCCGAACCGCCCGCAAAGCCGGATCGGCCTGCGACAGCCAAGGCTGCCGAGACGACCGACACCATCATCGCCGATTGGCGGCGCGAGATCGCCGCGGTCGGCGACGCGATGGCCAAGCCGGAGCGCGCCGAGCCACTCCGGACGCCGGACGCCGAGCCGAAAGCCGAGGTTTTCGAGAACGAGGCGACTGCTGGGCAGCCTTCGGAAATTGGGCCGGAGCCTTCGGAAAGCGGCCCGGAATCTTCGGAAAGCGGCCCGGAATCTTCGAAAATCGGATTGGCGCGTCCGGCGGCCAGCGAGGCGCCGCCCGCACGTCCGGCAATCCTTTCGGAGCATACGGGCCGGCAGGTTGCCGCCGCCTTCGGCGAGCTTTCCGACGCGTTTGCCAGCCGCAGCAAGAAGACTTTCGACGAGATGGCCGAGGAGATGCTGCGGCCCATGCTGCAGGACTGGCTGGACAACAACCTTCCGACGCTGGTCGAGCGGCTGGTGCGCGAGGAAATCGAGCGCGTCGCGCGCGGCGCGCAGTAGCAATTCGGAGAGCCGCCAATGGGCGGCGCTCGACCGGCGAGTTGTCGAAGTCGGCGCTGCCCCTCATCCGCCTGCCGGCACCTTCTCCCCGTATAGTGACGGGGAGAAGGGGTTGACCGCAATTTAGGCGCCTTTTCCGCAACGTTCGTGACTTGGCGAAAGCTTCAGTACAGGCGTTTTTCTCCCCGTCACTATACGGGGAGAAATGCCCGGCAGGGCAATGAGGGGCAGCGCAAACCTGAAGCGATTGCCTTGCAACATTCAGTTCCGCGAGTTGCACCGAACCATCCCGGCGCTATCTATTGGCCATGCCGCCCTTGCGGTTGACTTGGCAACAACCTTCCGATTTACACCGGACCACAAATTCCGGACAGCGCGGACCGTTTTCCCATGCTCGAAAAGACCTACGACGCCAAAGCCGTCGAGCCGAAGATTGCCAGGATCTGGGAAGAGGCCGACGCGTTTCGGGCCGGCGCCGGGGCCGAGGAGGGGGCTGAAGCCTTCACCATCGTCATCCCGCCGCCGAACGTCACCGGCTCGCTGCATATGGGCCACGCGCTCAACAACACGCTGCAGGACATTCTGGTGCGCTTCGAGCGCATGCGCGGCAAGAACGTGCTGTGGCAGCCGGGGATGGATCATGCCGGCATCGCCACGCAGATGGTGGTCGAGCGCCAGCTTATGGAAAAGCAGATCCACCGCCGCGACCTGACGCGAGATGAGTTCATCGACAAGGTTTGGGAGTGGAAGGCCGAGTCCGGCGGCGCCATCCTCAACCAGCTGAAGCGGCTCGGGGCCTCGGCCGACTGGAGCCGGGAGCGCTTCACCATGGACGAGGGCCTATCCAAGGCCGTGCTCGAAGTGTTCGTGACGCTCTACAAGGAAGGGCTGATCTACAAGGACAAGCGCCTTGTGAACTGGGACCCGAAGCTGTTGACCGCCATCTCGGATCTCGAGGTCGAGCAGCAGGAAGTCAACGGCAACCTCTGGCACTTCCGTTATCCAGTCGAAGGCATGACCTTCGATCCGGAAAATCCGAAGACCTTCATTACTGTTGCGACGACCCGCCCGGAGACGATGCTGGGCGATACGGCTGTCGCCGTCCACCCCGACGACGAACGTTTCCGGCATCTCGTCGGCAAGAACCTCATCCTGCCGATCGTCGGCCGCAGGATCCCGGTGGTGGCGGACGAGTATTCCGATCCCGAAAAAGGCAGTGGTGCGGTCAAGATCACGCCGGCGCATGACTTCAATGATTTCGAGGTCGGCAAGCGCCACCGGCTGCCGGCGGTCAACATCCTCACTGTCAATGCGGCGGTGAGCCTCAAGGACAATGAGGACTTTCTCGCCGGACTGGACGTGACGCCGGAGCGCCAGACCGTCTGGGACGGCCTCGACGGCCTCGACCGTTTCGATGCGCGCAAGAAGATCGTCGAGTTGATGCAGGCCGGCGGCTTTCTCGAAAAGGTCGAGCCGCATCGCCACGCCGTGCCGCATGGCGACCGCGGCGGCGCGCCGATCGAGCCGTTTCTGACCGACCAGTGGTATGTCAATGCGGCAGAACTGGCCAAGCCGGCGATCGCGTCGGTGCGCGAGGGCCGTACCAATTTCGTGCCCAAAAACTGGGAAAAGACCTATTTCGACTGGATGGAAAACATCCAGCCCTGGTGCATTTCGCGCCAGCTCTGGTGGGGTCACCAGATCCCTGCCTGGTACGGGCCGGACGGGCATGTCTTTGTCGAAAAGACCGAGGAAGAGGCGCTCGGTGCCGCCGTCGAATATTATCTGGCGCTGGAAGGGCCGTGGAAGGCCTGGGTCGAGGACAAGCTTGAGAATTTCCAGCCTGGCGAGATCCTGACCCGCGACGAGGACGTGCTCGACACATGGTTCTCGTCGGCGCTGTGGCCGTTCTCGACGCTTGGCTGGCCGGACCAGACGCGGGAGCTGAAGACCTATTACCCGACCGACGTGCTGGTGACCGGTTTCGACATCATCTTCTTCTGGGTCGCCCGCATGATGATGATGGGCCTGCATTTCATGGATCAGGAGCCGTTTCATACCGTCTATGTCCATGCGCTGGTTCGCGACAAGAACGGGCAGAAGATGTCGAAGTCGAAAGGCAACGTCATCGATCCGCTCGAGCTCATCGACGAATACGGCGCCGATGCGCTGCGCTTCACCTTGACTGTGATGGCAGCGCAAGGGCGCGACGTTAAGCTCGATCCGGCCCGCATTGCCGGTTATCGCAATTTCGGCACCAAGCTGTGGAACGCGACGCGCTTCGCCGAGATGAACGAAGTGGCGCGCGACGACGATTTCTGGCTGCAGGACGCCAAGCTGGCGGTCAACCGCTGGATCTTGACGGAGCTGACGCGAGCCGCGCGGGACATAACGGACGGTATCACCTCATACCGCTTCAACGAGGCGGCGGGTGCCGCCTACCGCTTCGTCTGGAACCAGTTCTGCGACTGGTACCTGGAACTGCTGAAGCCGGTGTTCATGGGCACCGACGAGGCCGCCAAGGCCGAGAGCAGGGCCTGCGTCGCCTTCGTACTCGACGAGATCTACAAGCTGCTGCATCCGATGATGCCGTTCATGACCGAGGAACTGTGGGCCGAAACCGCCGGCGAGGGCAGGCAACGGCAATCGCTGCTTTGTCATGCGGTGTGGCCGTCGCCCGACTTCGAGGACGAGGCGGCCGCCGCCGATATCAACTGGCTGGTCGACCTTGTCTCCGGCATCCGCTCGGTGCGTTCGGAGATGAACGTGCCGCCGGCGGCTATCGCACCGCTCGTGGTGATCGGCGCCAACGACGCGACACACGAAAGGCTCGAGCGTCAGGGCTCGGCTATCAAGCGTCTGGCGCGGGTCGGCGACATCTCGCTCGCCGAGGCGCCACCGAGGGGATCCGCCCAGATCGTGGTCAACGAGGCGACGATCTGCCTGCCGCTCGGCAGCCTGATCGACCTTGCCGCCGAGGCAGCGCGCCTGCACAAGGAGCTTGCCAAGGTGACCGAGGAAATAGCGCGGCTCTACAAGAAGCTGTCCAACGAGAAATTCGTCGCCAACGCGCCGGAAGAGGTGGTGGAGGCCGAGCGTGAAAAACTCGCCGAATATCGCGAGGCGCAAGAGAAGCTTTCGGTGGCATTGGCGCGGGTGCGCGATGCCGGTTGATCGAACAGATTGGGCCGGTTGATCGAACAGATTGGGCCGGCTGATCAAACAAATTGGGCCTGCTGGCCGCAATAGATTCGCCGGTCACGAATCTGTCTTCCAGACAGGCCGCCTGCCACGAAAACAGGCATTCCGCAGCGTAAATCTTGAGGCAAACTGAATGTTTTTGCCCCATTGTTGCCATAATGTAACAATGGCTGACTGGGCACGCAAAATGCCCTGTTCTTTAGTGATTTAGGGGGTTTTCCCGAGTTTTCTCGCCGATCTGTATTGTGGCGGCCATTTTCCCGCCTCGGTAAGAAGGCCGACACCTTGTCGGAAATGCGTTCAGCCAAGGTGTACATGTACGCACGGCGAATTCGTTGTTGCGCCGTTAACCTGAATTGGTTCTAGCTTGATGCAAGGATATTTCGGGGAGGAGATTCATGTGTTATTCGCGTCTGAAAGTGCTGCTGGGCGCGGGGGCTTTTTCGCTGGCTTTGGCTGGGACGGTGCAAGCCGGGGGCTTTGACCGGGGCGGCGTCAATATCGACCAGCTGTTCGACGCGGCGCCATATTCGTTCGACGCAGGCGTCACCTATGTTTCGCCACAGCGCAAACTCAAGAATGTGCAGCGCCTCGATGGCTCGGGATTGTCGACGTCGGCGGTGGATGTTGGTGGCGACTATGCGGTGCCGCATGTCGGCATCAAGGCCAACATCTTTGAGCCCGTAGACTGTCTTGCCACCTATACGAGACCGTATGGTGCGGACGCTAATTTCGGCATGAACAACGCCTATTCGCCGACAGCGGTCAAATACGCCGTCGACACAGATGATTTCGGTCTCACCTGCTCTTACAAGGTGAACGTCGGCAAGGGCGCCATACGATTCATCGGCGGTGTCTCCTACCAGCAGGTCGACGCGTTTCTGTCCCGCCAGACACTGCTCGCCTTCGGCAATACCGGCCTCGGCGTATTCAAGCTATCCGACGAGGCATGGGGTTGGCGTGCGGGCGCAGCCTATGAGATCCCCGAGATCGCCCTGCGCGCCAGCCTGATGTACTCTTCAAGCTACAAATATGACGGGCTGTCGGGAACCGTCGACACGACCGGCTTCAGGGGCGCCTTTCCAGCGGATCTGATTCCTGGCTCTACCGGCGTGTACCCAGTCTCGGCGTCGGCTGAAATACCTCAGGCTCTGGAATTCAAGCTGCAGAGCGGTATAGCTCCTGGCTGGCTGGCCTTTGGTTCCATCCGCTGGCAGGAGTGGAGCAAGCTTGGCGTCATTGCCATCAATGGCGTGCGCAGTCCGGTAACCGGTTTGCCCTCGCCCGTTTCATTCGACCTGCTTTATCGCGACGGCTGGACGGTCACGGGCGGTATCGGGCACAAGTTCACCGATCAATTGTCGGGCGTGGTTTCGCTGACCTGGGATCGCGGCACCTCGACGACCTCCGGCTATCAGTCGGATACCTGGGCCGTTGCCAGCGGCGTCTCCTATTCGCCGAACGACCAGGTCGAGGTCAGGCTCGGCGGCTCGATCGGTGTGCTGACGAGCGGGTCATCGACTTTCAGCGGTGTCGGCGACGTGGCAAATGCCGTTACCTATACCTACGGCAACGACCTGCTTCTCGCCGGTTCGGCTTCCGTCAAGATCAAGTTCTAACTATTAAATTTTAAACGACAAAACGGCCGGGCACTGCCCGGCCGTTGGTTGGATGCGTGGCGTCCGGCATTCGGCCGGCGCAACAATTGTCCCCATGATGTTCGCTTCTGTAATTGTGACGTTTTGGCAACAGTTTCTGAACAACCCTCGCGCCACCCGGCCGCCCGGGAACATTGCCCATTTCCCGCCATAAACCCGGCGCACCTCGAACTTGTCTCGGGACATGCGCCAAAAGGCTAGGCGAAGAGGCAGGCCGCACCGCCCGCGGCAAGGACGAGTATGGACGCCAGAGCGATCTCCAAGGCCAAGCTGCCGAGCCGCCACGTGACCGTTGGTCCCGAGCGGGCGCCGCATCGCTCCTACCTTTATGCTATGGGGCTGTCGGCGGCCGAGATCGCGCAGCCTCTGGTCGGTGTCGCCAGCTGCTGGAACGAGGCCGCGCCCTGCAACATCTCGCTGATGCGCCAGGCGCAAGTGGTCAAGAAGGGCGTGGCGGCCGCCAGCGGCACGCCACGCGAATTCTGCACCATCACCGTCACCGACGGCATCGCCATGGGTCATCAGGGCATGAAGTCGTCGCTGGTGTCGCGCGAGGTCATCGCCGACTCGGTCGAGCTCACCATGCGCGGCCATTGCTACGATGCGCTGGTTGGATTGGCCGGTTGCGACAAGTCGCTGCCCGGCATGATGATGGCCATGGTGCGCCTCAACGTACCGTCGATCTTCATCTATGGCGGCTCGATCCTGCCCGGCAGCTACCGTGGCCGGCAGATCACCGTGCAGGACGTGTTCGAGGCGGTCGGCCAGCATTCGGTCGGCACGATCGGCGACGCCGAGCTGCTCGAGATCGAGCAAGCCGCCTGTCCGTCGGCCGGCTCCTGCGGCGCCCAGTTCACCGCCAATACCATGGCCACCGTCGCTGAGGCGATCGGCCTGGCGCTGCCCTATTCCTGCGGCGCGCCGGCACCCTACGAGATGCGCGACCGCTTCAATTTCGCTTCCGGCGAAAAGATCATGGAGCTGATCGCAAGGAACATCCGCCCGCGCGACATCGTTACCATAGAAGCGCTGGAAAATGCCGCGACTGTGGTCTCGGCCACCGGCGGCTCGACCAACGCGGCGCTGCATCTGCCGGCGATCGCGCACGAGGCCGGGATAAAGTTCGATCTTTTCGACGTGGCCAAGATATTCGAGAAAACACCCTACATCGCCGACCTCAAGCCGGGCGGCAAATACGTCGCCAAGGACATGTTCGAGGCCGGCGGCATTCCGCTCTTGATGAAGACGCTGCTCGACCATGGCTATCTTCATGGCGATTGCCTGACGGTGACCGGCCGCACTTTGGCCGAAAATATGGAACATGTTTCCTGGAATGACAGCCAGGATGTGGTCCGTCCCGCCAATAGGCCGATTACCCAGACCGGCGGGGTCGTGGGCTTGAAGGGTAACCTTGCCCCCGAAGGCGCGATCGTGAAGGTCGCTGGTATGGCGGAACTCAAATTCTCGGGTCCGGCACGCTGCTTCGATTCGGAAGAGGAATGTTTCGAGGCTGTTACGCACCGTAACTATAGCGAAGGCGAGGTTCTCGTCATCCGTTACGAGGGTCCGCGCGGCGGCCCGGGCATGCGCGAAATGCTGTCGACGACGGCGGCTCTCTACGGCCAGGGCATGGGCGGCAAGGTGGCGCTCATCACCGACGGGCGTTTTTCGGGCGCGACGCGCGGTTTCTGCATCGGCCATGTCGGGCCGGAAGCGGCTGTCGGCGGCCCGATCGGGCTGCTGAAAGACGGCGACTTGATCTCGATCGACGCGGTGAATGGCACGATCGAGGTTGCATTGTCTAAAGCCGAACTGGCGGCGAGGGCAAAAGCATGGAAGGCGCGCACGACCGACTATCAGTCGGGCGCGATCTGGAAATACGCACAGACGGTCGGATCTGCCCGCGACGGCGCGGTCACCCATCCCGGCGGTGCCAAAGAAACACACTGCTATGCGGACATCTGAGTTGTTGAGGTCGTCTGTCCTTTCGGCACTGGTTGCGCTCGCCACGTTTGGCGCGACCTTGGGCGCCGTCGGCCAGGCCATGGCCTTCGACGACAAGGTGTTCGACGACAAGACCGGCGTGAAGCCGCAGTCGAGCCCGTGGGCGGTGTTCCAGTTCGGCTTTTCCGCCTACAAGAACGGCCATAAGGAGCAGGCCGCGGAAGCCTATAAATATGCCGCCGAGAACGGCCAGATCGGCGCCACCTGGAAGCTTGCGCGCATGTATGCCGAAGGCGATGGCGTGGCGCGAGACGACTACGCGGCATTCAAGTTCTTCAGCGAGATCGTCGACCAGGATGTCGAGCCCGGTTCGCCCGAGGAAAGCTATGTTTCGGACGCGCTGGTGGCGCTTGGCGACTATCTGAGGAAGGGCATTCCCGGCAGCCCCGTCGAGGAGAACGAGGTGGCGGCCCAGGAATATTACATGCGTGCCGCCGCCAACTACCGCAATCCGAACGCCCAGTTCGAGATGGGCCAGATGTTCCTCAAGGGTGAGGGCGGCGTCAAGGCCAGCGTCAAGCAGGCCGGACGCTGGTTCCAGCTGGCGGCCGAAAAGGGCCATGCGGGCGCGCAGGCGACGCTCGGCAACCTGCTCTTCCAAAGCGGCAAGATCGTGCGGGGGCTGGCGATGATGACCGCGGCGCTCGAACGGGCCTCACCCGCCGACCAGCCATGGATCCGCGGCATGCAGGAAGAAGCGTTTGCGGCCGCCGGCGAAGCCGACCGCCGCACCGCGATCTCGCTGGCCGACGACATCCTCACCAAGGGTGGCGGCGACCAATAGGCCGGCAGAATTTCCGTTTTTAGATCAATTGTCGGTCGGTTCCGCCGGCATGCCGCTGGGCGCCGGTGTTGAGATCGGCGTGCCCTGCAGATGTGGGGCCAGCGTGTTCTCCGGGCAGCCATCGCGGAGCTTTATCCAGGACGTGTTGTTGAGCACCATCTCGCAACGGGCGAGGTGGCTTTGGCCGGCAAGCGTCAGGCAGGCGACCCGGCCGATCTGGAATGATTTTCCGTTAGCCAGGCACTCTGCATCGGCAAAAGCCGGCGTCGCCACCGCCATCGCAAGCGCGCAGCCGATCGGGCAGAGTGCAAATCGAGTAGTCATGGGAACCCCAGCCACCATGATGATTTCTCATCAAGCACGCGATTTGTGGCGATAAGAGGTCAACTTATCAATGTGCCGCCGGACAGCAGCTCCGGTCAGGCCGGCTGCAGCGCCAGATCGATCGCCACCGGCACGTGGTCGGAGGGCTTTTCCCAGGCGCGCACCTGCTTTTCGATCGAAGCCGAGGAAAACCAGTTGGCGGCTTCGGGCGACAGAAGCAAATGGTCGATGCGGATGCCGTTGTTCTTCTGCCAGGCGCCGGCCTGATAGTCCCAGAAGGTAAAGACGTCCGGGGCGTCGGTGACGGCACGCACGGCTTCGGTGAAGCCGAGATTCTTCAGCCGCCGGAACGCCTGCCGCGTCGCGGGCTGGAACAGCGCGTCGCTTAGCCAGTTTTCCGGATATTTCGCGTCGATCGGCTCGGGAATGACATTGTAGTCGCCGGCCAGAACCAGCGGCTCTTCCAGTGCAAGCCGCTCCTCGGCCCAGCGCTCAAGTCGCGCCATCCAGGAAAGCTTGTAGGAGAACTTCTTCTCGTCGTCGATCGGGTTGCCGTTCGGCAGATAGATCGAGGCAACGCGCAAGGCGCCCTTGTCGGTCGAGAACACGCCCTCGATAAAACGCGCCTGTTCGTCGGCATCGTCGCCCGGCAAGCCGCGATTGACCTCGTCGAAACGCAGCTTCGACAGGATGGCGACGCCGTTGAAGCCTTTTTGGCCGTAAGTCTCGACATTGTAGCCGAGCGCCTCGATCTCGGCGCGAGGAAACTGCTCGTCGACCGTCTTGATCTCCTGCAGGCAGGCGATGTCGGGCGCGCTTTCCGTCAGCCAATGGGTCAAATTGCCGATGCGGGCGCGAACGCCGTTGATGTTCCAGGTGACGATTTTCATGGCGGCCTCGATAGGCTGGTGATCCGGAGACTAGCTATCCGGTGGATGACGTTCGACAAGGCCGATCGTATTGCCTGCCGGGTCCTTTAGGAAGGCCATCCATTCGCTTTCCCCCGCCTGGCCGAACAGGCCTTCGGTGTCGCGATGGACGAGCGCCGGCGGCGCGGTGAAGGGAACACCGGCGGCCCTTGCCGAAGCGTGGAACTCGTCGAGGCCCAATATGTCGAGATAGACGGTGCCGGCGGGCAGGCCGTCGGTGAAAAGCAGGCGCACGTCACCGGCCATGATAAAGGCGATGCCCGGCGGATCGAAACGCGCATGCAGGTTCATGCCGAGCACCTCGCGCCAGAACGCCAGCGTCGCATCGAGGTCGCGCCCGGCGGAAAGCGCGACCTGACGGACCGCGCCGATGTCGGGCATTTCTAGATCGAGAAGCTGGTGCCGCAGCCGCAGGAGGCGACCGCATTGGGGTTTCTGATCTGGAACGACTGGCCCATCAGATCGTCGACGAAATCGATCACCGAGCCGCCCATATAGACCAGCGACAGGTCGTCGATCAGCACGGTGGCGCCGTCCTTTTCGATGGCGACGTCGTCGTCATTGCGCCTGTCGACCAGGTCGAACTTGTAGGAGAAGCCGGAACAGCCGCCGCCCTCGACCGAAACGCGCAGGGCCGTCTTACCGGCTTCGCTCGCTACAATCTTGGCGATCCGCCTGGCGGCGGCGTCGGTCATCTCGACTTTCATGGCGGTCTTGGCATCAGCGCCCATGGGCGTCACCTTGCATTCGGTTTCGTATGATAGGTATGAAGCGCGACGGGGCAAGTCAACTGCGGCATACGCTATGACCAACGAGTTGGGCGACATCGGATTCGGCTATCGGCCGCGCGCGGCCTATGCCAGCGACCCGGCGAAGTCGCGCGGGCGGCTGTTCGACGAGGTGGAAAGCCCGACGCGCACGCCGTTCCAGCGCGACCGCGACCGCATCATCCATTCGACGGCGTTCCGCCGGCTGAAGCACAAGACGCAAGTGTTCGTCGCACACGAAGGCGACCATTACCGCACGAGGCTGACGCATTCGATCGAGGTCGCGCAAATCGCACGCGCTCTGGCGCGGGCGCTTCGCGGCGACGAGGACTTGGCGGAGGCGGTGGCCCTGGTGCACGACTTCGGCCACACGCCCTTCGGCCATACCGGCGAGGACGCGCTGAATGAGAAGATGGCCGCCTGGGGCGGCTTCGACCACAATGCGCAGTCGCTGCGTGTGGTGACTCGGCTGGAGCGGCGCTATGCCGAGTTCGATGGGCTGAACCTCACCTGGGAAACGCTGGAGGGGCTGGTCAAGCACAATGGCCCGCTGACCGATGCCAAGGGCAAAGGGCTGAAGGGGCCGGTGCCGCAGGCTATCCGCGACTATTCCGAACTGCACGACCTTGAACTCGACCGCTTCGCTGGTATCGAGGCGCAGTGCGCGGCGATTGCCGACGACATCGCCTACAACACCCACGACATCGATGACGGCTTGAGGGCAGGGCTGTTGACGCTCGATATGCTGGAGGGCGTCTCGCTGCCGGGGTCGATCCTCAAGGGCGTGCGTCAGCGCTATCCGGCGCTCGATGACGTACGCACCGGCCACGAGCTGATGCGCCGGCAGATCACTATCATGGTCGAGGACGTGATCGTCTCGACGACAGCCAATCTGGCGCGCATCAAGCCCGGCAGCGCCGAAGCGGTAAGGGCGGCCGGCGAGCCGATGGTGAGCTTCTCCGCCGAGACGGCCGTATTGGAAAAGGAGCTGAAGGCCTTTCTCTACAAGCACCTCTACCGGCATGCGGAGGTCATGCGGGTGCGCGCCGATGCCGACCAGATCGTCAGGGACCTGTTCGACGTCTATTTCGCCGATCCGCGCGCCATGCCGGATGGCTGGCGCGAAGGGCTCGACCGGGCAGAGGACCGCGTCAAGGCGCGCAGTGTTGCCGATTTCCTGGCCGGCATGACGGACACTTATGCGCTTAAGGAACACAGGCGTTTGTTTGACCATACGCCGGATTTGAGCTAGGGCGGGCGCGATTTTGCCGGCCAACGAGCCGGATCCCTGCAAAACCGTCAGAGCCACAGCAATGAACATCTTCGCCGATTTCAACGCGCGAATCATAAAGGCCGTCGAAGCGCTTGATTTGAAAGACAAGGATGGCGTGTCGCCGGACCTGTCGCGCATCGCCGTCGAGCCGCCGCGCGATGCCAGCCATGGCGATCTCGCGACCAACGCAGCCATGGTGTTGGCCAAGCCGACCGGCCAGAACCCGCGTGCGCTGGCCGAAAGGCTGGCCGAGGCGCTGCGCGCCGACGAGGATATCGCGGCCGCCGAGATCGCAGGCCCGGGCTTCGTCAATCTCAGGCTCAAGGACGGCTTCTGGCAGGCGCATCTGACGGCGCTGCTCGGCGAAGGCCGCAACTATGGCCGCTCGACTATCGGCGGCGGCAAGAAAACCAATGTCGAATATGTCTCGGCCAACCCGACCGGGCCGATGCATGTCGGCCATTGCCGGGGTGCTGTGGTCGGCGACGCGCTGGCCAATCTGATGGCCTTCGCCGGTTACGACGTGACCAAGGAATACGTCATCAACGATGCCGGTTCGCAGATCGACGTGCTCGGACGCTCAGTCATGCTGCGCTACCGCGAAGCGCTCGGCGATGAGATCGGCGACATTCCGGCCGGGCTTTATCCAGGCGACTATCTGATCCCCGTTGGTCAGGCGCTGGCCAGCGAATTCGGCCGCTCCCTGCTGCAGATGCCGGACGAAGAGGCGCTTGCCATCGTCAAGGACAGGACGATCGATGCGATGATGGCGATGATCCGCGAGGATCTGGCGCTGCTCAACGTGCATCACGACGTCTTCTTTTCCGAGCGGACGCTGCATGCCAACAATGCGAAGAAGATCCGCTCGGCGATCAACGACCTGACGCTGAAGGGCCACATCTACAAGGGCAAGCTGCCGCCGCCCAAGGGCGAGAAGCCGGACGACTGGGAGGACCGCGAGCAGACGCTGTTCCGCTCGACCGCGGTCGGCGACGACATGGACCGGGCGTTGGTCAAGTCGGACGGCACCTTCACCTATTTCGCCGCCGATGTCGCCTACCTCAAGGACAAGGTCGATCGCGGCTTCGTCGACCTGATCTATGTGCTTGGCGCCGATCACGGCGGCTATGTGAAACGGCTGGAAGCGCTTGCCCGGGCGATTGCCGGCGACGAGGTCAAGCTTACCGTGCTGCTTTGCCAGCTGGTGAGGCTGTTTCGCGCCGGCGAGCCGGTGCGGATGGGAAAGCGAACTGGGAATTTCGTCACTCTTCGGGAGGTCATCGAAGAAGTTGGACGAGATGCAGTTCGCTTCATGATGCTCTACCGCAAGAACGACGCGCCGCTCGACTTCGACTTCGCCAAGGTGACCGAGCAGTCGAAGGACAATCCGGTGTTCTACGTGCAGTATGCCTCGGCGCGCTGCCATTCGGTATTCCGGCAGGCGAGCGAGCAATTGGGCGAGGCCATGTTCGACCGCAACCAACTGGCCGCCGAAGTGGCTTTGCTGACCGATGAGGGGGAGATCGGCCTGATCAGGAAGCTCGCCGAATATCCTCGGCTGATCGAAGCCGCGGCGCTCGCGCTCGAGCCCCACCGGCTGGCATTTTACCTCTACGAACTCGCTTCCAGCTTCCACGGACACTGGAACCGGGGCACCGATAATCCCGACTTACGTTTTGTTAAGGTTAACGACCGACAATTGACGCATGCCAGACTAGGGCTGGTGCAGGCTGTTTCGGACGTTTTGACGTCCGGCCTGACGCTGATCGGAGCCAATGCGCCCACCGAAATGCGTTAGGTTTGAGTAAAAAACCTGTCACCTTTTGCCCACATTGCGCTGGTAAGGGCCAACCCTACGCGACGTCCATGGCGTCCGAATGAGTGCGAGTTCGGGAACAATAATGGCAGACAGAACCCAGCTGAGAGCAGCCGACCACAACGACATCGCCAACGATGATCCGTTCGCGGAACTGACCAGGATCATGGGGTTCGACCCGCGCCAGCCGGTCAAACCGCAAACGCCGGCCCAGCCGAAAACCGCTGCCGCCGAACCGTCGGTGGACGAGGGCGATTTCGAGATCGATCTCGAGAAGGAGTTGATGGGCGAATCCGGCGCCGACGCCAATGACAATGCTTCCCCTGCCAAGCTTCGCGAGCCGACACCCGAACCGGCCGCTGCCGACGAAATGGAGGACGCGCTTGCTGCCTCGTTCGAACAGGATTTCGCGTTCGACGACAGTGCGGCGGATGATGCTGCTCCTGTTGCAGCAACTCCTGTTGCCGCCGACGAAATTGCCTCCGCCCCCGAAAGGGCGTTTGCTCCCGCCGTCGAGCCGGAGCTCGACGACGAGTTCGATAACGCTGTCGCCGGCTCGCTCGAAGACGTGTCGCCGTTCGAGGACGACCTTTCGAGTGACGACGAACTTGCCGCCTCGCTCGACCAGGATTTTCGGCACGACGACGATGTAACGGCCAAGATCGCGGTGACCGGCGAGGATGAACCCAGGGCCGCAGCCGAGGCGATCGAGCCGGTCGACGAGCCCGCCTTCGACGATGAGTTCGACAACGCCGTGGCAAGTTCGCTCGAAGACGAGCTGATGCTCGAAGAGCATGAGCCGATGGAGCAGACCGTCGCCGTTGAAACCGCCGCGCAAGCGGCCGCGTTCGATGACGAGTTCGACGATGCCGTTGCAAGCTCGCTCGAAGACGAGCTGATGTTCGACGAGCATGAGCCGGCGGAAAACGTCGCCGCCCCGGCATCGCCGGTTGAGGCGGTTTCGGCCGATGAGGATCTTGCCGGCCATTTCGATGATGCCATGGCCGATGTCAACATGGACTTCGACGTTCGCCCGAACGAGCCTGCCGAAGTCGAAGAACCAGAGTTTATCGAAGAGCAGTCGATCGAAGAGCCAGAGGCCGCCCGGCTTTCCGGCACGGCCGCTGAAGCGGCGTTCGACGACGATTTCGATCTGAGCTTCGACGATGCGCCTGCCGAGGAAGCCGAAGAGCCCGTGGCGCAAGTTGCGGCCGAACCAGTGGCGCCAGCCGCTGTCGTCCCGACGGCCCCAGTGGCTGAGGAACGCAGCCTGGAAGACGAACTGAACGCGCTGCTCGGTGCGATGAGCACACGGCCGGCACAAGCGGTCAACGAACCTCAGGCAAGCCCGCAGATTGCCGAGAAGCCCGTGATGGCTGTTCAGCAGCCTATCGCGCCGGTAATTCAGAAGCCAGCAGTGGCCGCCGAACAGCCAATGGCGGCGGTCAAAGACGTTGCCAACGAACCGGTGCATGCTGTCGACGAGCTGGATTGGGAACTCGACGAGCACGAGCCCGCTGAGCCGCAGCAGTCCAGTGCCGCCGATGACGCCGATCTTGGCAGTGTCCTCCTCGATGAGCTTGAAGGCGAGGATTTCGGAGTTGAAGCCGCTGCCGGACCCGCGGATGATCTCGACAGCGATGCGCTCGATGCCGACTTCGCCAGGAACATCGGCCTGGATCATGACTCGGCCGACAAGAGTGCGGCAGCTGCTGCCGAAGAAGACCCGCTCGATGCGCTGAACTGGCTGACGACACGCGCCACACCGCCCGAGCCGGCCCGCTCGTGGAGCCGCGTGACACCGGTCGCACAGCCTCAGCCCGCTTTTGCAAGCCAGCCGGTAGCTTCGGCGCGTCCGGCACCACCGCCGCAGCCGGCTGCAACGCCGTCCTATCGGGCCGCACCGGTCGAAGAGAGGCCATCCTATGAAGATCGGCCCGCCTACACGGAAGCTGCACCAAGCTCGCATCAACAGCCTTCCGCCTATGACGAGATGCCCGATGTCGAGACGGTCGACGTGCCCGAGCGCGTCGTGGCGCTGGCGGACGATCTCGACATTCCGGAGCTCAACTTCGACGATGACGAGCCGGTGGCGCCCGCCTACGACGATCTCGATGCCGATTTTGCCAGCCTTCTCACCGAAATGAATGCAACGGATATAGCGCCTGCCCCGGTGCGCAGTGCTGGCTATGACGATGAATACGATGCCGGCTTCGTGTCTGGCTATAAGCAAGATCGTAGCGAGACGCGCGCCTATGGCGCCAAGCCTGCGGAAGCCCCCGTCAGCGCGGCGGCCGCTTCCTATGCCGATGCAGCGGACGGTTTCGATCTGGGCCAATTGCCCGATGGCCAGCCGGTTTCGCAAGCCGACGATTTCACCTTCGATGAGCTCGACTACGATCCCGAACTGGACGAGGAGATGTCGGTTCCGGGCCTTGCCGAACGCGGAGCCGAAAGGCAGCCGCGCAGGCGCGGGCTGCTGATAGGAGCGGTGGTCGGCGCCGTGGCGATCGCCGGAGGCCTTGGCGCCTTTGCGTTGACCCTCGGCGGCAAGAGTGGCGGCGATGCGCCGGTTATCGTCAAGGCCGACAACAGGCCGATCAAGATCAAGCCGGAAAATCCAGGCGGCACCGTCGTGCCGAACCAGGACAACAAGGTTTATGACGCTGTGGTCAAGGGCGCCAAGCCCGCCGAGCCGGTTCAGCAGAAGCTGGTCACCAACACCGAAGAGCCCGTGGACCTGAAGGCCGACGAACCGGAGAGCCGCGTCGTCGATCTTTCGCCCAATGACCCCGATGCCGCAGACGATATCGACGCGCCCGGCACCGTGGCGTCCGACACCGACGGGTCTGGCACCAATGCGCCCGGCACCAGCGCGCCTAACACCAATGCGCTTGGCGCCAATGCGGCTGGCGCTACCGAAACCGCCGCCGTACCGGCGCCCAAGTCCGAGGATCGCATCGCGCAGGTTCTGCAGGAGGCCGAGAAGGGTGCAACCCCCGAGATCGTCGCTGTTGCGCCGCGCAAGGTACGGACCATGGTCGTGAAACCTGACGGCTCGCTCGTGGCGCGCGAGGATCCGGCGCCCGCCGCCCCGCAGATGGCTGCTGCCGAGCCGGCCGATCCGGCGCCGCAGCACGTGGCTCCGGCCGCCCAGGCCGACGCCGCGGCGCAGACCGGCACCGTGCCCCTGATCGACCAATTGACAAGTGATCCGAAGATTGGCGACCAGCCGAGTGGCGACCAGGCGAGCGGCGATCAGGCCGAAACCTCCAAGCTGCAGCCGGCGCCCAAGCCCGACACAAAGGCTGAAGCCAAGCCGTCAGCCAGCAAGCAGTCCGCCAGCACCCCGGCCACGGTTCCGGTGGCGCCGCAGCGCCCGTCCGACCAGCCGGTCGACGTGGTCGGCGAGGTCAAGCCCGATCAGGTCGCTTCCATCGATCCGGCCGCGGCCGGCGCTGGTTCGTGGTCGATACAGATCGCTTCGCAGCCGACAGTCGAAAGCGCCCAGGCGACTTATCAGGATCTGCAGCGCCGCTACGGCAGCGTGCTTTCCGGCCGCACCGCCAACATCGTCAAGGCCGAGATTGCCGGCAAGGGCACCTTCTACCGCGTCCGCGTTCCGGCGCAGTCTCGCAACGAGGCGATCAAACTGTGCACAAGCTACAAGGCTGCCGGCGGCAATTGCTTCGTGTCCCACTAGGCACCAAAACCTCTCGAAAAGCCGGCGTCCGCGCCGGCTTTTTTGCGTGAACGGAAACCTCTGAAGGCAATTGCGGGCGATTCCCTTTGTCGGCGCGAAGCTCTAAACTGTTCCGCATGACCGAATCAAAATCCATGATCCTCGGCTGCGCCGGGAAATCACTGACCCGCGACGAGATCCGTTTCTATCGCAACGAATGCCCGTGGGGCTTCATCCTGTTTGCGCGCAATATCGGCGAGACCGAGCAGATCCGCGATCTGGTCGCCGCGATGCGCGACTGCGTCGGGCGTGCGGATGCGCCGGTGTTCATCGACCAGGAGGGCGGCCGGGTGCAGCGCCTACGGCCGCCGCTGGCGCCGAACTATCCGGCTGCCGGTGCACTCGGCGCCTTGTGGCGCGACGACCATGACGCCGGCACCCGTGCCGCATGGCTTATGGCGCGGCTGCATGCCTTCGACCTGCTGCGCTACGGCATCACGGCGGATTGCCTGCCGGTGCTCGACGTGCCGATCGAGGGCGCCAGCGACGTCATCGGCGCGCGCGCCTATGGCAAGGAGCCGCGCGCCGTCATAGAATTGGGTCGCGCCGCGGCGGAAGGCCTGATGGCGGGCGGCGTGCTGCCGGTGATGAAACATATTCCCGGTCATGGAAGGGCCTTCGCCGATACGCATTTCGAACTGCCGACCGTCGACGCCTCGATCGGCGACCTGCAGCGGCATGATTTTGCCCCGTTCAGGGAGCTCAACCATTTGCCGATGGCGATGACGGCGCATGTCGTCTATAGCGCGATCGACCCGAAGAACCCGGCCACGACTTCCGGCAAGGTCATCGAAAAGATCATCCGAGGCGAAATCGGCTTCGACGGCCTGTTGATGAGCGACGACACCTCGATGAAGGCACTTTCTGGGGATTTCCCGTCAAAGGCGGCCGCTATCCTTGCGGCGGGCTGCGATCTGGTCCTTCACTGCAACGGCGTGTTCGAGGAGATGGCCGGCATTGCATCGCGCACGACCGGGCTGGAAGGCAAGTCGTTTGAGCGCGCGGAGCGGGCGCTGACCTATATCAGGAACCGTGACGTGGCGGACGAGACCGAGATTCGGGCCGAATTTGCCGGTTATTTCGACGCGGTGGCCTAGCATCAAAGGAAGCGAAGTGGCGGAAACATTGGACCTGAAGGCCGGCAAGGCCGCACCGATGGACCGCTTGTGGGCCGAGAACGACGATTCCCGGCTGACCGGCGATCCGGCGTTGGTCGTCGATGTGGCCGGCTTCGAAGGTCCTCTCGATCTTCTGCTGCATCTTGCCCGCAATCAGAAGGTCGACCTGTCGCGCATCTCGATCCTGGCGCTGGCCGAACAGTATCTGGCCTTCGTCGAGAAGGTGAGGGCGCTGAGGCTGGAGCTTGCCGCCGACTATCTGGTGATGGCGGCGTGGCTGGCGTTTCTCAAGTCGAAACTCCTGATCCCCAAGCAGCCCGGCGACGAAGGCGAAAGCGGCGAGGAACTGGCGGCGGTGCTGCAGTTCCGGCTGAAGCGGCTGGAGGCAATGCGCGACGCGGCGGCACGGCTGGTCAACCGCAACCGGCTCGGACGCGACGTGTTTGCACGCGGCATGCCGGAAATGGTCATCGTCGAGAAGCGCAATGCTTATTCGGCCTCGCTCTACGACCTGTTGACCGCCTATGCCCAGCAGCGCCAGAAGCAGGCAATAACCAATGTGACGATCGCCAGGCGCGGCGTGTGGTCGCTCAAGGATGCGCGCGACGTGCTGACCAGGCTGATCGGGTCGCTGCGCGACTGGACGGCGCTCGACGGTTTCCTGGTCGAATATCTGGCCGGCCCGGAAGAGCGGCGCACCGCGGTTGCCAGCTCGTTTGCGGCGACGCTGGAACTGGTGCGCGAAGGCAAGATGGAAATGCGGCAGGACCAGGTGTTCGCGCCGCTTTATCTGCGCGGCCGCGCCCAGGCCATCAAGATAGTCGAGGTAACACCATGAGCGAACGCGCCAACGCTTCGGTCATTCCGTTCAAGGTCGACGACGATGCCGAGCAAGGCGCGGTCGCCGAAAACCCGGCACAAAATCAGGGGCAGAATTTGTCGCGGAATCCTGGCGAGCGGCTGCATATGGCGGAGGCCGTACGGATGGCCGAGGCGATCGTATTCGCCAGCGCCGAGCCGGTCAGCGAAAAACAGCTCACTTCGCGACTGCCCGACGGCATCAACATTGCCGCGGCAATGGCCGAACTGCAGCAGATCTATGCGCGGCGCGGCGTCAATCTGGTGCGCGTCGGCGATGCCTGGGCCTTTCGCACCGCCGGCGACCTCGCCTTCCTGATGAGCCGCGACACGGTGCAGCAGCGCAAACTGTCCCGCGCTGCCCTCGAAGTGCTGGCGATCATCGCCTACCACCAGCCGGTGACGCGTGCCGAGATCGAGGACATCCGCGGCGTCGAGACGTCAAGGGGGACACTCGACACGCTGATGGAGACCGAATGGGTGAGGATGCGCGGCCGGCGCCGCACGCCCGGCCGTCCCGTCACCTACGGCACGACCGACATTTTCCTCGACCATTTCGCACTGGAGGAGATCCGCGATCTCCCCGGCATGGAGGAATTGAAGGGTGCGGGGCTGCTGTCCGGCCGCATGCCGTCGAATTTCTCGGTGCCGCTGCCGCCGGCCGACCCCGATGCGCTCACTGACGACGAGGATCCGCTGACCGACATCGACCTCGAAGAACTCGGCCTTTTGACGCCGCGCGTCACGGAAGATTGAGCCGAGCGCCATCTTAAAGCCACAGGCAGGATGGAACTGCGCCGATTGGTAGCGGGCCGCCGTGCCGAAAGTGCGTGACTTCGGCGACTCATTCATGAACTCTGTCGCAGTTCTGTTTGAATCCGAACCCGAAAGCGCATAGATCAGCGTCTGGGAAACCGTTCGAGAGAGATTTGCTATGGGTTCATTTTCGATTTGGCACTGGATGATCGTTCTGGTGATCGTGCTGCTGGTCTTCGGCCGCGGCAAGATCCCCGAGCTGATGGGCGACATGGCCAAGGGCATCAAGAGCTTCAAGAAGGGCATGGCCGACGACGAGACTGCCGAGGACAAGCGCACCGTCGAACACCGTTCCGACGAAACCGTTTCGGTACCGAAGGAAAAGGCCAGCAAAAGCTGAGCCCAAAACTTTAGTCGGCCAAAACTTGAGTCGGAACGTATAGCCATGTTCGAAGTCGGCTGGACCGAGATGCTGGTGATCGCGATCGTCATGATCGTGGTCGTCGGGCCCAAGGATTTGCCCAACATGCTGCGCACCTTCGGCCGCACAACGGCGAAGCTGCGCGCCATGGCGTCCGATTTCCAGCGGCAGTTCAACGATGCGTTGAAGGAAGCCGAGCTCGACGACGTCAAGAAGTCGGTCGATTCGCTGAGAAGCCTCAATCCGGCAGCCGAGATCAGGAAGCAGCTCAATCCATTCGAGCAGGCCGCCGCCGACGTCCGTTCCGGCGTCGACGCAGTGATGAAACCCAAGCCGGCCGTCGATGCCGCCGCTTCGACGGAGCAGGCGGCCGAGCCGCTTAAGAACGGCGCAACGACGATGCCGGGCGTCAGCCCGCCGGAGCCGACGCCGGCCACGCCGATCTTTCCGGCGATGACGGACGAGTCCGTCGTAGCGCCGGCAGTGCAGGCGCAAACGGCTGCAGCGGCCGTGCCGAAAAAAGCACCTGCGGCAAAGAAGAAGCCAGCGCCCGCGAAAGCCGCGGCCGCCGCGCCGGCCAAGCCGGCAAAGACCGCTGCGCCAAAGGCCGCCGAAAAAGCTGAGCCGAAAGCGCAGTCGTCAGCAGCGAAGAAGCCGGCGTCAGCAACGAAGAAGCCGGCCGCCAGGAAAACGGCGGGAGCCGCCAAGTGAGCGTTTCGGACAAGGAAAAGGACGAGATAGAAAAATCGTCGGCTCCGCTGATGGAGCACCTGATCGAGTTGCGCCGGCGGCTGATCTGGTCGATTGGCGGTTTTTTTGTTGCCTTCCTGGTCTGCTTCTTTTTCGCCAAGCGGCTGTTCAACCTTCTGGTCATTCCGTTCAGATGGGCGACCCAATGGGCCGGGCTCGACCCGCACAAGGTCGAGCTGATCTATACGGCGCCACAGGAGTTCTTCTTTACCCAGGTCAAGCTCGCCATGTTCGGCGGCATGGTCATCGCCTTTCCGCTGATCGCCACGCAGATCTACAAATTCATCGCGCCCGGCCTCTACAAAAACGAGCGCAACGCCTTCCTGCCGTTCCTGATCGCCTCGCCGATCCTGTTCCTGATGGGCGCATCGCTGGTCTATTTCTTCTTCACGCCGATGGTGATGTGGTTCTTCCTCGCCATGCAGCAGACCGGCACCAACGACCAGGTGCAGATTTCGCTGCTGCCGAAAGTGTCCGAATATCTCAGCCTGATCATGACGCTGATCTTCTCCTTCGGCCTGGTGTTCCAGCTGCCGGTGGTGACAAGCCTGATGACGCGGGTCGGCATGCTGTCGTCCACGGCCCTGGCCGAGAAGCGCAAATGGGCGATCGTCATCGCCTTTGTGGTGGCGGCGGTGCTGACGCCGCCCGACCCGATGAGCCAGATCGGCCTGGCCATTCCGACGATCCTGCTCTACGAGGTCTCGATCTGGTCGGCCCGGCTGATCGAACGCAGCAAGGAGCGCGACCGTGTGGCCCGCGAAAAGCAGGACGCCACCGAAGAGGTGGCCGAAAAGCCGGCGGACGCGTCTTCGACATAGGTTCGGTTGAAGCGGGCAGAATTTTTTTGCCGGCCATAGCAACTTTGTTCTTGCTTTGTGCCGGCAGCTATGCTACTAATTTAAGTACGGTGCCAATTGGCTCCAAAAACCCGCCTCTCGAGGCGGGTTTTTGTTTCCAGGGTTCTTTCGATCGAACGTTGCGCGTGCTGCCTACCTGAGGTCGGCGCGAAGGAACTCTGCCTTGACGTCTTGTATCGATGCGGTTTACGCCCTCTGGTCTTTGTTTTGGGCATTTCCTTGCCCCGAAACCGCCGTGCCGAGGACGAACAGACCATGCTTGACATCAAATGGATTCGCGACAACCCGAAGGCCCTTGTCGAAGCGCTGAAGAAGCGCTCGTGGTCGGCCGAGGATGCGCAGTCCACGGTCGACGACCTGATCGCCGCGGATGAGGCGCGGCGCGAGCATCTGACCGAGCTGCAGACCAGGCAGGAACGCCGCAACGCCGCATCGAAGGAGATCGGCAATGCCATGCGCTCGGGCGATGCAGCTCTTGCCGAAAGGCTGAAGGCCGAGGTCGGCGAGATCAAGGCCTTCATCCAGAATGGCGAGGCGCGCGAGCGCGAACTCGACAAGGCGCTGAACGATGCGTTGGCAGTGCTGCCAAACGTGCCGTTCGAGGACGTGCCGGTCGGCAAGGACGAGCACGACAACGTCGTCAAGCGCGTCGTCGGCGAGGTGCCGAGGCGGCCGAACTGGGTGAAGGAGCATTTCGAGATCGGCGAAGCGCTCGGCATGATGGATTTCGAGCGGGCAGCACGGCTTTCCGGCTCGCGCTTCACCGTGCTCAAAAGCGGCCTGGCGCGGATGGAACGCGCGCTCGGCCAGTTCATGCTGGATCTGCACACCACCGAGCACGGCTATGTAGAGATCCAGCCGCCGTTGATGGTGCGCGACGAGGTGCTTTTCGGGACCGGGCAACTGCCGAAATTCGAGGAGGATTTATTCTTCGTTCGGCACGGGGACGGCAGGCTTGGCCTAATCCCCACCGCCGAAGTGCCGCTCACCAATCTCGTTCGCGACGAGATCACGCCGCACGAAAAACTGCCGCTGCGCTATACGGCGCTGACGCCGTGCTTCCGCTCCGAGGCGGGCTCGGCCGGGCGCGACACGCGCGGCATGCTGCGCCAGCACCAGTTCTACAAGGTCGAGCTGGTGTCGATCACCGACCAGGAGACTTCGGTTGCCGAGCATGAGCGCATGACCGAATGCGCCGAGGAGGTGCTGAAGCGGCTCGGCCTGCCGTTCCGCACCATGACGCTGTGCACCGGCGACATGGGCTTTGGCGCGCGCAAGACCTACGACATCGAGGTCTGGCTGCCCGGCCAGAATGCCTATCGCGAGATATCGTCGTGCTCGGTATGCGGCGATTTCCAGGCGCGGCGCATGGACGCCCGCTACAAGGACAAGGACGGCAAGGGCAACCGCTTCGTCCACACGCTGAACGGTTCGGGCACCGCCGTCGGCCGCGCTCTCATTGCCGTTATCGAAAATTACCAAAACGAGGACGGCAGCGTAACCATTCCTGAAGCGCTTCGGCCTTACATGGGCGGTCTCGCAAAGATCGAATCATCGAAGTGACAAGATTGTCGGCCCCGCGTTCCTTCGCGCCCCCCTCTGTCCTGCCGGACATCTCCCCCTCAAGGGGGGAGATTGCGCCGTCATCACAGCTTTCGCCAACTGTTGGCGTAGCAAGGAAGGCGGCGGCTACGGTATTGCCGATCTCCCCCCTTGAGGGGGAGATGCCAAGTGGTGGCAAAGAGGGCAGGACAGAGGGGGGTATCGTAGAGCGCTGCCGTCAATCCAATTCTGCAAAGGCGGTCTCATGCGCATCCTCCTGACCAACGACGACGGCATCCATGCCGAGGGCCTTGCATCACTCGAACGCATCGCGCGCACGCTGTCGGACGACGTCTGGGTGGTGGCACCGGAACAGGATCAGTCCGGCTATGCGCATTCGCTGTCGATCTCGGAGCCGCTGCGGCTCAGGAAAATCGGCGAAAAGCACTTTGCGGTGCGCGGAACGCCGACCGACTGTGTCATCATGGGCGTGAAGAAGATCCTGCCCGAAGCGCCTGACCTGATCCTGTCCGGCGTCAATTCCGGCGCCAACATCGCCGACGACGTCACCTATTCGGGCACGGTCGCCGGCGCCATGGAAGGCGCGCTGCTCGGCGTGCGATCGATCGCCATCAGCCAGGCCTATTCCTATGTCGGCGAGGACCGCGTCGTTCCCTACGAGACCACCGAAGCGCTGGCGCCGGCCCTGCTCGAAAAGCTCGTCGCCATGCCGTTGCCGGACGGCGTGCTGCTCAACGTCAATTTTCCGAACTGTGCGCCGGAAGAGATCGCCGGCACTGTAGTCACTTCGCAGGGCAAGCTGGTCCACAGCCTGTGGGTCGACGAGCGGCGCGACGGGCGCGGCCTGCCTTACTACTGGCTGCGCTTCGGCCGCGAGCCAGTCGAGGGCAAGCAAGGCACCGACCTCCATGCCTTGCGCAATCGGCTGGTGTCGGTGACGCCGCTGCAGCTCGATCTCACCGCGCATGAAATCCGCGATCAACTGGCCAAGGCGCTCGCATGAACTTGAACCACGCTGCAACGGTCGACGAGCGCGAAGGTTTCGCTGCCTTCCTGCTTCGTCTGCGCGGCAGGGGGACGGTGCCGAAGGCGCTGATCGCCGCCTTCGAGGCGACGCCGCGGCGCGGCTTTCTGTCTCCGCATTTCCACCCGATAGCCTGGTCGGACCGTATGCTGCCGATCGAATGCGGCGAGGCCATCGAAGGCGCCGACCTGCAGGCGGCGGTGATCGCGGCACTTGCCATCGAGCCGGGCAACCGGGTGCTCGAGATCGGCACCGGGTCCGGCTACACGGCGGCGGTGATGTCGCGGCTTGCCGCGCGGATCGTCACCATCGACCGTTACAAGACGCTGGCCGAACAGGCCCGGCAGCGCCTCGAGGCACTCGCCATCGGCAATGTCATCGTGCGCCAGGCGGACGGTTCCAACGGGCTGGCCAACGAAGCGCCGTTCGACCGCATCGTCGCCTGGGCGGCCTTCGACAGCCTGCCGCGCTTTCTCCTCGACCAATTGTCGAGCGGCGGCATCGTCATCGCGCCGATCGGACCCGACGAAGGCGAGCAGGTGCTGGCCAAGCTGACCAAGGTCGGCAGCCGCTTCGAACGCGAGGATATCGGCCTGGTGCGCCTGCAGCCGATCCTGCACGGTGTCGCCGCGGTGATCTGATTCCGGGTGCATCGCGCCGCTTGGGGATCAGCCGAAGCCTGTCGTTTCGTCATCCTAGGGCGCAGCGAGGAGCGAAGCGACGCAGCGCAGACCCTAGGATCCATGCCGCGCCCTTGAGGCGTTGCAAGGGTGCAGAATGCTGCTCCGCCGCATTATTCGGCCAAGGTCACGGAATGGATCCCAGGGTCTCCGCGACGGAGCTTCGCTCCTGCTCCGCCCTAGGCCGACGAAGTTGAGAGCCCTCCTCGAATATTTTAAGAAAATTTGCGTCTGATTCTACAGGTTTAACCGACCGGTAACATTAACGCGCTTTAATCACACTCAGTTGTACCGGGTCTGTGCGGGTTAGTGCGATGCAATTCAGTGTTTTGAAGGCAAACGGACGCAATCTGGCGCGTGGCTGCGCCGTCCTCATGATCGCAGGCGCTGCGACGGGGTGTAGTTCCCAGGTGGCGCGGTTCAACAGCGTCGATGACGTGTTCACCGCCTCGACCAACAACCAGCGCGCCATCATCGACAAGCAGGATGCTGCCCAGCCCTATCCGGGCGATGTTGCGGCCGCGCCGATCGACGGCAGCCACACCCAGTCGGTCAGCCGCTCAAGCCTCGAACCGGTTACGGCGCAGCAGTTGCCACCGCCGGCTCCCGCCCTGGCACCCGCCGCCCGCCCGGTGCGTACCGCTGCCGCGCCGGCGATGGCGCCTGCCGCTCCTCGTGTCGACAGGACGGCAACCGGCACCGTCGCTCCGGCGGCAAGGCCGTTCAAGAACGCCGAGCCCGACGCGCCGCGCATGGCGACCGCCGCCGGCGCACCGCATGCAACCGAGATCGTCGTCAAGGACGGCGAGACCATTTCCGGCCTGTCGCGGCGCTACGGCGTGCCGGCCGATGCCATCATGAAAGTCAACGGGCTGAGCGCGACCAAGGGGCTGAAGACCGGCCAGAAGCTCGTCATCCCGGCCTATGCGTATTCGAGCAACGGCGCCACGCCGAAAGTCGCCGACGCCAAGCCCGCGAACGGCACCAGGCACGACCAGCCGGCCGACGCGCCGGAGAAGGTGGCCGTGCTGCCGCAGCAGCCGAAGCTCAGGGAAGGCAAGTCTGCCGCGCAGGTGGACGCCTCGGCTGCGGCGAGCCAGCCGAAGGATGGAAAAACCGCGCCCAAAGTGGCTTCGGCGACGGCCAAGCCAGCCGGTGCCGGCGGCACCTACACGGTTCAGCAAGGCGATACGCTGTCGGCCATCGCCAGAAAGACCGGCGTCGGCGTCGTCGCGTTGAAGCAGGCGAACGGCATGCAGGATGGACTGCTCAAGATCGGCCAGACCCTGAAAGTGCCGGCAGGCGGAACCGCTGTCGTCGCCAGTGCGAAGCCGGCAAAGGTCGATCCGGTGACGACGGCTACCACCCAGCCGCCGGCCAAGGCCACGCCGACGCAGACGCTCGCCTCCTACACGCCGCCAAAGAAGGACGCGAAAGTCATCCAGCAGGCCGAGGACGACGATGCGGTGGCGCCGGACGCAACCGGCATCGGCAAGATGCGCTGGCCGGTGCGCGGCCGCGTGATCTCAAGCTTCGGCGGCGGCAAGGACGGCGTCGACATTGCCGTGCCCGAGGGGACGCCGGTCAAGGCGGCTGAAAACGGCGTCGTCATCTATGCCGGTGACGGCCTCAAGGAATTCGGCAACACGGTGCTGGTGCGGCACGAAAACGGTCTGGTCACCGTCTACGGCCACACCAGCTCGATCGAGGTGCAGCGCGGCCAGAAGGTCAAGCGCGGCCAGGAAATCGCCCTGTCCGGCATGAGCGGCACCACCGACTCGCCGAAACTGCATTTCGAAGTGCGCAAGAACTCGGCGCCGGTCGATCCTTCGACCTATCTCGAATAGACGACGAAAAGCGATTTGCGGGCCACCTGACCTTCAGCCCGCCGAGGAAGTCCGCTCCGCAAGGTGCGGGCTTCTTCTGCTGTTAGTCCTTGAGCGGCTAATCCTTCAGCGATTTGCCGAGCCGGCCTGCCAGATCCTGGGTGAACTGCCAAGCGACGCGGCCCGAACGGCTGCCGCGCGTCGTCGCCCATTCCAGCGCCTCGGCGCGCAGCGTCTCGGGATCGATGGCGAGACCGTGATGGCGGACATAGCCGTCGATCATGTCGAGATATTCGTCCTGCGAACATTTGTGGAAGCCAAGCCACAGGCCGAAACGGTCCGACAGCGAAACCTTTTCCTCGACCGCTTCGGACGGATTGATCGCCGTCGAGCGCTCATTGTCGATCATGTCGCGCGGCAACAGATGCCGCCGGTTCGAGGTGGCGTAGAAGATGACGTTGGCCGGGCGGCCCTCGACGCCGCCTTCAAGAGCTGCCTTCAGCGATTTATAGGACGTGTCGTCATGGTCGAATGACAGATCGTCGCAAAACAGGATGAAGCGGAAGGGTGCCGCCTTCAGCAGGCTCATCAGCTTCGGCAGCGTGTCGATGTCTTCGCGATGGATCTCGATAAGCTTGAGCGGCAGGTCGGGCTTGGCCGAAGCGTTGACCGCGGCGTGCACCGCCTTGACCAGCGACGATTTGCCCATGCCGCGCGCGCCCCATAGCAGCACGTTGTTGGCGGCGTAGCCGGAGGCGAAGCGCTCGGTGTTGTCGACCAATATGTCGCGGACGCGGTCGACGCCGCGGATCAGGCCGATGTCGACGCGGTTGACCTTGCGCACCGGTTCCAGATAGCCGGGATCGGCCTGCCAGACGAAGCAATCGGCCTCGCCCAGGTCGGTTCGAGGCACCGGCGGCGGGGCGAGGCGGGCGATCGCCTCGATCAGGCGATCGAGCTTCTGGTTCAGGATATCGATGGTGCTGTCGGTCATCTCTTGTCTTTTTGTTTCGCTTTCAGGATGGTGCGGCAGGCCAACCTACCTGATTTCAGCGGTTTCGAAACTCGTCCCAAGCATTTGTTCGGGCATGATCTTTTGCGGAAACCGAGCGTCGCTTTTGGGGATCACCCTCTAACACGGCTCACCAGGCCGGAAAAGCAGCCGATTTGCCCGGCCGCGCAGTTGCATTGGCAACGTTACCGACTATATTCCGGCCAAATTTGGCGGGGCCGTCAAATTCCCAGAACGGTTTGGCGGCTGTTTTTAAAATTCAGGAGTACCTCGATGTTCGTGACACCGGCATACGCCCAAGGCATCGGCGGGGACTCGTCCGCAATGTTTATCCAGATCGTGCCGTTTGCTCTGATTTTCGTGATCATGTATTTTCTGATCATCCGGCCGCAGCGCACGCAGCTGAAGAAGCGCGGCGAGATGCTGGCGGCGGTTCGCCGCGGCGACACCGTTGTCACCGGTGGCGGCTTGGTCGGCAAGGTAACCAAGGTGATCGACGATAACGAGCTCGAGATCGACCTTGGCGGCGGTACCAAGGTGACGGCGCTGCGCTCGACGATCGCCGACGTGCGCGTCAAGGGCGAGCCGGTGGCGAACCAGAACGCCAAGAAATAACCGAATTGTCGGCGGAACGATCCGCCAGTACGCCCTGACGGACGACGCCATATGCTTTATTTTTCGCGCTTCAAGATGATCCTGATCTGGCTGGCCGTGGCCGCCACAGTGGTCCTCGCTGCGCCCAACCTTTTTTCCGCCAGCACGCTGGCCAAGTTGCCCGACTGGGTGCCGAAGCGGCAGATGACGCTCGGCCTCGACCTGCAGGGCGGCTCGCACATCCTGCTCAGGATGGATCCGAACGATCTGATCAAGGACCAGCTGGAGACGACGCGCGACGAAATTCGAACGCTGCTGCGCAATGCCAAGGTCGGCTATACCGGCCTTTCCGGATCGGGCCGCAGCGTTCAGGTCCGCATCACCGATGCCAATCAGGTCGATGCCGCCAAGAATGCGTTGAAGACATTAACCGATCCGGTGCAAGCTGGCCTGTTCAGCGGCGGCTCCATCCGGGAGATGACACTGGATGAATCCCAGCCCGGCCTGCTCAAGTTCACCGTCACCGATGCCGGCATCAAATACCGCACCTCGGCGGCGCTGACGCAGTCGATCGAGGTCGTCGGTCGCCGCGTCAACGAGCTCGGCACCACCGAGCCGATCGTGCAAAGGCAGGGCGACGATCGCGTTCTGGTCCAAGTGCCGGGCCTGCAGGATCCGCAGCGGCTGAAGGAGATCCTCGGCCAGACCGCCAAGCTGACCTTCCAGATGGTCGACCAGTCGATGCCGGTGCAGGATGCGCTCAAGGGCCGCCCGCCGGCGGGGTCCTCGGTGCTCTATTCGCAGGACGATCCGCCCGTTCCCTATCTGATCGAGAACCGCGTCATCGTCTCGGGTGAAGACCTCGACAAAGCGAGTGCGACCTATAACTCCCAGACCAACGAGCCGGTGGTTTCGTTCACCTTCAATTCCAGGGGAGCGACGCGGTTCGGCCAGGCGACATCGCAGAATGTCGGCAAGCTGTTCGCCATCATCCTCGACAATCAGGTGATTTCGGCGCCGCAGATCCGCGAACCGATCCTTGGCGGCAGCGGCCAAATCTCGGGCAATTTTACTGCCGAGAGCGCCAACGACCTCGCCGTGCTGCTGCGTGCCGGCGCTTTGCCGGCGACCCTCACCGTGATCGAGGAGCGCACGGTTGGCCCTGGCCTCGGCCAGGATTCCATCCATGCCGGCAAGGTCGCGGGTATCATCGGGTCAATCCTGGTGGTGGCGTTCATGTTCGTCGCCTACGGTTTCCTCGGCTTCCTCGCCAACATCGCGCTGGCGGTGCATGTGGCGATGATCGTCGGGCTGCTGTCGCTGCTTGGAGCGACGCTGACCCTACCTGGTATCGCCGGTATCGTGCTGACCATCGGCATGGCGGTCGATTCGAACGTCCTCATCTATGAACGCATCCGCGAGGAGCGACGTGCCGGCCGCTCGGTCATTCAGGCGATCGATACCGGTTTCAGCAAGGCGCTGGCGACCATCGTCGATTCCAACGTGACCTCGCTGATCGCAACCGTGGTGCTGTTCTGGCTCGGAACCGGGCCGGTGAAGGGTTTTGCCGTCACCTATGCCATCGGCATCCTGACCACGGTCTTCACCGCCTTCACCTTCACCCGCCTGCTGGTGTCGATCTGGCTTCGCCGCGCCCGTCCGAAGGAGTTGCCGCGGGCGCCAGTGACGTTCATTCCGCCGGGAACGAAAATTCCGTTCATGGGCATCCGCCGCTGGACGTTCACACTGTCCAGCGTGCTTTCGGTGCTGTCGGTCATCGGCTTCATGACCATCGACATCAATTACGGCATCGATTTCAAGGGTGGCTCACTGATCGAGGTGCAGTCCAAGGCCGGCAATGCCGATCTGGCCGACATCCGCGGCAGGCTGACGGAACTTAATATCGGCGAGGTGCAGGTTCAGCAGTTCGGCGAGCCGAACGACGTGCTGATCCGCGTCGGTACGCAGGAGGGCGGCGAGAACGCCGAGCAGACGGTCATCGACAAGGTGCGCGGCGAATTGCAGGACCAGTATGATTTCCGCCGCGTCGAAGTGGTCGGGCCGACGGTCTCGGGCGAGCTTGCCAAGCAAGGCACCATCGCCATGCTGGTCGCGCTGCTCGGCATCCTGATCTACGTCTGGTTCCGCTTCGAATGGCAGTTCGCGGTCGGCGCCATCGTTGCGACCGTTCACGACGTGGTCATGACGATCGGCTTCTTCGTCATCACCGGCCTCGAATTCAACCAGTCGTCGCTGGCGGCGATCCTCACTATCATCGGTTATTCGCTCAACGACACGATTGTCGTCTATGACCGTGTTCGCGAGGATCTGCGAAAATACAAGCGAATGCCGCTGCCGCAATTGCTGAACAACGCCATCAACGAGACGCTGTCGAGGACGACGCTGACCTCGGTGACGACGATCTTGGCGCTGCTGGCGCTGGTGCTGTTCGGCGGCGAGGTGATCCGCTCGTTCACCATGGCCATGCTGTTCGGCGTCGTGTTCGGCACCTATTCGTCGATCTTTATCGCCGCGCCACTGCTTATCCTGTTCAAGCTGCGGCCGCAGGCCACAGCGTCCGATGAGGAAAAGCCGGTGGGCGGCGGCAAAGCCATAGCCACCTGACGGCTTGCCTCAAAAGTGGCCAAGGGCATCGTCATCCGCGAGGCGCATTTCCCCGGCCGCGCACCGATCGAGGCTTACGGCAATGGCGGTTTCCGCTTTGCCGACATGTCGCATCGCGGCTCGCTGCTGTGCCTGCCTTCTGGCATCTATGGCTGGGAGCCGGCCGATCCGTTGGAGCTGACGGCAGCGGATTTCACCAAGCTGTTCAACGAGGCCGCCAAGGTCGAGATCCTGCTGGTCGGCAGCGGCAAGGATCTGAGGCCGTTGCCTGCAGCGCTGCGTACGGCACTGAAAGAAGCGGGCATTTCCGCCGATCCGATGTCGACGGGGGCGGCGGTGCGGACCTATAATGTGCTGCTGGCTGAAGACCGCGCCGTGGCCGCAGCACTCATCGCCGTCGACTGACGTGGCCGAAAACACCAAAGTCGTCATGGAGACGGTGCGCGCCGCCGATCATGACCGCTACCTGACCGCGCTCTACGCGCCCGAAGACAAGCGGGACGCGCTGTTTTCGCTCTATACCTTCAACGCCGAAATTGCCGGCATACGCGACCGCATCCACGAGGCGCTGCCGGGCGAGGTGCGGCTGCAATGGTGGCGCGACGTCATCGCAGCCGAAGAGGATGGGGCTGAGGTCGGCCATCCCGTGGCGGACGCGCTGAAGGCGACTATTTCCGCCCACCATCTGCCCAAGGCCGCTTTCGAGAACATGCTCGAAGCGCGCATCTTCGATCTCTATGACGACCCGATGCCGTCGCGCACCGACCTCGAAGGCTATTGCGGCGAGACTGCCGCAGCACTTATCCAACTTGCGGCGATGGTGCTCGATCCGGTCGAAGCACCGCGCTTTGCCGAACTTGCCGGCAGGGCAGGCTGTGCGCAAGCGATGACCGGTCTCCTGCTTCTGCTGCCGCTGCATCGCAAGCGGGGACAGTGCTTTGTCCCGGCCGATATTTTGGCTGCGGCGGGATCGTCGCCGCAAGAGTTCGTTACAGGCGACGGCGGGCCGGGCGCGGAACGCGCCGTTGCCGCGATGATCGCGCTGGCACGCGAGCATCTTTCCGCTTTCGAGCAGGGGGCGTCCGCTCTGGCGGTTTCGCTGCGCCCGGCCTTTCTGCCGCTGGCTCTGACGGGCGCGTATCTCGGCAAGATGGAGACTGCCCGCCGCTCGCCTCTCAAGGATATGGCTCGGCTCTCCGTCCTGCGCCGGCATTGGCTTTTGTTCCGGCGAGCGACGCGAGGCTGGCCGGCCGCATGAAGGCTGATGACCAATGAGGAAGTCCGGGGAGGCCGCCAAGCCTGGACTGCAGGCGGCGAGCATCGCCCCGGCCGAGTAGTTGTTCATCACGATGGATTACTCGATCCGCCGTCGCGCATCAGCGTCTCATAATCGCGACCGCCGTAGAAGATGCTGACGATGCGAACAAGATCGTGGCTGCCAACATAGGCGATAATAGCCGAGTGCTCGAACGGCACCGTTCGCAACCCTGGTGCAAATGTCATCGCGCGGCCGGCTGCCACGCGGTGCATTGCCGATGCTTCGGCAGCGATCTTCGATTCGAAGCACGAATTTCAGCGTTATGTCCGGATTTCCGCCGGGCTCGATGATGTGCTTGAAAATGTCAGCCAGATCGTTTCTGGCGGTTTCACGGTAGTCGACCTCAAGCCGCTGAATCATCAGCGCGGCCTGAATACTGAGCAAACAGTCCTCGGAGATGATCGCGCACTTCTTCTCCGGTATAGCCAGGCCTCGTATCCTCGATCGACCCCTTTATACGCGCCCTGATCGAGGCCATGCGCTCGGCATGTTCTTCCTCCTCGCGCTGGAAGGCGCGAAGCGCTGCGCGGATGACTTCGCTGGCCGAACCGAAGGAGCCGTCTTCAACCTTTTCGCGGATCATACGCGCCATGGCGGGCGTTACGGTGATTGACAGTTTCTCAGCGGATTCCATGGAATTTGGCCTCGCGATACAAAGTAGGATGTTATCCTACTTCTGCGCCCGCGCAATCCGCAAGCAGGGAGCTACTCCGCCGCTTCCGCCCGAAAAGGCAGCCCCAGCCATTCGCGGCAGTCGGCGAGCGCGCGCGACGTCACGGCGTGCCGCTTGGCGACCGTCTTGTCCTTGCCACGCAGCCGCTTGCCTTCGATCTTCGGCGCGTCCACCGGCGGGAACAGGCCGAAATTGACATTCATCGGCTGGAAAGAGCGCTTTCCGGGCTCGTCGTCGGAGACAATATGGCCACCAGTGATGTGGTTGAGCAGCGCGCCGAAAGCGGTGGTCAAGGGCGGCAGGGACGGCGCATGGCCAAGCCTTTCGGCGGCGGCGAAACGCCCGGCGAGCAGGCCGATGGCGGCACTCTCGACATAGCCCTCACAGCCGGTGATCTGGCCGGCAAAACGCAAGCCGGGCCGCGACTTCAACTGCAGCGAAGCGTCGAGCAGCGTCGGCGAATTGATGTAGGTGTTGCGGTGCAGGCCACCGAGGCGGGCGAATTCGGCGTTTTCCAGCCCGGGGATGGTGCGGAATATGCGCACCTGCTCGGCGTGCTTCAGCTTGGTCTGGAAGCCGACCATGTTGTAGAGCGTGCCCAGCGCATTGTCCTGGCGAAGCTGGACGACGGCATAGGCCTTTACGGACGGATTATGCGCATTGGTCAGCCCCATCGGCTTCATCGGCCCGTAGCGCAATGTCTCGACGCCGCGCTCGGCCATCACCTCGATCGGCAGGCAGCCGTCGAAATAGGGCGTGCCTTCCCACTGCTTGAATTCGGTTTTCTGGCCGCCGACCAGCGCCTGCACGAAGGCAAGGTACTGTTCCTTGTCCATCGGGCAGTTGATGTAATCCTTGCCAGTGCCGCCGGGGCCGACCTTGTCGTAGCGCGACTGGAACCAGCAGATGTCCATGTCGATCGTGTCGAAATGGACGATCGGGGCGATGGCGTCGAAAAAGGCGAGCGCGTCGGCGCCGGTTGCGTCTGCAATCGACTGGGCGAGCGAAGGCGCGGTCAGCGGGCCGGTGGCAACGATCGCCTGGTCCCAGTCCGCCGACGGCAGGCCGGGCACCTCCTCGCGACGAATGGTGATGAGCGGGTGGGCTTCGAGCTTTCTGGTGACCGCTTCGGAAAATCCGTCGCGGTCGACGGCCAGCGCACCGCCGGCCGGCACCTGATGCGCATCGCCGGCGCTCATGATCAGCGAACCGGCCAGCCGCATTTCGGCGTGCAGCAGGCCGACGGCATTGGTTTGCGCATCGTCGGAGCGGAAGGAATTCGAACAGACGAGCTCGGCCAGCCCGTCGGTCTTGTGCGCGTCGGTGCCGCGGACGGGACGCATTTCATGCAGGACAACGGGAATGCCGGCTTCGGCCGCCTGCCAAGCGGCTTCGGAGCCGGCGAGACCGCCGCCGATGACGTGAATGGGATTTTTGCTCATGAGCGCCGAAATAGTCGCTTGGCGCCGGGATTGCAATTGCCACGCGGGAGGATGGCTGACGGGGAAAGCCGCCCCAAAACAACAACACCCGCCGGGGGAGGAGGTCCGGCGGGTGTCGTTTTGTTGGTCGATCCTCGGGAGGAGGTGAAGATCGACCGTATTCGTCATTGCCGGGGAGGAGGTCGGCTTTGACGAAATTCTTTTCGCCATTTGAAAGGGCGCGAAACCCTTTTTAGAAACAACTTAGAAACAGCGCCCGCCGAGGGAGGAGGTCCGGCGGGCGCCGTTTTTGTGGTCAACCCTCGGGAGGAGGTGAAGGCTGACCGTATCCGTCAGGGTCGGGGAGGAGGTCGACCCTGGCGAAATTCTTGTGGTTAGATCGCCCTGCGAGCGACCATCTTGATCTCGTCGCGGACGATGCCGAGATCGTTGAGCTGGCGATTCGACAGGCGACCCAGCTCGGTAACCGTCTCGCGGTAGACGCGCCAGTTACGATAGTTGCGGATCAGGTTCATTGTCGTTCTCTTTTCAAAACTGGTTCGGACCATTTGCGGCCCGAAGGATTAGACCGCCTTGCGGGCAACGTAGTGAATGTCGCTGCGGCTGATGCCGAGGTCGGTCAGTTCACGGGTGCTCAGGCGGTTCAGCTCGGACACGGTGTCCCTATAGCGGCGCCAGTTGCGATAGTTGCGGATCAGGTTCATGGTAGTCTCGTTTCGTCTTTCTTTCGGATCATTCCGTCTTTATGTGCACCGTGAAAATAGGTGGGGTCATATCGATTTAAAAGCGCTATTGGTGCATGGCAGCAATGCAAATTGTGCAATGCAGCATTAACGCGCGTCCGGTTTTCCGCCCAGATCGGAAAATGCCGTTAGGTCAAACGTTTGGCCGGACGAGCTAAAAGGACCAAGCAAAGGGGAGGGGCATGGCGAGCTATTCGTCACGGGTCAGGTCGGATATCGCGCGATGGCAGCAGGCTGGCCTGATCGACGCGCCGACAGCCGATGCGCTGACGCGCGACGTCGAGGCAAACGAACGCAAATCGCTGAGTTTCGGCTCGATCCTGGCGATGATGGCGGCGCTGCTGTTCGGCGCGGCTATCCTGATCTTCATCGCCGCCAACTGGGAAGTCATCCCGCGGCTGGTGCGGGTCGCGGCACTTTTTGCCGTTATCCTTGCCGGCTATGTCGGCGGGGCGGTGCTGAAGATGCGCGACCATGCGGCGATCGGCGAAGCACTGTGGATCGTCGCGGCGGCAGCGTTCGGCGGATCGATCGCGCTGATCGGCCAGATGTATCATTTGTCGGGCGACGAGGCCTCGGCCTTGATCACCTGGGGCGCCGGCACGGCGCTGGCGGCGGTGGCGCTGCGCTCAAACCCGCTGACCGTCGCTGCCGTCGGCATCGCCGATGCCTGGCTGTTCCTGAGAGGGTTCGACTACTTCCGGCGCACGGAATTTCCGCATCTCTTCGTGGTCATGGCGCTAATTCTGTTCGCCGTTTCGTTCTGGACGCGCAGCCAGGCGGCGCGCCACCTGATCATCCTGTCGATCCTTTTCTACCTCGTGCTGTTGGCCATGGAATACGACACGCTGCAAGTCGCCATCCCGCTCGTTGCCGCGTCGGTGCTGCTTTTTACCGCTGCGATCTTTGCTGCCGGGCCGGTCGAGAGGGTTTTGCAACTCGGCGGCAGGTTGCCCTTGCACGCGCTGATCGGCTTTCTCACCGGCCTGGCGATGATCCAATTCGAACTGGCGGATGAAAGCAGCTACAATAGCGGCTTCGCCATTGCCTCGGCTGTTGCGCTGGCCGGCATCGTCGCGGCGATCGTGCTGGGCGGCCGCGAGAGCCGGGGACTGCGCTGGGTTGCCTATGCGGGCTTCGCCTTCGAACTCGCCATCATCTATGTGGTGATGCTGCAATCAATGCTCGACACGGCAGGCTTCTTCCTTGCGGCGGCGGTGCTTCTCGCCGTTCTTGCGTTCATTATCATCCGCATAGAAAAGCGCATGAACGCCTCGAACATGACAGGAGCGGCGGCATGATGACCGGCAAAAGACTGATCATCTCGGCGCTGGTCCTGGCGCTCGTCCAGATCGGCTTTCTGAGCTGGATCATCGCCGGACGCGCGGCGATCCTGCGCGATGGCAAGCAGGTCCTGCTCAGGGTTGAGCCGATCGATCCGCGCGATCTCTTGCGCGGTGACTACATTCTGCTCGGCTACGACATTTCGCGCATACCGGTGAAGCTGATCGGCAACATTCCGGCCGGCAAACTTTCCAGCGACGACACGTCGATCGTGGTCAGGCTGAAGCCGCGCGCCGACGGCTATTGGGGGCCGACCGCGGCTTGGTTCGGGCAAGCGCCGGTGCCGGCAGCATCCGATGAAGCCGATATCGTCGGACACGTCTCCGAGGGCTGGAATATCAGCCAGGGAGCAACGACGATCGCGCCGGATTACGGCATCGAGCGCTTCTATCTGCCGGAAGGCGAGGGGATGGCGATCCAGAACGACATGCGGGTGCGGCCGTTCGGCATCCGGGTGGCGATTGCGGCCAACGGCACCGCGCAGATCAAAGCGCTGGTGGATGGCGACAAGACACTGTTCGAGGAGCCGCTTTACTAGATCGCGCTACTGCCTTGGCAATGATCCTCCTTCGCCAAGGCTTCGGAGGAGCTTCGAGTGGCCTGCCACCCGAAGCTCGAAGAGCGAAGGGTGGTGCGGATGAAGGGACTCGAACCCCCACGCCTTTCGGCACTGGAACCTAAATCCAGGGCGTCTACCAATTCCGCCACATCCGCATTGCCCGGCCAATCCCATGTAGCCATCATTCTGTCAATGTCAGAGCCCACATCGGCATCATTGGCCGGAATGCAAAGATGGTTGAAAATCGGCCGCGCCTGTGACAAAAGGCGTGTCGAATGTGACGGGACGCGACGATCCGCTTCTGCAGAATGTGATAAGAAGTAGGAAAAACAAAGACTTATTCACATTTTGGAGCGTATTTCTGGAGGATTTGTGCCGCGTTGAGCGGACAGATCGCCAAGTCCCGCACCAAAAGCCATTCCCGGCAAGATCATACCGGCAGGCTGTAAACGGCAGGGGCCGTTTGACGGCCTCATTGGTGGAAACAAAGGTTTTATGATGCAGGTCACCGAAACGCTCAACTCCGGTCTCAAGCGCGAGATCAAGATCACCGTGCCGGCCGGTGACATGGAAGCCAAGCTGATGGCGCGGCTCTCCGATGCCAGGAACAAGGTCCGCATCAACGGCTTCCGCCCCGGCAAGGTGCCGGTGCAGCATCTGCGCAAGGTCTACGGCAAATCATTCATGGCCGAAGTGGTCAACGAGATTCTCAATGATTCGACCCGTTCGATCATCACCGGGCGCGGCGAAAAGGCCGCCATGCAGCCTGAAGTGATCATGACCGAGGACGAGAAGGAAGCCGAGAAGATCCTGGCAGGCGGTGCCGATTTCGAGTTCCGCCTGAACTATGAGGTCATTCCGCCGATCGAGATCAAGGATTTCTCCGACATCAAGGTGACGCGCCAGGTGTTCGACGTGCCGGATGAAGAGATCGACGAGCAGGTCAAGCGTGTCGCTGAATCCGCCCGCACTTACGAGCCGAAGACCGGCAAGGCCGCCGAGGGCGACCGCGTGACCATCGATTATGTCGGCAAGATCGACGGCGAAGCCTTCGGCGGCGGCGCCGGCACCGATCAGCCGCTGGTGCTCGGCTCGAAGGAATTCATCCCCGGCTTCGAGGACCAGCTGGTCGGCAGCAAGGCCGGCGACGAGAAGCAGGTCACGGTTACCTTCCCGGAAAACTACCAGGCGGCGCATCTGGCCGGCAAGGAAGCCACTTTTGACGTGACGATCAAGGAAGTGTCGAAGCCCGGCGCGCTTGAGATCAACGACGAGATGGCCAAAAATCTCGGCCTTGAATCGCTGGAGCGCCTGCGCGAGGTGGTGCGCGGTCAGATCGAGAACCAGTTCGGCTCGATAACGCGCCAGAAAGTCAAGCGGCAGTTGCTCGACCAGCTCGATGCTGCTTACTCGTTCGAGGCGCCGTCCAAGCTCGTCGAGGCCGAGTTCAACAACATCTGGAACCAGGTCAACCGCGACCTCGAAGCTGCTGGGCGCACCTTTGCCGACGAAGAGACGACGGAAGAAGAAGCGCGTGCCGAATACATGCGGCTTGCCGAGCGCCGCGTGCGTCTCGGCCTGGTTCTCGCCGAAATCGGCGAGAAGGCCGGCGTCACCGTGACGGACGAGGAATTGCAGCGCGGCCTGTTCGAGCAGGTGCGTCGCTATCCGGCCAACCAGCAGCAGGAAGCCTTCGAATTCTACCGCAATAATCCCGAAGCGCTGAACACGTTGCGCGCGCCGATGTTCGAAGAGAAGGTGGTCGACCATCTGCTCGGCCAGATTTCGGTCACCGATGTCAAGGTCAGCAAGGAAGAGCTGCTGGCCGACGACGAGGATACGGAGACAACCAAGGCCAAGCCGGCGAAGAAGGCGGCTGCGAAAAAAGCGGACACCAAGAAGGCCGACGACGACGCTGAAGAGCCGAAGAAAAAGGCCGCGCTGAAGAAGAAGGCCGCCAAGGACGCTGAATAACGTCCCTGCTGAATTCCGAAAGGCCGCCTTCTCGAGGCGGCCTTTTTCGTTGTGGCGCAGACGCAACGGATTTCACGCATCTGGCGGTCGAGGTGGCGATATGAAGCTTTGATGATTATCTGCGCTGGGTTGCTGACCGCAGCGGTTGGAGGCATCGTTGAGACAGTTCTTCGGTATCGGAAGCGTGGCGGCGGCGTTCCTGCTTGCGTCGGTCTGCGGCATTGCCCAGGCTGATACGGTTCTCGACAACTGGCGGTTCGACAAGAGCAGCGATGGCCTTGTCACCGCCTCGCTTTACGCGACCAACAAGCTCATCACCGGCGGCGGCGCATTGAGCTACAGCCCGCTTTTGACGATCGCCTGCCGGACAGCCGGCGAACCGCGTTGGAGCGAATGGCTGCAGCTGAGCGACACCGTTTCCGCCAGCCGAACCATCGCCATGTCGGTGACTGTCGGCCAATCCGGCAAGCTCAACGAAAGCTGGTCGGTTGGCCCGCGCAGCAGAATGCTGGTCCGCGACGGTGCCGACGGCATCAGGCGACTGATTTCCGCGGACCGGCTGCTGCTGTCCTGGCGGTTCGGGCTGCTGTCGGGGCGCGGCAAAGCCGAGTTTGACCTCACCGGAGTTGAAGAGGCGATCGGCCGGATCGCCGCCAGCTGCAACACCAAATTGCCTTGAGCAGATTGTCCGCATTAACCTTTGCATGGCCGAACTCTACCTGCCGGCCGGGTTCTGTGGTATGTAGGTGCCGCAACCCCAGGCAGTGGATATCCGTTCTGCCATTCAAGAGCGCATGCCAGCGGACTAAATGTCGGCCTGTGCAGGTCAGCCACGGCAAATTGGCGATCAGGGAGGAAATGCCATGCGTGCCATTGTGTTTTTTATCATCATGTCCGTCGCCACCGTCATTGCCGGCCCCTCGCGGGCACAGGATGCCGCGGCGGGTGAGAAGGTCTTCGCCAAATGCAAGGTCTGCCATATCGCGGACAAGGACCAGAACAAGATCGGTCCGTCCTTGAACGGCGTCATCGGCCGAACGGCCGGGACGCATCCGGGGTTCAGCTATTCCAAGGCCATGACCGAGGCCGGCAAGTCCGGCGTCAAATGGGATGAGGCCACGCTGACGACCTACCTTCGCGATCCCAAGGCGATGGTCAAAGGAACCAAGATGGCGTTTGTCGGCCTCAAGAAAGACGAGGACATCGCCAACGTCATTGCTTATCTGAAGCAATTCTCCAAATAGCCCGGCTCTTCCGCCGGATCTTGGTATAGCAAACAGGTCGAGGCATAGCCTCGGCCGCAATCTGCCGGCAGTGTGTCGGTGGGGAGGGCGGCTCGTTGCAAAAAAGACATTGGCCGGCTAGGCTGCCATTCCCATCGGTGGTCGTCTGAATGTCGACTGAAGAAAGCCGTCTCAAGGATACCGGCATCCGTCTCTCGGAGGCGACGGCGGGTGATTTCTTTGCGCTTTTGAAACCACGCGTCATGGCGCTTGCCGTGTTTACTGCCTTCGTCGGCCTGATGATGGCGCCCAGCGTGATGAATCCAGTTATCGCCGTAATTGCCATCGGCGCAATCGCGGTTGGAGCGGGAGCCGCCGGCGCGCTCAATATGTGGTACGACGCAGACATAGACGCCTTGATGTCTCGCACGTCCAAGCGACCAATTCCGTCCGGTCGCGTCACGCCTGGCGAAGCTCTCAGCTTCGGTCTGGTGCTTTCCGCACTGTCGGTCATGACGCTCGGCGTGCTGGTGGGGTGGCTCGCCGCATCGTTGTTGGCGTTCACCATCTTTTTCTATGTCGTTATCTACACGATGTGGCTGAAGCGCTCGACGCCACAGAATATCGTCATAGGCGGCGCGGCAGGCGCCCTTCCTCCGGTGATCGGGTGGGCTGCTGCAACCGGCGCAATCGGCATTGAAAGTCTCATCCTGTTTCTGATCATTTTCCTCTGGACGCCGCCTCATTTCTGGGCGCTGGCCCTTTTCAAGGTCGGTGACTATGCCGCGGCGGGGGTCCCGATGATGCCGAATGTGGCCGGCCAGCACTCGACCAGAAAACAAATCTTCGCCTATTCGCTGCTCTTGGCGCCAATCGGCGTGCTCCCTTGGGGCTTCGGCTTCGCGAGCGGATACTACGGCACTGCTTCAGCCGCGTTGGGTGCAGGTTTCATTTGGCAGGCCTGGAAGGTTCTCGTCGCCGACAAGGAGATGAAGCCGGCAAAGGCGCTGTTTGCGTATTCGATTGTCTATCTTTTCGCAATATTTGCGGCGTTGCTTGCCGACACCATTGTAATGCGAGTGATCGCTTCAGCCGACTATTGACCCCGGCTCAAAACATCACGTTGGCAGAGCACAAAATCCCAGCAACAGCAGAATCACGACGCCAAGGCCGAGTATGAGAACTGTCCTTCCGTCCATGACCTTCACCTTCGACTAGAAGAGCATATCGAAGAACGGCGTCCGTAGCTAGTCAGGCTACCCGGGACCTCCTACTCCCGGGCCTTCCTACAAAGCGCGACAAGTCCCCCGCATGAGAGTATACTGATCATGGTGCAGGTCGCGGTTTGCGTGGGCCAATCGTGCAGAACGGCAGCACCGTAAAACGCGACCTTACCGGACCTGGTCTGGAGGAATGGTCATGGCAAGCTTTCACGTGATAGCAGGCGCCGGCGAGACGCTGGAACACACCAGAATTCGAAAAATCGGTGTCTCCGATCTTTTTGATGCGCTCAGGCGTGGCGTCGACGATTTTATGGTCAAGCCGTCGCACATCGTTTTTCTCTGCCTGATCTATCCGATTGCGGGAGTCGTGCTTGCTGTCTGGACATCAGGTAACAACACGCTGCCATTGCTGTTTCCGCTTGTGTCCGGCTTTGCACTGATTGGTCCGTTCGCGGCGATCGGCCTCTATGAGATCAGCCGGCGACGGGAAGCCGGGCTCGACGCCTCGTGGAGGCACGCCTTTGAGGTCAGGAGTTCTCCGGCACTGCCGGCTATTGCAGCGGTCGGCGTCATGCTGCTTGCGATCTTTATCGCCTGGCTTTTGACGGCCCAGATATTCTACCAGACCCTGTTCGGCCCGGCGCCGCCGCAATCGCTGTCCAGCTTCATCAGTGAAATATTCGCAACGGGACGCGGCTGGACGCTCATCATCCTGGGTCACGCCATCGGCTTCGTGTTCGCCGCGGTTGTGTTGTGCACCACGGTCGTCGCATTCCCGTTGTTGCTCGATCGCGATGTCGGCGCCTACGAAGCCATCCACACCTCGGTGCGCGTTGTCCTGGCCAACCCGATCGTGATGGCCGTGTGGGGCCTTATCGTCGCCGTCGCCCTGATCATCGGCTCGCTGCCAGTGTTCGCCGGGTTGGCAGTCGTGCTGCCGATCCTTGGTCATGCGACCTGGCATGTCTATCGGAAAGTTGTGGAATCGCCGCCGGCCACCAGACCGTGAGCTGAAAAAACCTGCCCTGCGCGCACCGGTGAAAGTGCCGGTGCGGGCAGGGTGGGGCAGAGCTTTCAATAGGCCGGGTGGCTGAAACGGGCCTGGCGCGCGTCCTTTGTCAGGTCGCGGAAATCCTTGCCGCTCACATGCACCAGCGTCCTATGGTCACCGCCCTCGAAATAGACTTCGGGAGCGTCGCCGAGGCTTTCATCGAGGACCACTGGCACATCATAGGCAGCGCCGATCGGCGGCACAGCGCCGACATCGCAATCGCCGAACAACGAGACCACCTCGTCTTCGGAGGCAAGTCCAAGAGGCTTGTCCATGACATCCTGCAATGTCGCGAGTTCTATCCTGTGCGTGCTTGGAACCACGGCGAGCGCGTAGCCACGGTCGTGGTGAACGACCACCGATTTGGCCATTATGCTGCCAGGCACATGTGCCGCAATGGCAGATTGTCTGCTTGTCGCCGTGCGGTGATGCTCGACGGTGTCGTAGGAAATTCCTTTCCTATCGATGAAGTCCTTCAGTCTGTTTGCGATGGTCATCTTGGGCGCCCCTTGCTGGTGTTCGCGACGCATGTGGAAACGCCGGCATCGCCTGTCGTTTCCGATACCAACAGAAATGGACCAGCCGTGGATTGTTTCAAGGCGAAGGCTCCAGGACCGGACCGCCTGGATCCGGATTGCATGTCAGGGCCCGGCCCCGAAAAACGCCATTCGGGTGAGAAGCGTGTAGTCCGCTTCGAAGACCATCATCGTCACGAACACCAGCACCAGCACCGGCGGCAGGATGATTGCATATGTCAGCGCCAGCCGTTCCCAGGCCATGTGCATGAAGATGGCGACGATCAGCCCTGCCTTGAGGATCATGAAGATCAGGATCAGCGACCATCTGAGATAGCCGTGGAGACCGAAATAGTCGACCAGATAGGAGCAGGTGCTGAGGATGAACAACCACGCCCAGACCACCAGATAGAGCTTGATCGGGTGCTCTTGATGAACCTCCGCCGGGGAAAACCCGGTCGTCGTCGCATCATGGGTATGGGCGCTGTCCAGTGCGTGTTGTCCCAGGCCGTTTGCGGTTGCTTCAGCCATGTCCTGCCTCTCACCAAAGATAGAAAAATGCGAAAATGAACACCCAGACCAGGTCGACGAAATGCCAGTAAAGCCCCATGATTTCGACGTTCTCGTAGCGGCCCCTTCGGCTGGTGAAGAAGCCGGGCCGTCCGACATCGTAATCCCCGCGCCAGACCTTTCGCGCCACGATGATCAGGAAGATCACGCCGATCGTCACGTGCGTGCCGTGGAAGCCGGTGATCATGAAAAAGGATGCGCCGAACTGGGCAGCGCCCCAGGGATTGCCCCAAGGCCGCACGCCCTCGGTAATCAGCTTGGTCCATTCGAAGGCCTGCATGCCGACGAAGGTCGCGCCGAGTGCTGCGGTCAAGAGCATCAGCACTGCCGTCTTGCGGCGGTCGCGGCGGTAGCCGAAATTGACCGCCATGGCCATCGTTCCGCTGCTCGAGATCAGCACGAAGGTCATGATGGCGATAAGGATCAGTGGAATGTCGGAGCCGCCGATGCGCAGGGCGAAGACCTCGCTCGGATTGGGCCACGGCACGCGTGTTGAGATACGCGCGGTCATGTAGGAGAGCAGGAAGCAGCCGAAGATGAACGTGTCGCTGAGCAGGAAGATCCACATCATGGCCTTGCCCCAGGACACGTTTTTGAACGCCCGCTGATCCGAGGACCAGTCGGCGGCGATACCTTGCCAGCCTGCGGGCCGCGGCTCTGTTCGGCCGATGTGGGCCAGTGTCGTCTCTGCCATCCGCCCGTTCCTCCTAGGTCAGCAACCCTCGGCAAATGTCGATTAAAGTCGAAGCCCAGCCGGCCAGAAGCGCAAAGATGGCGAGCCAGACGAAAAGCAGGAAATGCCAGTACATGGCGCACAGCTCGACACTGAGGCGAAGCCGCTGCGGCTGCGCTCCGTTCCAGGCGCCGACGCTCGTTCTGCCCAGCCCGACCAGTCCTCCCAGTATATGCAGGCCATGCATTCCCGTTAGCAGATAGAAGAAGCTGTTGGCCGGATTGGATGCCAGAAAATGCCCGTCCGCACTCAGTTCCCGCCATGCCACAAGCTGTCCAATCAGGAAGACGAGCGCCGTGAGTCCAGCGGTGGCGAGGCCAAGCCTGACCATGTCCACTTGACCCTTGCGCGCCGCGAGCGAAGCGCACTGTATCGCAATGCTGCTCAAGACCAGTACGCCGGTGTTAAGCCAGAGCAGGGGCGGGATGGGCAGCGGCCGCCAATCCGACAGCGCCATGCGCATGAAGTAAGCACTGGTGAACAGCGCGAACAGGCCGCCGACGACGGCAAGGAAGACGCCGAGACCGATCTTTGCGGTCGGCAGCGCCGATCGGTCCAGAGCGACAAAATCCCCGATCATACCTTGCTCGAGCCACGGCTTCGTCATTAACCGCTGATGGGAAAGCCACCACCCGGCAATACCTGCGATCACGAGCAGGAAGACCAGGATTACGCTCATGCCGGCTCCCTGGAGGGCGCGAAGGAGCCCGGAACGTTTTGCGGTATGAAGTCCTCCTTGGCTCCCGGTACGCTGTAGTCATAAGCCCAGCGATAGACGATCGGCAGATCCTTGCCGAAATTGCCATGGGCGGGCGGTGTTTCGGGCGTCTGCCACTCGAGCGTCGTCGCCCGCCACGGATTGCCGCCAGCCTCACGGCCATGGCGGATGCTCCAGATGAGATTGAACAGAAACACAATCTGAGCAAAACCGACTATAAAAGCCATGATGCTGATAAACGAGTTCAGGTGGTGGGCCGATTCCGTCATGATCGTCATGTCGGTCAATTCGTTGTACCGCCGCGGCACGCCCATCAAGCCGAGATAGTGCATGGGAAAGAAGATCAGATAGGCGCCGAGGAAGGTGACCCAGAAATGGAACCGGCCTAATGTCTCGTTCAGCATCCGGCCGGTGACCTTCGGATACCAGTGATAGATCGCGCCGAAGATTACGATGATCGGGGCAACCCCCATGACCATATGGAAATGGGCGACGACGAACATCGTGTCCGACAGCGGAACGTCGACGACGACATTGCCGAGGAACAAGCCGGTCAACCCGCCATTGACGAAGGTGACGATGAAGGCCAGGGCAAAAAGCATCGGAATCGTGAGGTGGATGTCGCCGCGCCACAGCGTCAGCACCCAATTGTAGACCTTGATGGCTGTTGGGACGGCGATGATCAATGTCGTTGTGGCGAAGAAAAAGCCGAAATAGGGATGCATGCCACTGACATACATGTGGTGCGCCCAGACCACGAAGCTCAGCGCGCCGATGCCGACGATGGCCCAGACCATCATGCGGTAGCCGAAGATGTTCTTGCGCGCATGGGTGCTGATCAGGTCGGATACGATGCCGAAGGCCGGAAGCGCCACGATGTAGACCTCCGGATGGCCGAAGAACCAGAACAGATGCTGGAACAGGATCGGGCTGCCGCCGCCGTGCTGCAACTGTTCGCCCATCTCGACGATCGCCGGCATGAAGAAGCTGGTGCCGAGCGCCCGGTCGAGCAGCATCATCACGCAGGCGACGAACAGCGCCGGGAAGGCGAGCAGCGCCATGATGGTGGCGGTGAAAATTCCCCAGACAGTAAGCGGAAGGCGCATCAGCGTCATGCCGCGCGTGCGCCCCTGCAGCACCGTCACGACATAGTTCAAGCCGCCCATGGTAAAGCCGACGATGAACAGGATCAGCGAGACAAGCATCAGGATGATGCCCCAGTCCTGGCCGCCTGGCGTACCGGTCATGATCGCCTGCGGCGGATAGAGCGTCCAGCCGGCACCCGTCGGTCCGCCGGGCGCAAAGAAGCTCGACGCCAGGACCAGCACGGCGAGCAGATAGATCCAGTAGCTCAGCATGTTGACATAGGGAAAGACCATGTCGCGAGCACCAACCATCAACGGGATCAGATAGTTGCCGAAGCCGCCCAGGAAGAGTGCCGTGAGCAGGTAGATCACCATGATCATGCCGTGCATGGTGATGAACTGGTAGTAGGCTTCCGGGGTGATGAAGTCGAATGTGCCGGGGAAGCCGAGTTGCAGCCGCATCAGCCAGGATAGCACCAGCGCGACCATGCCGATCGCTGTCGCCGTCGCCGAATACTGGATGGCGATGACCTTGGCGTCCTGCGAGAAAACGTATTTCGTCCACCAGCTGTGCGGATGGTAGAGTTCCATTTCCGCGACTTCGGCCGGCGGTACCGCATCTGCAGGTGTGATATCGACCATAGGAACACCTCCGTGCCCTTTTCGGCCAGCCCGACAGTTCGGGCTTGCCACACTAATTTCAATCCCGACGGCGCGCCGTCGTTCCGGTTTCCTACTCTGCCGAGCCCATCTGCTGGGGGGCGGACAGCTGCGCAAAAGTCTGCTGCTGGCCAAGCCACGCCAGATAGTCTTCCTGAGTATCGACCATGACCACGCCATGCATCATCGGATGTCCCTGGCCGCAGAGTTCGGCGCACAGGACCTGGAAGGTTCCGGTCTTGGTCGGAGTGAACCAGAAATAGGTGACCGAGCCCGGGATCATGTCCATCTTGGCGCGGAATTCCGGCACGTAGAAATCGTGCAGCACATCGATCGAGCGGAGCAGCATCTTGACCGGTTTGCCTACCGGGAGGTGCAGGTCGGCCGCTTCCACTACGACATCGTCCTGGCCGTTGGCATCGGTGGCGATGACGCCGAGTGGATTTTCAGCGTTGACGTCGCGAGTGTCGGATGTGCCGAGCTTGCCGTCCTTGCCGGGGAGGCGGAAACTCCATTGCCACTGCTGGCCGACAACTTCGATCTCGGTTGCGTCGCTTGGAACGTTAACGAACCGGCTCCAGACGAACAGGCCTGGAACGAGCAAAGCGGTGACGCCAACCGCGGTGACGACCGTCAGCCAGGATTCGAGCCGCCTGTTCTCAGGTTCGTATGCCGCCTGATTGCCTTCCCGATGACGGAAGCGGAAGACGCAATAGGCCATGAAAAGAACCACGGCGGCGAAGACGACACCGGTGATCCAGAAAGTTATGATGATGGTGTTGTCGATATAGTCCCAGTTCGAGGCAATCGGCGTCCACCACCATGGGCTCAGGAAGTGGAACAACACCGAGCCCACGACTATCAGAACGAGTACAAGCGCAACGGCCATGTCCCGGTTCCTCCCGGTATTCCAAGCGGCGCAAGCCGTCCCGGGAAATACCAAGTGCATCATAACTTGATTTGCGATGAAAATTCTAGAGCCGGCTGTGGGAAGGGCAAAAATACCATTTCGGGGCTGGCGGTCCTTCGGTTCGGCGGTGATCAGCGGCAGCGCGTGGCAAACATCGTCAGCGTCGAGTAACCGGCAAGGGCGGGCACGCCGAATGTGCCCGGCAGAGTCACCGGAACGGCGATCGTCGGGGATCGTCGCGCGCAGGTTCTGCAGGAACAGCAGCATGACGAAGAACGTCAGCACGATTGCTTCGACCAGTGTCCGTTCACCTGCTCGACGCTCGACGAAGAGAGTGGAGCCACTTTATTGGCCGGCAGATGTCACCCGCCAAACTGTGTTGCCGACGTCGTCGGCGATGAGCAGGGCCCCGGTTTTGTCGACAGCCAGGCCGACAGGCCGGCCGCGCGCCTTGTTGTCCTTGTCCAGGAAGTCAGTCACCACGTCGGTAGCGACGCCGCTCGGACGGCCGCCGCTGAATGGTACGAACACTACCTTGTAGCCATTGAAGCGCGTGCGGTTCCAGCTGCCATGCTCGCCAACGAAGGCGCCGCCACGATATGCCTCGGGAAGGCTGGTTGCCGTATAGAAGGCCAGTCCCAGAGGGGCGACGTGGGAACTCAGTGCATAATCCGGAACGATCGCTTTTGCGACCAGGTCCGGACGTTGGGGCATGACACGGGGATCGAGATGCTGGCCGTAATAGCTGTATGGCCATCCGTAGAAGCCGCCATCCTTTACCGAGGTCAGATAATCCGGCACGAGATTGGGGCCGAGCTCGTCGCGCTCATTGATCACTGCCCAGAGCGCCCCGGTCTGCGGCTCCCAGCTCAGGCCGTTTGGATTGCGCAAACCGCTGGCGAAAATGCGCGACCGGCCGGTGGCCCTGTCTACCTGCCAGATGGCGGCGCGGTTCTTCTCCGCCTCGATGCCGTTTTCGGCGACGTTGCTGTTCGAGCCGATGCCGACATAGAGCAGCGAACCGTCGGGGCTTGCCACCAGGCTCTTCGTCCAATGGTGGTCGATCGGGCCGCCGGGCAGGGCGGTTAGCGGCGTCCCGGGCGCGGTGATCTTTGTGTCACTGGTGTTGTAGGGATAGCGGACGATGGAGTCGGTATTGGCGACGTAGAGATCGCTTCCCACCAGCGCCACGCCAAAGGGGGAGCTCAGGTGGTCGAGGAATACGCTGGTCAGCTCCGGCTTGCCATCGCCATCGGTGTCGCGCAGCAGCGTAATGCGGTTGCTTGGGCCGCTGTCGCCGCCCGAGGTGACCCAGGATTCGATCCAGCCCATCACCAAATCCTTGGGCCGTTTGATCGGTTCGCCACCCGGCGCCTTGGACTCGACCACCAGGACGTCGCCATTGGGCAGCACGTAAAGCGACCGCGGATGCTGCAAGCCGTGGGCATAAGCCTGGATCTGCAGCCCCTGCGCGACGGTCGGCTTTTCGTCGTTCTTCCATCCGACCACGGAAGCGAGATGCATGGGCGGGAAGAAATATTGGATCGGCTCCGGCAGGTTTGGATTCGGCCCTATCTGACTGCTGGGCTCCGGGTCGTTGCCGCTGCACGCTGCAAGAGTGATCGCCGCAGTGCAAACGAGGACGGACACCGCGATGCGCCTGGTCTGACCGATGGAGCTTGCTATGCGCATCAATCCGCCACTCCGACGTGATGCCGGTACACCATGGACCAGCCCAGCCAACCAGTGAAGATGAGGATGAGCACGACAACCGCCGAGAGGATCAAGCCGGTAGGAACGATGGAGGTCCATGCATCGCGGGTGTGCACGAGCATGTTGATGATGGATAACGCCAGCGCCAGAAGATTGCCGAGCACGTGCGGCCAGGCGGGGGGCTGTGCCCTTATCAGCGGATTGGCCAGGAAATCGATCAGCCCCGCGATCGCTGCTAGGCAGCCCATGATCACGCCGACGGTAACCAGCCAAGCGGAGAAGTCAGCCCACATCATCTCCGCTGTTCGCCAATAGGCTAGATCCGTCAGCAGGGTGCCGACGAAGCAGGCGATCGGAAATGGCACGAGCATCGGATGAATAGGATGTCCCGCAATCCTGGCCGTCGAACGCGGATTGTCACCGACCATAATGCGCCATCCTTCCTATTCTCGTCCAAACAAACGCCGCCTGCCCGGCCTCCGGCGGCTGTTGCCGAGAGACCGGCAGACGACCGATAGATCCGTCAGGCCCAAAAAAGGGCGCTGGCTGGCTGCGCCTGTTAGGCGGCGGACTGGGTCGGCGGGTTCTGATACATCATCCAGAGCTCGATCGCCGCCAGCACGGCGACCAGAATGCCGATCACGACATGCACGGTCATCGCCGTGGTCGCCTGGAATCCAAGCACCCAAGGCGATGCGAGAACCCACAGTCCGACGACCAGGTTCACCCACTCTTCCCACACGGCAAATGCTGCGAGGGCGGCAACCGAAAGCACGACGATCAAGATTCCGCTGCCGAGGGCGTTCTGCGTCTGCGGGCCTGCCGCAAATGCGAAGATCCAGGGAGAGAAGAACAGAATTGCCCCAAGGATCAGGTTGGCTACGTCACAGAGCCTGGCGTTTGTCCACTGGTTCATGGCATCCTCCATAAGGAGCGTTTATGGCTCCTGAGTTCGGCAAGGTGGTGCCTGAGTTCGGTGAGATGCGCCCGAAGCCGCTCACTCCGTGTCACGGTAGTGCCCTGCCCGGCTGGAATTCCGCATCTGGCGGTACTCCAGCCAAATCCAGCTATCTAACTGAATTCCGGGCTTTATGTTCCATTCGGCACCGGCACGCCTGGATCAATTGGTGGTGATCGAGCGATCCAAAGCTGCCTGTCAGGGGGCGGCGGGGCGGCGGCGCGTAGCTCATTCTGTCTTTTTATCGAGCCGGTGAAACATTTCTCATGGATCGCAGTTCTTGGATGCAGAGGAGTTGAATAAGGGAAACCTGATTGCACGGGAGGAGCACGGACGGCACAACTATAAATACGCTCTGCATAGAATACTTCGCAACTGGAAGCTCTCGCTTGTCTTGGTTGCCGCCGAAGCTTGTTTGAAAGACGGCGGTCGCCGCCGAAAAGATTTCTAAATGAAAATAGCCCAGATCGCACCGCTAACCGAATCCGTGCCGCCCCGAACCTACGGTGGAACCGAGCGAATTGTTTCGTATCTGACCGAAGAACTTGTCCGACAGGGCCACGAGGTGACGCTGTTCGCCAGCGCCGATTCTCGTACCTCAGCCGAGCTGGTGCGATGTTGCGACGTCGCGCTGCGCCTGAACCCCAGGGTCCAGGACGGTGGTCCGCACCATGTTATGATGCTTGAACGGGTGCGCCGGCGAGCCGATGAATTCGACGTTTTACATTTCCACGTCGATGTCCTGCACTTCCCCATAATTCGGGATTTTGCCAGACGAACGGTTACCACGCTTCACGGCAGGCTCGACCTGCCCGATCTGGCGCAGCTTTATGCGATGTTCGACGACGTTCCCCTGGTCTCGATCTCCTTCGACCAGCGCCGGCCCATGCCGCCCGTCAATTGGGTTGGAACCGTGCATCACGGCCTGCCCCGCGATCTTCTACCATTCCACCCGAACACCTCTGGCTATCTTGCGTTTCTCGGTCGCATCTCGCCGGAAAAGGGGCCGGAAGCGGCCATAGAAATAGCAGCGCGGGCCGGGTTTCCCCTGAAGATCGCCGCCAAGATCGACAAGGTGGACCAGTCGTTCTGGAAGGAAAGGGTCGAGCCGCAAGTGCTGCGGCATTCGAACGTGGAGTTCATTGGCGAGATCGATGAGCGGCAAAAGGCGGATTTTCTGGGCAATGCGATAGCGCTTTTGTTTCCGATCGACTGGCCGGAACCCTTCGGGCTCGTAACGATCGAAGCAATGGCCTGCGGTACGCCGGTGGTTGCGTTCCGGCGTGGCGCCGTCCCGGAGATCATCGATGACGGTGTGTCCGGATGGATCGTGGATACGGTGGAGGAAGCCGTGGGCGCGCTCCGGCGCATAGACAGCCTCGATCGCGCACGAGTGCGGCAGACGTTCGAGAAGCGGTTCACGGTCGAGCGCATGTGCAGCGATTATGTGGCACTCTACCGAGCACTCACGAGCGGCACGGCAGACGCAGTTGCCCCCACAAACGAGCTCTCCAGAAATATCGCGATGGTGGCTGTGCCGGGCTGAGGAACCGACTAATCCACATACAGACCACGACGGCGGAGTCCGGGAGCGCCTGCGGGGTCTTGTCGCCGGGCGCGGCGACCGCGCCAGAAGCTTTTGATCAGCAGCAAGCCTTCCCGGGGCTGATGCTTTCGCGAGCGGCGGCGCACTGCCGCCGGTCCGGATTGACGCGCGCTACTTTCGCTGCAAAGGTGCTTTAACGACTTGTTTACCATGCGTCAGTCAGGGGTGGGGGGAATTTGGAACGCTTTCTGGGCGCGAACCGCCTTAATTGGGATGATCGGGCCGAACTGCACTCGACCGACACAACGGGCAGCTACCACATCGAGAATGTGCTGGCCGGCGGATCCAATCTCTATGAGCTGGAAACACGCGAGCTCGGCGATATCGCCGGCAAGGATATCGTCCACCTGCAGTGTCACATCGGTCTTGACACGATCAGCCTGAAGAATCTCGGCGCAGGCAGCGTGACCGGGCTCGACTTTTCACCGACGGCGATCGTGGCGGCGCGGGATTTTGCTGCGAAGGCAGGCACCGACGTGCGCTTCGTGGAAGCGCCACTGTTCGAGGCGGTGGAAGCGCTCGGCCGGACCTTTGACATCGCTTACGTTACTTGGGGCTCGGTAAACTGGCTGGACGACGTGTTCCGTTGGGCGCGGGTGGTTGCCGATCTCCTGCGACCCGGCGGCCGCCTCTACATGGCCGAGGGCCATCCATTGATGTTTCAGTGCGATCGAAAGGCCGCGGCCCTGGAATTGAAGCACGACTGGCGAACGCCGATAGCTCGGCCGCTCGCCTGGAACGAGGAACTGACCTACACCGGCGATGACCGCATCTTGAAGCATCCTCGCTATTATGAGTGGATCCACCCGATCAGTGACGTGGTGAATGCGCTAATTTCAGCTGGTCTGACGCTCGATTTTCTCAATGAGCATGACACGGTTTCGTGGCAGCACTTTTCATTTGCCGTGCGGGCCGGCAAGGATATGTACGGCCTACCCGAGAACTCTCCCAAGATACCGATGGCTTATTCCATTGGCGCGACGAAGCGCAGCGTCGGCAAGATACCATACCTTGTGTCTCCCAAGGCGATTGAGGGCCACTAGTCCAAGGTCAATGCTCTGACGTACTCGGGTCGGAGCGTCGAAATGTGCAATGGCGCTCGTGCGCCTCGATCTTCCGAGCAAGGCTGATCTAGCTGGCGTTTCATGTTGGTCCGCATCGTGCAGCCCGTCTTCAGCATCGCTGTCGGTATCGCAGCCGGCGTCAGCCGTCGGAAAATGAAATTTCTCAGGAGTATGAAGGTCAAATTAAACATTGAAAGCTAATGTTCCTCATCGGGTCGACCCCGAGAACCTGAAAATGGCACTTGAGGAATCGCCTATTGGCTTTTTTCCGCGCTAGGTTCAACGGCATCAAGGAGGCCGTCTTTTCGTCGGCAAATATTCCGGCGGCGATCGCGTTTGTCGTCATCCTTGTCAGCGCAGCGTTCGCGGAGCACCAGAACAAAATCGTCTCGGACCAGGCCGTCCGTGCGGACGTGCTGACCAAGGTCAATCTCATCCGCGCCAAGCTCGAAGGCAATATCAATGGAAACCTCCAGCTCGTGCGTGGACTGGTCGCCGCGGTCGTGACCGAGCCCTATATGGGACAGCAACGCTTCGCCTCGCTCGCGAGCAATCTGTTTGGCGCCGACTCGCAATTGAACGATATTGCCGGCGCGCCCGATCTGGTCGTTTCCCTTATGTATCCGATGGAGGGTAACGAGCAGGCGATGGGTCTGGACTACCGCAAGAACGAGCGGCAGCGTGCGGCTGCGCTAAGGGCGCGAGACGAACGCAAGCTGGTGCTTGCCGGTCCCGTCGACCTGAAACAGGGAGGACAAGGCTTCATCGGCCGCTTTCCGGTCTTCGTGCCGAGCGCTGGCAATACGGAAAGGTTCTGGGGTATCATTTCCGCCGTTGTCGACGTGCAGCGCCTTTACAGAGCGAGCGGCTTGCTTGACGACGATCTCGGGATCGACGTAGCGCTGATCGGCAGGGACGCCCTCGGTCACCAAGGTGGTCAATTCTACGGCAATGAGGAGATCAGCAAAAGAGATCCGGTGACGGCTGACGTTTTGCTTCCTTCCGGCTCGTGGCAGCTCGCGGCCATTCCCAAAAATGGCTGGCCTTCGACGCCAAGCAACGCATGGTTGTTGCGCGCGATCATGGCGACGGCCGGAGCCTTGGTTGTGTTCCCTTTCCTGGTCACAGGCCGCCTGATTGGCGAAAGACAGCGCAATTATGCGGAATTGCGCCGATTGTCACGACGCCTTGAACTCGCTCTGGAAGCTTCGGCTATTGGGGTTTGGGAACACGATCTCGCGACCAACGAGCTTACGTGGGATGATCGCGTCAACGAAATATATGGCAAACCAACCGGCGAGCACCGGGGCTACCCAGACTGGGCGGGAGCAATCCACCCAGATGATTTGGCTGGCGCCAACGCGGACTTCGACAGGGCGGTGGCCAGCGGACGACCATATTTATCGGAGTACCGGATTGTGCGTCAGGATGGCGAGATCCGTCATGTCCGGTCCAAGGCGATCCTTTACCGGGTCGCAAACGACACCCCAAAAATGATCGGCGCGGAATGGGACGTGACTGCCGACGTCCTGCTGAACAAGGATCTGGTTCGTGCAAAACAGCTGTCCGAGTCGAAAAATGCAGAACTCGAGTCGGCCAAAGCGCGCATAGAGCACATCGCGCTTCATGATTCGCTGACCGGCTTGCCCAACCGGCGTTACCTCGACCAGGTACTGGAACATTACGCGGCAAACGCCAGGCGCTCAGGCGGGCACGCGGCACTGCTTCACATAGATCTGGATCGGTTCAAGCACATCAACGATACGCTGGGTCACGCCGCCGGTGACGCGATGTTGGTTCACGCGTCAACCGTGCTCAGGTCGAAGGTCGGCGACGAGGGATTCGTCGCCCGTATCGGGGGAGACGAATTCATCGTTCTGTGCGTGGTGCGCGACGATACCAAGCAACTGGCGCTGCTCGCCGACCGCATCATCAGCCAGATGCGCGAACCCGTCTACTATCAGGGTCATCGATGCCGTTTTGGTGTCAGCGTGGGAATCGCTGTCGATAACGCAAAAGATGTCGAAGCCAAACACCTGCTGGTGAACGCCGATATCGCGCTTTACCGAGCAAAGGGGCGGGGCCGCAATCGATACGAATTCTTCACCGACGCGATGCAAAGCGAAATCGTCGATACTAAGCGGATTGCCGACGAAATTCTCGGCGGCCTCGAGCGCAACGAGTTCATCCCCTTCTACCAGCCCCAATTTGACGCAAAGACGCTCGAAATCGTTGGAGTTGAGGCGCTGGCGAGGTGGAAACATCCAATAAAGGGTATTTTGGCGCCCGACATCTTCCTGAGGATTGCAGAAGAACTGAACGTCGTCTCGATCATCGACCAAGCCATATTGAAGCAATCGCTTTCGGATTTCGAAGAGTGGTCCGCTGCAAAACTTAACATTCCGCGGGTGTCGGTCAATGTCTCGGCCAGGCGCCTTCAAGACGAGGAGCTCATCAAGAGCCTGCGAGAACAAAATATCAAGAAAGGAACAGTTTCGTTCGAGCTTGTTGAGTCGATTTTCCTGGACGAGAACGACGACCTTGTCACCTGGAATATCGAGCAGATAAAAGAGCTGGGGATTGACGTCGAAATAGACGATTTTGGTACCGGCTACGCTTCGATGGTCAGTTTGCTGAAGTTGCAGCCGCGCCGGCTGAAGATAGATCGGCAGCTCGTCACCCCAATCGTCAAATCTCCGCAGAGAAGGCAGGTTGTCTCGTCGATCATTGAAATCGGCAAGTCGCTGGGTATCGAGGTCGTGGCGGAAGGCGTCGAGACGATGCAGCATGCACGGCTACTCAAGGGCCTGGGCTGCGACATATTGCAGGGTTATGCCTTCGGCCACGCGTTCGATTCCGAGGGACTTAAGACCTTTGTCCGATCGCGACGCCTGCGCACGGCCAGCTGAGCCTCGGCGCCAGAGTTTATCGAGCCGACCGCCTTCACGTTGCGGTCCATAGGCGCACAGCGGACAAAGCTGAAAACAACGCCAAACCTCAGATCAGCAGCAGGCCCTTCATGCTGGAGTGGCCTTTCCTGCCGATGATGATGTGGTCGTGAACGGCAATGCCAAGCGGTTTGGCCGTCTCTATGATCAGCTTGGTCATCTCGATGTCGGCGCGCGACGGCGTCGGGTCTCCCGACGGATGGTTATGCGCCAGAATGATCGCCGTGGCGGAGAGCTCCAAGGCGCGCCTGACCACCTCGCGCGGATAGACCGGTGTGTGGTCGACGGTGCCGACCTGCTGGACTTCGTCGGCGATCAGCGCGTTTTTCTTGTCGAGGAACAGGATGCGGAACTGCTCGCGCTCCTCGAAGGCCATCACCGACCGGCAGTATTCGAGAACCTGCGTCCAGGTCGACAACAGCTCGCGGCCGGCGATCTCGCCGCGCGCCATGCGCTGCGCCGTTGCCGCAACCACCTTGAGGTCGAGCGCCACCGCCGGGCCGATGCCCTTCACCTCCTGCAGGCGCTCGACGGGCGCACCGAGGACCTCGGCCAATGTACCGAAGCGTGCCAGCAATGCCTTGGCGACAGGCTTGGTGTCGGCGCGCGGGATCAGCCGAAACAATAAAAGCTCGAGCAGTTCGTAGTCGGGGAGGGTGTTGGTACCGGCGGCGAAGCGCTCGCGCAGGCGGTCGCGATGGCCGAGATAATGCGGCTTGTCGGCGGCCACCGCCTTCGCGGGCGATCGCACTGGCCTTTCGGGAAAGAAGGCCCGCTCGTCGTCGTCACCGTTCATGGCTGCCCCACCCAGCATTTGACGGGCAAGGTAACGCCCGATCTGCCAGACACTAGGCCCGCAGGCCGGGGCGGTCGAGGTTTTTTGGCGACAGCGTGAAGATCTCGCAGCCGGTCTCGGTGACGCCGATCGTGTGCTCGTACTGCGCCGACAGCGAACGGTCGCGCGTCACCGCGGTCCAGCCGTCCGACAGCACTTTCACATGCGGCCGGCCGAGATTGATCATCGGCTCGACGGTGAAGATCATGCCCGGCCGCATCTCGACGCCTTCGCTGGCGCTGCCGTAATGCAGGATATTCGGCGCGTCGTGAAACAGCCGGCCAACCCCGTGGCCGCAGAAATCGCGCACCACCGAGCAACGCTCGGCTTCGGCATAGGTCTGGATGGCGGCGCCAATGGCGCCGGTTCGGGCGCCCGGCTTGATTGCCGCGATGCCGCGCATCAGGCACTCATACGTGACTTCGAGCAGCCGCTCCGCGGCACGCTTGATCATACCCACCGGATACATGCGCGAGGAGTCGCCATGCCAGCCGTCGAGGATATAGGTGACGTCGATATTGACGATGTCGCCATCCTTCAACGGCTTGCTGTCGGGTATGCCGTGACAGACGACGTGGTTGATCGAGGTGCAGGATGATTTCGTGTAGCCACGGTAGTTGAGCGTCGCCGGAAGCGCGCCATGGTCCATCCCGAACTCGAAGACGAAGCGATCAATCGCTTCAGTGGTGACGCCGGGCGCCACCATCGGTACCAGTTCGTCGAGGCAGCGCGCGGTGAGATCGCAAGCCTTGCGCATGCCGACAAAACCTTCCTCGTCGTAAAGACGGATCTGGCCGGTGTTTCTGAGCGGTGCCGTGGCGGCGTCGAGATAGGTGACCATTTTTGTCCGTCTTGCAGGGATGCGAGGCCTGGATGAGCCCCGCGAGAGAAATCCTCCCAGATTTGGCACTGGAAAGCGCAAGGTTCAAGGACGAACTGCCGGCGACGGCCGAAGACCGGCGATATTCATGCCCAGGGAGCATTCTCCTTGCCTGCAGCGGCTCATGCTTCCGCCGGGTTCATCTGACTACCGCAGTGACGACACATTTCTAGGCGAGAAGTCGGCCCAAGCGTTAGCCGCCACGGCAATTTTTTGCGACGAACGGCGCTGCTGCGGGGGTCGGTTCGGGAGAGATCGAATGGACAGACTGCAATTCGAGGTGCCGGTGCGGATCGCGCCTGTGCCCGGCCAGCCGGTCGAGGAAATCTACAGTGTCGAGCAGGCGCTCGATTTCCTGCAAACGTGGCCGGTTCGCCGGAAGGGACCAACCTACCAGGCCGCGTTCAATGCCTGTTTTGGCGCCACGGTGGACATCGTCGAGACCGAAGACGCATGGCGGGCCTTCATGGCCTTTTGCCGGGTGAGCGGCCTGCTTGCCAGGGACATGATGGTTCCGCGCAAGCGCGGCGGCGAGGCGAGGGGACTGCGGGCGTAGACAGCCTTCGACGTAGTCCTCAGTCGTCTTCGCCTCTTCTTGCCGACATCTCTATCAGAGTGGCGGGTCCAGCAAAGCTTGCGCAGCATCACGCTGGCGATAGATATATGCCAAGTTGAAATGCTGGTACGCCCAAGGGGAATCGAACCCCTGTTACCGCCGTGAAAGGGGCCAGTCCGGAGGTGCTACGGGACCGCCCGGGAATGCGCCGGACCAAGCATCGTAATGAAAAGACTTAATTATTTTCTTGCGCGGTCCCGCAGGGCCTAGCGCATGCTTGCCCCGCATATTACCCTATGTTAGCCCGGATCGGTGGGCGGACACAGGGGATTTTGATGGCAAAGACAGTAAGAGATGCCAAGTTGGAGACCAGAACGGCGCGCGAGCGGCTATCCAGCGGCGAGACCGTTCACTGGCGCACACTGGTGCCTGGAAAGCTCCATTTGGGCTACCGCAGGCGAAAGCCCGGAATGCCGGGCGTGTGGATGGCGCGGCGCTATGTGGGCAAGACTGCCGACACAAGAAGCGGCTACCTGAAAAATAGCCTCGGTCTCGCGGACGACTATCAGGACGGTGACGGCAAGGGTGTTCTTTCGTTCGCCGATGCGCAGCGCGCCGCCCATGCTGCGGCCGCGCAGGCGACTGCCCCACAGGTGGTTGCTTCGTCCGTCACCGTTGCAGAGGCCGTCGAGGACTACATCAGATTTCTTAGAGCCGAGCGTAAGACCGGCGAGGAGGCCGAGCGCCGGGCGCGAGTTTTCATTCTGCCCGAGCTGGGCTCTTTGAAGGTCGTTGACCTCACGCTGGCGAGGCTTGAGGCCTGGCGCGACCGGCTCGCAGCCGCCCCGGCGCGGCTGCGAACCCGACCGGGAAAGGAACAGCGGTACCGCGCTGCGCCGGCAACACCGGACGAGCTGCGAGCACGCCGCGCCACCGTCAATCGCACCGTCACTATTTTGAAGGCGGCGTTGAACCGAGTGTGCCGCAGGCATTCCGACATAGACGACCGCGCGTGGCGCTTGCTTGAGCCGTTCGGTATGGTCGACGTTTCGCGGCCCGGACATCTTTCGGTCGCCGAGGCGCAGCGCCTCATCAACGCTGCCGGCGCCGAGTCAGGCTTTCGCGATCTGGTCAAGGCAGCGCTTATGACCGGCTGCCGATACGGGGAACTTTGCCGGCTGACGGTGGCTGACATCGGTCGAGGGCGGCTAGCAGTGAGGGAGTCGAAGAGCGGCAAGCCGCGCGACGTAAGACTGACAGAGGAAGGCACAGCATTCTTCCAGGCGCTCGCTGCCGGCAGGCCCGGCGACCAGCTTGTGTTTCGCCGGGCCGACGGGGAGGGGTGGGGCAAGTCGCATCAGGCGCGGCCCATGCTTGCGGCATGCGTGGCTGCGAAGATCGTGCCGGCCGTGGGCTTCCACCAGTTGAGGCACACATGGGCCTCGCTGGCGGTAATGGCTGGCATGCCCTTGATGATGGTGGCAGAGAACCTAGGCCATGCCGACACCCGGATGGTGGAGAAGCATTACGGCCATTTGACCGAAGATTATCGCGACGAAATGATCCGCAGCTATGCTCCGCGCTTCGGCCTGACTACCGAAACTAATGTGGTTTCCATCAGCGAGCCGCAGAAGGGGGCGTCGTGAGCAAAAAACCTCCCGCGACTTATGTTCAAGATGGATATTTGATGGAAGCCCGGTGCCTCCCGGCCGAAGCGCCGTCCCACATAGAAAGCCTTTCACCACTACTAAAAGATCGGGAACTCCACATTGCGGCGCTGCGAAACGGAATACCGTTGACGATGCAGGATCGCGAGTACATCGCCGACCTGCTTGAAGGCGGCCAAAAGGGCAGGCCTCGTAGCAGCGTGAGATACGAGGACAATAAGAAACTGAGGGCAATCCTCGTGAAGAAGCTGGTTCGAGACGAGGTAGCCCGACTGAAGACCGCGCTGCCCAAGCAAAGAGGCGGCTGGCGACCTACAGCAATCGAAAACGTGGCAGCCAGATTCAAGATCTCGGCGGACGCGGTCGAGAACATCATTAGCGGTAAATAACCCCTGATTTTTTAACCCTTATACGCGGCGGACCGCACAGGTTAATCTTAGCCCCTGTGAGTAAACAGGAGCAAGGCTATGCAGGAAGCAATGGATAGAAAGATAGACGCGCTGAAGATGGCGCTTCTGGAGAAGAGTTCATACACTATATACGAGTTCTGCCTGAGAAACAGCATGTCCGCCACGCTTTTTCATAAACTGATGGCACAGGGATTAGGGCCGAAGACCTTTCGGCCGGGGTCGAAAGTTCTGATTACCGCGGAGGCCGAGCGCGAGTGGAAGCTGGCCATGCAGAACCCGACCGGGCGCGCGGCCGAGGTCGCCGCGCGCAGCGCTGCAATGCTGAAGCGGAAGGCAACGGCGGCGCAGCAGGGTGGATCGCGCTGATGGCGCGCGATCGGAAGACCATTGGCCGTGCTGCGGCGCGGCTTAGTGCGGCCGAGCACTTTTTTGGCATCCGGCCTGATGTCGGGAAGCGTTACCATGACGCGGCATATGACCACGAACTAGACCTTCCCGACGTGGAGACGGTTAGGCTGCGAGGTACCGGCCGCCGCGCCATCTGCGAGATAGGTCTGGTGGGGCACGGCAACGTGGTCATGCCCCTGCGAGACGCATTCCGCTATCGCAAGTTCCACGCCCACTGCATGGAGCAGCTGTTCGTCGCATTCGGCCGGACCGAGCGCGGCGAGTGGAACTATCGCCTATTTCGCGCGAGATGCGAGACCGTCAGGCGGGATTCGGAGCAGGCAGAATGAATATTGCCACGATGCCGATCTCTCATGCAGCTGTGATGCAAGCGCTACTGGGCGGCGCATCCAGCCATACCGGAACCTACGACCACTCGGCGGCAGACAAGCCGACGAACGGCGGCAAAGTTGAAATCAGGAAGACCGCGAAAACCGTGCCGATTGGACCGACCATTGAGTTCTGGCGCCAGCATCTCGACGGCGAGCGGTCGCTTGGCGTCTCGCCGGTGCGGGACGACGGCACCTGCATCTGGGGCGCAATCGACCACGACGACCGCCAGGCCGATCTGGCGGCAATCTTCGACGCAGTCGAGAGGGAGAGGCTGCCTCTCTGTGTGTGTCGGTCGAAGTCGGGCGGTGCACATCTGTTCCTTTTCATGGCCGCGCCTGTCCCGGCCGCCGACATACAGCGAGCGCTGCGCGGTGCCCTTCGTCGGCTGGACCTTCCTGACGACACCGAGATATTCCCCAAGCAGGTTGTTGCTGGCTGCCCGCAGGACAAGGCAACAACGAGCACAAGCTGGCTCAACATGCCCTACTTCGGCGGCGACGAGACCGACCGGTACTGCGTGAAGAAGAGTGGCATGATCATGACCACCAGCGAGTTCATTGCGTGGGCCGACAAGAACGCGATAACGGCCAGCCAACTGTCCAACCTATTCACGGCAGGTCCGTCAACGGCCGCACACGCAACAGTGCAAACCAGCGACTTCGAGCCATGGTTTGCCATCGCCCTTGAACGGCTTGAGAATGCTGAAAACCACAAGGCCGACGACACGCTGATGGGCGTCGCGCGCGATGTCGGGCGATGGGCATCTGAGATTCCCGTTGATATCGACAATGCCGAGCATCGCGCCCGACAGGCATGGCACAGGCGCGACAAGAGTGATGCTGACTTCGATGCCCAGTGGCTTCGCAACATCACTGCCGGAATGCGCCTTGGGCAGCCACCGAAATCGATCAAGAACGGAGATGCGCCGCGCCTGACCCGCCTGTCCGAAGTTCCAGTAACCCAGGTCGAGTGGCTGTGGCCGGGCAGGTTCGCCATAGGTAAGCTGTCGCTGCTGGCCGGCCACCCGGGTCTTGGCAAGTCCCAGCTGACAATGCTCTTGGCGGCAACGGTGAGCAAAGGCGGCGAGTGGCCCTTTGGCGAGGGTTTTGCGCAGCAGGGACGGACACTTGTCCTTTCGGCTGAGGACGACGTCAGCGACACCCTCAAGCCGCGATATCTTGCTGCCGGTGGCGACGCGGAAATGGTCGATGTGCTCGATGCTGTGAAGACAAGGACAGGCGAGCGCGGCTTCGACCTCAGCACCGATGTGGACATGCTCGACCGCACGCTCGGGCAGCGCGACGACTACCGGCTGGTGATCATCGACCCGATATCGGCCTATCTCGGCGGCAAGATCGACAGCAACCGAAACTCCGACGTTCGCGGTGTGCTGGCGCCGGTCCAGAAGCTTGCCGAGCGACACCGTGTTGCTGTGGTCTGCGTCTCGCATCTGATCAAGGCAGGCGGGCGCGAGGCTATAGGCAGCGTGACCGGAAGCGGCGCATTTGTGGCGGCCGCCCGGCTGGCCTGCATCGTGACCAAGGAGATGGTCGAGGTTGAGGGCGAAGACGGCAAGGTCGAGAAGGCCGAGACCGGCAGGCGGCTGCTTACAGTGGCGAAGAACAACATCGGTCCTGACGGCGCGGACCAGTCGCTGGCCTTTCGGGTTGTTTCGCAAGACATCGGCAACGGAATATTCGCACCGGCCATCGAGTGGGACGAGCAGCTCAGCATCAGCGCCGACGCCGCCATCGGTTTCCGGGAACAGTCGAAGCTGGGCCGGCGACCATCGGCCGTGGACGATGCCAAGGCGTTTCTGCGGCGAACCCTGAAGGGCGGCCGGATGCTCTCGGCGGAGCTGGATGCGGCGGCTACCAACGAAGGGATATCGACCGGCACACTGAAGAACGCCAAGAAAGCGACCGGGGTGATTTCAGAGAAGGAAGCCGGAAGCGGTGGGCGCTGGTGGTGCTTTCTGCCGGGGAGGCAGGAGGAGCTTCCTGTTTAGGGCCGGAAGGGGGTAAGAATTACTCCGGACAAATATTCTTACCTTCTTTAGCCCCTTTAACGCCTTTAGCCCCTTGTGGAGAGGCTAAAGGCGGTAAGGCGGTAAGAAGCTTAACGCCCGCAGCCCTTAACCCCTTCCCGGTATCCTGCGGCTGGCCGCCGCAGGCGGCGCGCCGCTGGACCGTGGCGCCGCCTGCCAGCCCTACCAGCGCCTTCGGACCGTCGGCGGCGTAAAAGGGCGGGCGTTAAACCGGCGACGGCTGGCGGCCTCTTGCTCGGGCTGATTCTGAGTTATCCACAAGATTCACGCGTATGGCAAGCCTTTCTCACGTGAATTATCGAGCAATATCAATTTGTTAGCCAACAATTTTTAAAAGAAGTGCCAAGATTCTTTAAATTTCCGTTAGGGGTGGCCTTGCAGGCCCCGCCATTCGAGCGCCTATATAAGAAATCGGCACGAAAGTTCTCATTGAAACAACAATGTGGAGCTATGCCGATGAAAACCCCCAAGAAGCAAAAACGCATATCGAAGGCGAAGCGACGCTGGGTCGTAGCAGCCGATTACTGTCGCCGTGTAATCATTCCGATCTTCGTACAGCAGGCGATCATCTTCATTATCAGCCATCTGGATCGGCTAGTGTGACGACGTCTGAACAATATCGGACAGACCGCCGTGGCGCTGCCTTCCATCTCCGCCATCGATCTTGGGGCACATTCGCAGATGGCCGGTCCGGTGGATGGCGAGGATCATCCCATCCGACCAAGCCGCAACTCTGGCCATAGTGCTTTGTGAACTATAAGCCAAGCCATAGGATCGAATGTATTGTCGCCCCGGTACACCCAGTGCTGGGCAAACGAATTTCCCTTTTCGTCTGGTTCCTTCGACGATTGGCCAAGTACACCGATTCTAAAAAGATCCTCCATAATCTTGTTCAAGTCAAATTTCGTCAACATCATCTTCATTGTAGCGTCAGTTTCGGCTCTCATCCTAAAGTTAGTCTCAAAATGCCTTACCTTGAAATGTCTTCTAAAGTTCATCAAACCCTTCTTGAGAGCCTGTATCTCCTGCATGGCATACTCAACACTGAGTTCCTCCGCCTTTTCCTGCCATGAAGACGAGCTGTACTCTGGAAGTACGCGAGAAATAACTGTTCCATCAAAATACATGTCATGCGGAGTTGCATATTTCACTGCATGACCGAAAAGATGGACTACGTCACGCGGGTTACACCAGGTAGCTTCAATTAGGAAACTCTGCGGTGACAGCCCAAAAACATCTCTACGAAAGTAGGCATCAAATACGTCGGCAGATTCCTTGCTTTTCTCTATCTTTTCAGAGGCGCGAACTTTCTTCTCGAAAAGGCGCGCTATGGGCCAATTGGAGCCGGCGGTTTTGGCGAACCAGCGCAATTCCTGCCCTCGACCAGTGAGAATCTTATTGACCTCGTGAGTAGGCGCATTCAGCGCGTTTAAGACCTCTGACCGAACCGCCGCAAGTACGTAGATTGGCTTATGCTCTTCAATGAAAAATGAATTGATTCTATCAATTGCGATAATTAAATCTCTTATAATCACGATGTCGCGTTTGTGCGTAACCTTAGATGAGAAAGAGATGTTTAGTTCATCAAAAAATATGTATATACCTTTTCTTCCTTCCCAGCCCAACTCTTTCAAAAGACGAAACGCTTGCTCTATAATGTAGCTAACGGGCAGTTCCTTGTCTTCTTCCCCAGAAGATCCCTTCAGGTCGGCTTCAAGGTGCTTGGATTTGACTTTATATTTTCCAGTTTTTAGCGTTTCAGTCAGCCAATTAAGCAGTTTCTTTCCCTCGTGCCCATCATAAAACTTTCTTATTAGCGAGCAGAAAGTGGTAATATTCTTGTGTGAGGTGAATACCGAGCGATTCTCTTCGATTAATTTTGCCAATATTCGAAATATAAATATTAGCCAAACGTCAACTGCTGTCCGCTTTTCTTCAATCTCACCTTGTTCAAAAGTCTCTATGCCAGACAGGTTGTATATTTTATCCCTTTCGTTATCGGAAATTTCCGTTGCGAAAGAAGTAAACCGTGTAAATGAACCCTCCTCCTCCGCAAGAAGCTGAAGATACCTTAAAAAGGCGGTCTTTCCCGCGCCTTTGACCCCGTGGACGAAAAATTGGTTGCCTTTCTTGAATTCGTCCACAGCGATACCGGCAGGTTCTAAGAAGGAGCTGCGGAAATGTTGGATATCGGCCGGGTCCCGAGTATTCACCTCGTAGCGCGCGTCAACTTTGCCAAAGCTGATTTTCTTCAGCGGCAAACGGTTTTGAGACTGGCTCACTTTGTTGCTCCCCATTCCGCATTAGTCCTAGGGCAGTTGAGCCGATCTTTCTACTGTCGCGGCTAATTTCCCCAAGGGTTTATTTTTGTGCCGTTGGGACAGAAGCCACCGTATCAGGGCGGTATCGTGGGTCCCCGGCTAACCCGAAAAGTCCCACGATTTCATAGGCTTAGATAGCGCGCTACGTTATAATACGCTCCGACAGGGTAATATCGGAGCAAATATGCGTCATAAAAGGCAGGCCTATACCCGTAAGACGCCACCCCCACCGGCCCCGCCTGCGCCGCAGGACGACGGAGGCTTCAAGACGTCCGGCGTGACGCCGGCCGATGTAATCCGCATCAGGTCCAAGGTCGGGTCGGGCATCTTCCGGGACGGGATGACGGTCGGCGACTTCCTTCGGGCCGTGCAGAGCCGGGAAGAGGGCATCCAGAGACTCGCCCGAAGCCAGAGGGCAGGCATCATCGGCTTCGAGGAGGCCACTCTGGAGAGCGAGATCGACGAGGCCGCAAAGCCGGATGCGCTGCCGTGAGGAATGATCTGCCCTCGTCAGTCGTTATGCCGGTACCGACCGAGCGCACCCGCGTCACCAACGGGCGCAACCTGCTCCCCGGCCTCGACGGCCGAACCTACTGGGCGCGGCGAGTGCGCGAGGTCATGGCCCTGCACATCTCCGACCTTGGCGGTGCCGACGCATGCAGCGAGGCCGAGAAGAGCGTCGTCCGCCGCATTTCCGTGCTGACCATCGAGATGGAAAAGCTGGAGCGGCGCTTCGCCACCGCCGCGCCCAACCACATCTCGCACCCCGACCTCGACATGTACCAGCGCGGCGCCAACACGCTGCGCCGACTGCTCGACATGACAGGGCTCCAGCGCCGGTCGCGAGACATCACCCCGACCATCGATCAGTACATGAGCGGCGGGGCCGGCCAGTGAGCACCCAGCCGATGAGCATCCTGGCTGCCTCAGCCGACCCGAACCTCTTCGGGAAGTGGTTCCGCGACCGCTCCACGTGGCAGGTATGGTTCGCCTTCCTCGCCGCCCTGTTCGGCCTGCCGATGGACGAGGAGCAGGCGGCGCTATACCGGCAGCACACCGGCCGAACGGCACTGCCCACGACCGCCTCGTCCGAGGCTTGGCTGGTCGTTGGCCGACGCGGCGGCAAGAGCTTCGTCATGGCGCTGGTGGCCGTGTACCTGGCCTGCTTCCGTCAGTACCGGCAGCACCTTCAGCCGGGCGAGCGCGCCACCATCCTCGTGATTGCCGCCGACAGGAAGCAGGCCCGCACAATCATGCGCTACGTCGACGGCCTGCTGACCCATATCCCCATCCTGCGGTCGATGGTCCAGAACCAGACCAGCGAGTCGGTCGACCTGAACAACGCCGTCACCATCGAGGTCGGCACGGCATCGCACCGCTCGACGCGCGGCTACACGTTCGCCGCCGTGCTGTGCGACGAGATTGCCTTCTGGCGAACCGACGACAGCGCCGAGCCGGACTATGCCATTCTGGACGCCATCCGGCCAGGCATGGCCACGATACCGGGCGCGATGCTGATCTGCGCCTCCAGCCCGTATGCCCGGCGCGGCGCTCTGTGGGACGCCCACCGCCGCCACTGGGCAGTCGAGGGCGCACCGCTGGTCTGGCGCGCGGCGACAAGGGAGATGAACCCGTCGGTGCCGCAGTCGGTAGTCGACGACGCGACCGAGCGCGATGCGGCCTCGGCCCGCGCCGAGTACATGGCCGAGTTCCGCGCCGACATGGAGATGCTGCTGACGCGCGAGGCCGTGGCCGCCTGCGTCTCCCCCGGCATCAGGGAGCGGGGTCCGGTGCCCAGATGCCGCTACTTCGCCTTTGTCGATCCTTCCGGCGGAAGCTCGGACAGCATGACGCTGGCCATTGCCCACTGCGAGGGCGACGACGTGATCCTCGACGCGGTTAAGGAGGCCGTGCCGCCATTCTCGCCAGAGGCGGTTGTCGCCGAGTTCGCAAAGCTGGTCCACTCCTACGGCGCGCGCGAGGTGACGGGCGACCGCTACGGCGGGGAGTTCCCGCGCGAGCTGTTCAGGCGCTATGGGCTGACCTACCGCCTGGCCGACAAGACGCGGTCCGATCTCTACCTGTCGCTGGTTCCCGCAATGAACTCCGGCAGGGCAAGGCTGCTCGACCTGAGAAAGGTGGAGAACCAGCTTGTCGGGCTGGAGCGTCGAACCAGCCGGGGAGGCCGAGACATCGTCGACCACGCGCCCGGCGCGCACGACGACGTTGCCAACGCCGTTGCCGGTGCGCTCGTCGGCGCGCTGGGTGTCGCCACCCGCCCACGCGGCGCGGCAGGAACCTTCGGCTACGGCGGTGTCGTCACATGGAAGACAGACAAGGCCCCGGCTCGGGCGTGGCATCGCGGGCCGGGCATCAGCGCCGTGGACGGCAAGCCCATCGTCGCCAAGCAGCAGCTGCCACTCAGGCTTCACGTAAACTAGGAGAGACCACCATGCCAGCCACCAAGGACAGGGACAACGTTCCCGTTAGCATTCACGAGGAGATGATCGCCCGGCACTATGCGCGCGATCCGCTGACAAGGGACATCGTCGGCGACCCCACCATCGGCCTGATGTACGACGCCATGCAGGCCGCCCGCGTCGCCACTGAGAAGGCCAAGCGAATTGCCGCCGCCGTGATGGCTAACGAGATGGCGACGATCCCGGCGCGCCATCGTGAGGTGAAGGACAAGGGCTGGCGTGCTGTTGAGCCCGGCCTGCGCCAGCTGGACGCCGCAAGGGCGGCTGCCGTCAAGGAGATCGACCGGCTCGCAGCGCTGACCAGCGCGCCGCCCCGGCCGACCAGCCCCGTCGACGTCATGCTCGCCAGCGAGGTCCGTGCCCGGTTTGCCTCGATGACCGACAAGCAGCGCGCCGCCGCGCTGGCCACCGCAGTGGGCGACGACACCGTGGTCGCCGCCGTGCTCAACGGGCCGGCCATGCTCTCCGGCATCTCTGCCGAGGAGATGGAGATGCTGCGCCATCGCTGGCGCGATAAGCGCCACGGCCCAGACGTGGACCGGATGCAGCGGCTGGGCCGCGCGGTGGAGGACATCGACCGCGCAGGCCAGCTTGCCATCAGGTTCTACACCGGCCTGAGCAGCAGCGATATCGTCGAGCGAGCTGAGGCATCCGAGCGGGCAGTTCAGGAGGCCCTGCGCGCCTGACAAGGCGTTGCGCCGGGGACATCTCCTTCCCCAGGCGCGCGGGCGGGCCGTCTGTTGTTGGCTGGCGGACGGCCCGCGACTCGGTTCCATATTAGCCTGCAGTTAGCCCGACGCGCCCGGATCGCCCCGTCTGGGCCGGCTAAGTAGTTGAGATTTAAGGGGAAAATCTGGTACGCCCAAGGGGAATCGAACCCCTGTTACCGCCGTGAAAGGGCGGTGTCCTGACCGCTAGACGATGGGCGCGCTCAGATCTGAGCGCTTATAGTTGCGTCGCGACAAACCGGCAACCCGTCTGCCGCCGGCTGCGACAACTTTTTTCCTTTGGCTCCAAACCGCGTCTTTCCGACAGCCAAGCTGGTTTTTGCGGCATGATGCAACGCCGCCGAAGGGCCTTCGCGGTGACGGAAGATCCTCGCCCTAGCCGCGCCTGCGGCAGCGCCAGTTCCAGTCGCGCTCCGGTCCGACATCGACGTGAACGGATTCGGTGTGGCAGTAGGTGCCGACGCCGCCGCGGCCCGGCATGGTGCGGATGTAGCTCGCCAGTTCCCACTTCGAGACGCCGGGGACCTGGATGTCGGCGGCGGCGCAGTACATGTGCAGCGAATTCTTGGCGCCGTTGGCGCGGCGGTTGCGGGCCGGATCGCGATAGCCGGAGGTGACCGTCATCTTGCGGCCGTAGTGGCCTTCGATCGTCTTCAGCACGCGAACCAGCGACGGCTTCAAGCAGGCGACATCGACGCTTTCGTTCTGTTTCAGGAGGCCGTTGGGTGCCAGCCGTGCGAGGCCAGCGGCGGAGGCGACCTGGTAGGCGCCACCCGAACCTTCGTCTTCGTTGAGATCGACGTCACTCTCATCGTCGAGGCCGGATTTGCGCTTGATCTCGAACAGCGCCGTCTGGCGCACGCCGGGCAGCGCATCGGCCGTGAAGTGGCTGGTATCGCCCGTCGACACCAGTTGCACCGGCTTTTCAGCCGGATCGGCCGAGGCCAGGGTCACGGTGGGTTTTGCCGCAGGCGTCGCCTTGGCCTGCACGACCGTTGGCTGCCCGCCCGATCTGCTGTTGGCCGGCGATGCTGCCGAAGCGGGGGTGGCGCTGAACAGCGAGGCCAGGAAGTTTTTCTTCGGTGCGTAGGCCTGTGGCTGCGGCATCTCGCCGGCGGTCACATAGACCGGGTTGTTCATCGCCGGCGCGGCGGCCTTGGCGTCGGGCTTCGATGCATCAGCACTGTTCTGTGCCACGGCCTGATCGGCCGTCTGGGCGTTTGGTTGCAGCGGCTGCGGCGTGCGTCCCGTGATAGTCTCGGCTGCCGTGGGAACGGCGATCGGGAAGCCGGCATCGGGCTTGGCCCCTGGCTTGGCTATTGGCACATAGGCGACCTGCTCGGGAAGGTTGGCGTCGCCGTCGGCATTCATCGTCATTTGTGCGGTTGTCATCTGCGACGATGATGCGGCCGTGCTGGCCTGGGGCGCACCGGCGGCCGTGCTGATTTCGGTAGCCGAGGTATTGTAGCCTGGCATTCCGACCGACATGGTCGGGTCGCCGGCCGAGGTGCAGGACGCCAGGAGCACCGAGAAAAGCGCCGCCACAATGGCGCGGCTTTCTCCCTTCGCGAGGCGCGATCCTGCTGATCTCAAAACAAAATTCCCCCTCGATATCCGACCGGTTCGTCATTGGCGCGGCGTCGAAACGTCTCGTCGAAATGACCCTTGTTCCCCGAACCGGAAACGAGACCTGTGTCAAATCTGCAAGCCTCAAAGTAATTTGGCGGCTAGAGGATGAATCAAGGCTGCTCAGGGTTGACGGCACCATTTCGCCCGCTTTTGGCGGCGCGTCAACTCACCACACATTACAGATGGTTACACGCGCACCTTGACATAGGTGCCGGGGGCTTCGCCTAGAACTTGCATATGCTCGCCCGGTTTGCGGGCCGGTACGCGGGTATTGTCCTTGGCTTCGATCCAGCGTTGCCAGTGCGGCCACCAGGAACCGGGATGGTCGGTGGCCCCGGCGAGCCACTGGTCGAAGTCGCCGGCCGGCTTGCCGCCGGTCCAGTAGTGATATTTCTGCGCCGCCGGCGGATTGACGACCCCGGCGATGTGGCCGGAGCCGGCCATGACGTAATCGACCTCGCCGCCGAAATATTTCGAGCCGAGGAATACCGACAGCGCCGGCGCGATATGGTCCTCCTTAGAGGCGAGGTTGTAGACCGGAATGGTAACGTCCTTCAGCGAAACCGTGCGGCCCGCCAGTTCCATCATGCCTTGCGAAAGCCTGTTCTCGAGATAGCAATTGCGCAAATAGAAGGAATGGTTGGCAGCGCCCATGCGGGTCGAATCGGCATTCCAGTACAGCAGGTCGAAAGGCAGGGGATCCTTGCCGCGCATGTAGTTGTTGACGACATAGGGCCAGATCAGGTCGCCCGAGCGCAGCATGTTGAAGGCGGTCGCCATCTTGGTGCCGTCGAGATAGCCTTTCTCGTTCATCGCCTTTTCGACGGCCGCGACCTGCTCCTCGTCGACGAACACTTTTAGATCGCCTGCATAGGTGAAATCGACCTGGGTGGTGAAGAAGGTCGCCGATTTGATGCGGTGGTCGCCTTCCTGCGCCATCAGCGCCAGGGCCGCCGCCAGAAGCGTGCCGCCGACGCAATAGCCGATGGCGTTGACGTCCTTTTCGCCGGTGGCCTTCTCGATCGTGTCGAGGCCGTATTGCAGGCCCTCCCTGATATAGGCCTCCCAGCTCTTGGCGCCGTGCCGCTCGTCCGGGTTGATCCAGGAGATTACGAACACGGTGTGGCCTTGCTCGACCGCCCAGCGAATGAAGGATTTTTGCGGGTTGAGGTCGAGGATGTAGTATTTGTTGATCCATGGCGGGCAGATCAGCAACGGCCGCTTGAGCACGGTGTCGGTAGTCGGCTCGTATTGCAGGATTTCGGCGACGTCGCTGCGGCCGACCACCTTACCCGGGGTGGCGGCGAGATTCTTGCCGATCTCGAAGGGCGAATAATCTGCCTGCCGCAGCTTCAGGTCACCCTTGCCCGCGGCGATGTCCTCGGCAAGCATCTTCATGCCGCGCACCAGGTTTTCGCCGTTGGAGGCGACAGTCTCGCGAAACAATTCCGGATTGGTCAGGATGAAATTCGACGGCGAGATGGCATTGGACACCTGCTTGACATAAAAGCCGGCCTTGTGGCGGGTGTGCTCGTCCAGGCCGTCGGCGTGCTCGACCAGTTCGGCCGCCCAGCGCGAGGTGACCAGATACGCCTGTTTGAGGAAATCGAAGAAGGCGTTGCGGCCCCATTCCGGGTCCTGGAAACGCTTGTCACCGCGCTCGGGCTTGACCGCGTCCTCGGCGTCCTCGGCGCCGGCGCCGATGCGCTGGACGGCGTTGGCCCAGACGGTCATGTAGCCGGAAAACAGCCGCGTTTGCGCCTCCAGCGCGCGCTGGGGGTCGGAGAGCCAGTACTCGGTGAGCTTGGAGAACGTCTTCACCATGTCGACGACCGGCTCGGCGACGTGATCGCGCACCTCGCCCTTTTCCCGCGGCTCGGCCCATGCCGAGGCGGCCTTGCCGGCCTGCTCGATCATGCGGGCCATGTTCAGAGCGAAGCGTTCCGGGTCCTTCACCAGATATTGCTCGACGGTCGAAGGTTGGTCATCTTCCGCTTTGCCCGAATCGGGTGTTTTGGACATGGTTCGCGGGGTTCCTCCCGAAGCGTTTTGTTGACATATTACCATGGGATATCGAACAGGGTCCAATGTGCTCTAACCCGGCCGCCAGGAAAACAATATGACGATTAATATTGGCAAGAACGTTTTTTCCGGCACTGGTCGTTTTTGCCGCATGGCGCTCGTCCTGTTGGCGATGGCCGGTTGCACGAGCAGCAACATAGAAGGTGCAGCGCCCGCCACCGGCCTTGTCGGCGCGAAGGACACCGGTTCCTATCCGAACCTGAACATCCGGCCGCAGGTGGCGGCCGAGCAATTCACCGACGAGGAAAAGAACGCCAAGCTCGCCCAATTGAAGGCCGAGGAGCAGAGCCAGGCCGCCAAGGGCGGCGGCGTCAAGGTTGCGGACCAGGCAGCGCTGGACCAGCTGGCAAAAAAACACGGCGCCGAGGCGCTGAAGCAGATCGAAGGCAAATGCGACCCCGCTCTCGACCCTAGTTGCAAATAAGCTTATACGCGCGACCGCAACCTCACTGTTTGGAACTGCCATGGAAGAATTTCACAAGGTCCGCCGGCTTCCGCCCTATGTCTTCGAACAGGTCAACCGGCTGAAGGCCAGCGCCCGTTCGCGCGGCGCCGACATCATCGACCTTGGCATGGGCAATCCGGACCTGCCGACGCCCAAGGCCATCGTCGACAAACTCTGCGAGGTGGTACGCGATCCGCGCACGCACCGCTATTCGTCGTCGCGCGGCATTCCGGGCCTGCGTCGTGCCCAGGCCAACTACTATGCCCGCCGCTTCGGTGTGAAGCTCGACCCGGACAGCCAGGTGGTGGCGACGCTCGGCTCGAAGGAGGGCTTTGCCAATATGGCGCAGGCGATCACCGCCCCCGGCGATGTGATCCTGTGCCCCAACCCGACCTATCCGATCCACGCCTTCGGCTTCATTATGTCAGGCGGCGTCATCCGCTCGCTGCAGGTCGAGCCGGACGACGGGTTCATCCCGGCGTTGGAGCGCGGCATCCGCCATTCGATCCCGAAGCCGCTGGCACTGATCCTCAATTATCCATCCAACCCGACGGCACTGGTCGCTTCGCTCGATTTCTACAAGGAGGTGGTGGCCTTCGCCAGGAAGAACGACATCATCATCCTGTCGGATCTTGCCTATTCGGAGATCTATTTCGACGGCAATCCGCCGCCTTCGGTGCTGCAGGTGCCGGGCGCCATAGACGTCGCCGTCGAGTTCACCTCGATGTCGAAGACCTTTTCGATGCCGGGCTGGCGCATGGGTTTTGCGGTCGGCAATGAACGGCTGATCTCGGCGCTGACGCGAGTGAAATCCTATCTCGACTACGGCGCCTTCACGCCAATCCAGGTGGCGGCGGCGCATGCACTCAACGGCGACGGCGCCGACATCGCCGAAGTGCGCGACGTCTACCGCAAACGCCGCGATGTCATGGTCGACGCTTTCAGCCGTGCCGGCTGGACCATTCCCGCGCCGGCGGCGTCGATGTTCGCCTGGGCGCCGATCCCGGAGCCGTTCAAGCATCTCGGCTCACTCGAATTTTCCAAGCTCCTGATCGAGCACGCCGACGTCGCGGTAGCGCCGGGCGTCGGCTTCGGCGAGCATGGCGACGATCACGTGCGCATCGCGCTGGTCGAAAACGAGCACCGGATCCGACAGGCGGCGCGCAATATCAAGCGCTTCCTCGCGTCCAGCACCAAGCAACCGAACAATGTCGTTCCGCTCGCCGCGCATCGCTGAGTGGTTCAGTCAACAGTCATGACCGACCCCGCCAGCATGAACGTCGAAGCCGTCATTTATGTCAGGCTAATCGATGAGCCGGTTTCCGTTTGGCGGCCGGTGCAAGCAAAACAAGTTGATCCGACCACGTACCTCATCTTGGACCAGCCCATACCAGCCTCGGAAGTGTGGGAGTTTCAGCCCGGGACTATAGTCACCGTGACCCGGAAGCCTGATGAAAACGACGACTATCTGGTTGCGGTCGAAAATCAATTCTAGCTGGCGGACAGACTCTCCGATGACTGAAGCGTTGCGTGTTGGAATTGCCGGCCTCGGCACCGTCGGTGCGTCGGTGGCGCGCGTGCTGCGCGACAAGGCGGCGGAACTGACGCGGCAGTGCGGACGCGACATCGTCGTCACAGCCGTTTCAGCCCGAGATCGCAAGCGCGACCGTGGCGTCGATCTTGGTACCGCACAGTGGTTCGACGACGCCATCAAGATGGCGCAGACCGGCGAGATCGACGTGTTCGTCGAGCTGATCGGCGGCGACGACGGGCCGGCGCGCTCGTCCGTAAAAGCGGCACTTGAAGCTGGCCGCCATGTCGTCACCGCCAACAAGGCGCTGCTTGCCAAGCACGGCGTGGCGCTGGCCGAGATCGCCGAGAAGAAGGGCGTGCTGCTCAACTACGAGGCGGCGGTGGCCGGCGGCATTCCGGTCATCAAGACGATGCGCGAGGCGATGGCCGGCAATTCGGTGACCCGCGTCTTCGGCATCCTCAACGGCACCTGCAACTACATACTGACACGCATGGAGGCCGAGGGCCTGTCGTTCGATGCCTGCCTGAAGGACGCGCAGCGGCTGGGCTATGCCGAAGCCGACCCGACCTTCGACATCGAGGGTCACGACACCGCGCACAAGCTGTCGATTCTGACCAGCCTTGCCTTCGGCACGAGGATCGCGGCCAACGATATCTACATGGAGGGCATCTCCAACATCAGCCAGGCCGACATCCGCGCGGCCGGCGATCTCGGCTACCGGATCAAGCTGCTTGGCGTCGCCCAACGCACCGAAAGCGGCATCGAGCAGCGCGTGCACCCGACCATGGTGCCGACGGCCTCGGTCATTGCGCAGGTGCACGGCGTCACCAATGCGGTGGCGATCGAAACCGACATCCTCGGCGAATTGCTGCTTTCCGGCCCTGGCGCCGGCGGCAACGCCACCGCGTCGGCGGTGATCGGCGACATTGCCGACATCGCCAAGAGCCGGCCTGGCTTCCAGCATGGTCCGGTCTTCGGCCGGCCGGCGAAGGAATTGAAGCCTTACAAGAAAGCGCAGATGCGCAGCCATGCCGGCGGTTATTTCATCCGGCTGACCGTACACGACCGCCTCGGCGTCTTCGCGGCAATAGCCAAGCGCATGGCCGACAACGACATTTCGCTGGAATCGATCGTCCAGCATGCCGCCGGGCCGGAAACCGAGGCACAGAAGACCGTCATCCTGGTGACCCACGAGACGACCGAGGCGGCGGTGCGCAAGGCCGTCGACGGCATCACCAGGGACAGCCTTCTGACCGACAAGCCGCAAGTCATCCGCATCGAGCGGGCCGGATAGCAGTCTCACATTTTGCGTTTAATCGATTGATATTGCTGCGCTTTCAAAAAGGTCCAGCGCAGGTCTTGCTGTTGTCACGGGGCTTTGACACAAGAAGCGCGTCTCTGGCGGGAGGCTAATGCATGTCGCCCAAAAGTGTGCAGCGGTTTTGGGACAACGACATGCATAATAAAAACAAAGTGCCAACGGGGATTGTCCATCGATGAATGTGGCCCAGAACATTGTCGCCGGCCTCGACCGGATACTGACCATGGAATTGGTGCGCGTCACCGAACGCGCCGCGGTCGCGGCCGCCAGATTGCGCGGACGTGGCGACGAGAAAGCCGCCGACCAGGTCGCGGTCGATGCCATGCGGCAGGAGCTCAACCGTCTTGCCATCAACGGCACGGTGGTGATCGGCGAGGGCGAGCGCGACGAGGCGCCGATGCTCTATATCGGCGAGGAGGTCGGTACCGGCAAAGGCCCGGCTGTCGACATAGCGCTCGATCCGCTCGAAGGCACGACGATCTGCGCCAAGAACCTGCCCAACGCATTGGCCGTTATCGCCATTGCCGAAAAAGGCAGCCTTTTGTTCGCGCCGGACGTCTATATGGACAAGATCGCGATCGGCCCGGGCTATGCCGACGGCATCATCGACATCGATGCCTCGCCGGCCGAAAACATCGCCAGCCTGGCCAGGGCCAAGGGCGTGCCGGTGGCGGAGATCACCGCCTGTATTCTCGACCGGCCGCGCCATGGCGCGTTGATCGAAGCCGTGCGGGCGACCGGAGCCGCGATCCGTCTGATCGGTGACGGTGATGTCGCCGGGGTCATCCATACCACCGACCCGGACGAGACCGGCATCGACATCTATCTCGGCACCGGCGGCGCGCCGGAAGGCGTGCTCGCGGCTGCCGCCTTGCGCTGCACCGGTGGCCAGATGCAGGGCAGGTTGATCCTCGATACGCCGGAAAAGCTGGCGCGCGCCGCCAAGATGGGCATCTCCGACCCTAAACGGATCTACCACACGCAAGACATGGCACGCGGCGATGTGCTGTTTGCCGCGACCGGCGTCACCGACGGCAATATGCTGGCCGGCGTCAAGTTCGGCCGCAATTTCATCACCACGCACACGATCGTCCTGCGATCGTCATCGCGGACCGTGCGCGAAATCAAGGCCAGGCACCAGGATCTGGAAAAGTTTTGATTTCGACTCAGTTAGCCGTTGCATACTGTGCGCAATGACAAATTGCAGACGGCGCGTCACGTGACGGGGGAAAGACGCTTTTTCCTCGATGTCAGGCAGTCGGCCACCGGCGTTTCCTGGGAGCACCGGCTGACCGAGCGTCAGGACATGGCCGCGCTCGCCATCGCGCAAGGGTATGGCGTGCCTGACATCGTGGCACGCGTGCTGGCCGGGCGTGGCGTCACCGCCGAGCAGACCGAGCGGTTTCTGGATCCGACCATCCGCAACCTGCTGCCCGACCCGGCATCGCTGACCGACATGGACAAGGCCGCCTCTCGCATCGCCCAGGCGGTGATGGCCAGGGAAAAGGTGGCGATCTTTGGCGACTACGATGTCGACGGCGCCGCCTCATCGGCGCTGCTCAAGCGCTTTCTCGCACATTTCTCGGTGCCGTCGGAGATCTACATACCGGACCGCATCTTCGAGGGTTACGGCCCCAATCCGGAAGCGATGCGCGAACTCGTTTCGCGCGGCGCGACGCTGATCGTCACCGTCGATTGCGGCACCAATAGTGCTGCTTCCATCGACGCGGCGAAGGCCGTCGGCGCCGACGTCGTGGTGCTCGATCACCATCAGGTCGGCGGGCCGTTGCCGGCGGCGGCTGCGGTCGTCAACCCCAATCGCGAGGACGACCTTTCCGGACAAGGCCATCTTTGTGCGGCCGGTGTCGTCTTCCTTTGCCTGGTGCAGACCGCGAAGATCCTGCGCGGCCGCTTGCCGGATGCCGCACCGCCGGACCTGCTTGCCCTGCTCGACCTGGTGGCGCTGGGCACAGTCTGCGACGTGGTGCCGCTTACCGGCGTCAACCGCGCCTTCGTGGTCAAGGGGCTGCAGGTGGCGCGGCAGCAGAGAAACGAAGGGCTGGCGGCACTGGCGCGGGTCTCGCGTATAGGCGAGCCGATCAGCACGTTCCATCTGGCCTTTCTGATCGGTCCGCGCATCAACGCCGGCGGGCGCATCGGCGACGCAGCACTTGGCAGCCGCCTGCTTGCAACCGACGACCCGGTCGAAGCCCGCACCATCGCCGAGACGCTGGATCGGCTCAACCAGGAGCGGCAGTCGATGGAGCAGGAGATGCTGGCCGCGGCGCGCTCAGAGGCCGACGCCGAGCTTGCCGGCGGCAATGGTCCGGCCATCGTGGTCACAGCCAGCAGCAACTGGCATCCTGGCATTGTCGGCCTGCTTGCCTCGCGGCTCAAGGACCATGCAAGACGGCCGGCCTTTGCCATCGCCTTCAACGCCAATGGTGTCGGTACCGGTTCAGGCCGTTCAGTGTCTGGCTTCGATCTCGGCCGGCTGGTGCGCGAGGCTGCCGATGCCGGGCTGATCGTCAAGGGCGGCGGCCACCGAATGGCGGCCGGCATCACTGTCGAGCGGGCGAAGCTCGGCGAACTCAGGGCTTTCTTCGAAGAACGCGCGGCGGTGGATGTATTCCGGCTGCAAGGCGAGGAGAGCCTGGCGATCGACGGTGCGCTAGCCGCCGAGGGCGCCACGCTTGGGCTGCTCGATGCACTTGAAAGAGCCGGGCCATTCGGCGCGGGGCATGTCGCGCCGGTGTTCGCGCTGCCGCGTCACCGGCTTGTTGATGCTCGGGCGGTCGGCAGCAACCACATCCGCGCCGACCTGCAGTCGGAAAGCGGCGGCCGCATCCAGGCGATCGCCTTTCGCGCGGTCGACACGGCTCTTGGCGAATTCCTGTTCAAGAACAGGGGTAAGCCGGTGCATGTCGCCGGCTCGCTGTCGGGCAACCACTGGAACGGCAACCGCACGGTGCAATTTCGTATCGTCGACGCGGCGCTTGCCTGAGAGCTCGCTGCCGCCCTGCCTAAGCGAGGACGGTCTGCAGCCGGGTCAGGTCGCCGATCTGCGCCATCGTTGCCTGGTAGCCGATACGGATCGCTTCGTCGGCGCGGTGGAATTCGGTCAGGCCGATATGGCTGAGCTTCGGCTGCAGCGATATGTCCGGCGGGTCGCCGGCCAGCCTGGCGCGCGAAATGCGGTCCTGGATGATGTTGAAGGCCTCGACCATGACGCCGGTAATGCCGAGCCGCGTCTCGCGCGACTGGCGTTCGGGATCGGCGTGGCCGGCCCTCGGCGCGTCTTTCTCGATGACCAGCTCGCCGGCATTGTGCTTGATCACCGCGGCGCGGCCGAACAGATCGTAGTGAAGGTTCACCGCAACCACGAGCGGCTGCTCGTAGGCACGGCAGACCGAGACCGGCACCGGATTGACCAGTGCGCCGTCAACCAGCACGCGCCCATTGCAGGCGACCGGCTCGAACACGCCGGGCAGCGCGTAGGAGGCGCGCATTGCGGTGCTCAACGAGCCGCTCGACAGCCAGATCTCATGGCCGGTGCGGATTTCCGAAGCGACGCAGACGAATGGTTTTGGCAGGTCCTCGAAACGGATGCCGGCTATGTGCTCGCGCAGCCGCGCATCGAGCTTCATGCCACCGAACAGGCCGCTGCCGCGTAGATTGAGGTCGAGAAGGCCAAAAATGCGCCGCCTGGTCAGGCTGCGCGCGAATTCTTCCAACTCGTCGAGTTTGCCGGCAACATAGCAGCCGCCGACCAGCGCGCCGATCGATGTTCCGGCGATCATCGACACTTCGATGCCGGCTTCGTCAAGCGCGCGCAGCACGCCAATATGCGCCCAGCCGCGCGCACAGCCGCCGCCCAATGCCAGCGAAATCCCTGTTTTGCCCGGAGATTTGGTTTCGGATGCGCCCGCGGCCGAGGAGAGGCCATTGGCCTCCCGAACGTCAGGTCTGTTGCGCAATGACGCCCAGTCGAGCATCACAATCTCCCTTGTCCCACGGCCATCCTATAGGCGGGCCGTATCGAAATCATGAATATACGTGGCTGAAGTGCTGCGAATGGTTCATATTGATGGTGTATTGCGCTTTCGATACGTTTTTTCCGCATCGAACAGCGGCTTGCTGTCGTCGCTGGCAAGTGTCCCTTTGCCATCGCTCAGCCCCACCGTCCGATAAAAGCATGAACGTCGGCCGGTGTGACAAGTTGCTTGGTGACCCAGCACTTTGACGCGCAACCATATCGCGTCCTGGTCACAATCCGTGAGCATCTCGACAACCTCCTGGACATTGCCCGAGGTTTCGCCCTTCTTCCACAGCGCGTTGCGCGAACGCGACCAGTAGTGCGCGATGCCGGTCTCGAGCGTCAGCGCCAGCGCCTCGGCATTCATGTGCGCGACCATCAGCAGCATGCCGTCTTCGGCATCGGTGACGACGGCGGTGACGAGGCCGCCGGCATCGAAGCGCGGCGAAAGGACCGTGCCTTCCTCAAGCGCCTTCTTGTCTGAGGGAGCTTTCGGGAACTCCAATGCCGACATTCGCCGGTCCTTATTTAACTAAGGTGGGGCGGGTCTGATCAGTTCCGCCGCCGCGCACCATGGTGACGAAGCGGACCTGCTCTTCGGGTGTATCCTTGAAGACGCCGGTGAAGGTCGAGGTCAGCGTGGTGGAGCCCTGTTTGCGGATACCGCGCATGGCCATGCACATATGCTCGGCCTCGAGCATGACGGCGACGCCACGCGGATTGAGCACGTCCTGGATGACCCCGGCAATCTGCGCCGTCATCGCTTCCTGGGTCTGCAGACGATGGGCGAAGATGTCGACGACGCGGGCGATCTTGGACAGGCCGACGACCTTGCCGTCCGGCAGATAGCCGACATGCGCCTTGCCGATGATCGGCACCATGTGGTGCTCGCAATGCGAGTGGAAGGTGATGTCCTTGACGATCACGAGGTCATCGTAGCCGGCGACTTCCTCGAAGGTGCGGCCGAGTTCCTCGGCCGGACACATGTCGTAGCCGTTGAACATTTCGCGGAACGCCTTAGTGACGCGCTTCGGCGTGTCGATCAGACCCTCGCGGTCAGGGTTGTCGCCGGTCCAGCGCAGCAAGGTGCGCACCGCGGCTTCGACTTCGGCCTCGCTTGGCCGGTCGGTGACCGGCTTTTCCATATAGGCCGACTGCGGCATGAGTTTCTTGATAACGGCGTCCATAAAGGCGTCTCCCGTAGTTCCTCTCTCAGGAGGAACGAGTTGAACGGACCACGACCTTTCGGGTGTTAGAAACTCGCCCGGTTTCCAGCCCGTAAGTGGCGTGAACAGATTTGGGCATGACGAGGTTTGTGGTCGCCTTGTCGATACCCGACTACCGCCATTATATATGTTCGTGCCGAGCGAAAGGAAGACGCCAGAGCGGCAATCGCTGTTCGCTGGGCGGCGACGGATTGGAAAAATATGATCGACGATGTCTACAATGCGAAAATTCTGGGTTTTGCCGGAAATATCGCACGGATCGGCCGGCTCGACCGGCCCGACGCAACCGCACGAGCACATTCCAAACTGTGTGGCTCGACGGTGACCGTCGATCTGAAGATGGATGACGGCGTCGTCAGCGATTTCGCGCATGACGTGAAAGCCTGTGCGCTTGGCCAGGCGTCGTCTTCGATCATGGCGCAGCATGTCGTCGGCGCCAGTGCAGAAGAATTGCGCAGCGTGCGCGAGACGATGCTGAAGATGCTGACGGAAAATGGCCCGCCGCCCGAAGGCCGCTTCGCCGACCTGAAATACCTGGAGCCGGTGCGCGACTATAAGGCGCGCCACGCGTCGACCATGCTGACCTTCGACGCAGTGGTCGACGCGATCGGCCAGATCGAAAAGAAGCGGGCGGAAGAGGCAGCTTAAACCTTCGCGAGAAAACGCCGGCTTTCGGCGAATTCCGCCCGGACCCAGTCGGCAAAAGCCCTGGCTGGCTCGGAAAGGTCATTCAGCCTTCTGGCCACTAGCCAATAGGCGCCCGACGCGACGTCGATGTCGAAAGGCTTGATCAGCGCGCCGGACGCAAGTTCTTCGCCGATCTGCAAAAGATCGCCCAGCGCGACACCATGTCCAAGCAAGGCTGCCTGCTTCGAAAGCGAAGCATCGGCCAGCATCGGGCCGCGCGCAGGCACGGCATCAGCCGTCACGCCCGCCGCTTCGAACCAGCGCGCCCAAGCCTGACGGTTTTCTTCGTGCAGCAATGTATAGCGACCAAGGTCGATCGGCTTTTCCAGAGCTGGGCCGGATGCAAGAAGTGCCGGCGACAGGACTGGGGAATCGACGACCGCGGCAAGCTGTTCGGCTTCGCTGCGTGGCCATGAGTTGGCGTGCGCACTGAAACGTAGGGCAAGTTCGGGCTGATCGCTGCGAAACTCTATCAACCTCGGGTCGACCTCAAGGGAAACGTCGATGTCGGGTCGCAACTCGCGAAACCGGTTGAGCCGCGGCACCAGCCATACGGATGCAAGCGATGGCTCGACGCTGACACGTACCACGGACTGCGTGGGGGCCGCCGTCAATTCCGAAAGCAGCCTGTCGATGCCCTCGAAACTTCTGACCAACTGGTCGAGCAGCCGCCGGCCGGTGTCGGTCAACTCGACGCGGCGATGATGGCGGAAGAACAAAGGTTGGCGCAGGAAGGTTTCGAGCTCGCGGATCTGTCGGCTGATCGCCGCCTGCGAAACATAAAGCTCCTCGGCCGCACGGCTGAAGCTCAGGTGACGACCGGCTGCTTCGAAGCTTCTGAGAGCCGTCAGGGGGAGGTGTCTGCGCTTCATTCGCATAACTCAGGGTTATCTGACGTGGACGTTATTCTCGTTTGAAGAGCAAGGCCAGCGGCGCTCTAATCAGTGCTCAAGGAGTGCCGCCATGATCCAGTTTCTCAACATTCTGGGCGATGTCGTGCGGATCGCGACGTTTCAGTGGTACGACGAGAAACCGCATAGGGATTGGTGCGAGGAGAGGCCGCCGACCAGCGTCGCCGTATGTCGAAGGCCGACGCCCGACCGCTACCCGGTTCGCCGTACCAGGCCATGACGGGATTGCCGGAACGGCATTGCGTTCCTGGCCCGATGCGCACATCTATCGCGTAGGGAAACGCGATGTGGAGACTGCGGTGGTCGGCCAACATCGGCAAGCGCACGGCGCCAGACCGATTCGACAAGGACGCAATTGGCCCGGCCCGTGGCGCAAGACGCCGGGCCGCGTCTTCGGCACGTCGCTTGTCCGACTCTACCAGCTGACGCTGTCCGGCTTCGTCGGCAATTCCTGCCGGCATCTGCCGACCTGTTCCGAATACGCGCACGAAGCGATCGCCCGCCACGGGCTGTGGGCCGGCGGCTGGATGGGGTTTTTCCGGGTGCTGCGCTGCGGACCGTTCGGCACGCACGGCATCGACCGGGTGCCTGAGGCACTGGCTGATCGCTACCTCTGGTTCACGCCATGGCGGTACTGGTGGATCGGGAAAAAACGTGGCGACCTGGACAGTTGACCGCAACTGTGCGGTGCACAAAGGGATCGCTTTTTACGATCTGGTAGGGTTAACCGCAGCTTGCGCTGACATAGCGCATTTGAGACAAAATCGAGACAAGACACCTCGCTAAGCCGCTCCTGACACCCTTCAGGAGAGATTACCAAATGCGCCGGATAGATCGTCTTCCCTTCGTTTTCGCCGTGGTTCTCTATGTCCTGGCGTGGCTGATGGGTTTTCCGATCCGTGCGCAATCGGCGCCGCTCGGGGACGTCGAATGCACGCTGATCGTCGACGCCGCAAGCGGCGAGACGCTGTATCGCCAAGGGACCTGTGATCAGCGCTTCAGCCCCGCCTCGACATTCAAGGTTCCGCTGGCGCTGATCGGCTATGATGCTGGAATCCTGAGCGACGAGCATACGCCAAGCTGGGAGTACAAGGCAGAGTTCAATGCCCCGAAACGGGACCGCAAGACCGTCGACCCGACGATCTGGGAAAGGGATTCGGTCCTTTGGTTCTCACGCGAGATTACGCGCCGGCTCGGCAGCAAACAGTTTGCCGGCTATGTGTCCAGATTGGACTATGGCAACACCGAAGTCTCCGGCACTGCCAGCAAGAATGACGGCCTCAGCCATTCCTGGGTGAATTCTTCGCTCAAGATATCGCCGGTCGAGCAGGTCGATTTCCTGCGCAAGCTGCTGGCGCGGAAACTGCCGGTCTCGGACAAGGCCCATGCGATGACCAGCGCGATTGTCCCGACCTTCCGGGCAGGCGGCTGGACGGTGCAGGGCAAGACCGGAACGACCAGGCTCGGCGACAGCGCCGACAAGCGCTCGCTTGGCTGGTTTGTCGGCTGGGCGCAGACCGATGCTCGCAAGATCGTCTTTGCCCGCCTGGTAGTCGATACGAAACGTTCCGACACGCCAAAGGGGCTCAAGATGTTCCTGAAAGATCTGCCGAATCTCCTCAGGTGACCTACATCCGGCTTTACGGCGCCGAAAACTGCCCATAAAAGACCGCTCGCCGCCGGACGCATCCGGCTCTTACTGATGCATGTCGTAGCCCCGAAACCGCTAAGCAGTCTTGGGCGACATGCATTTCACCACCCGCGCTCGTTTGCGGGACTGGATAGGAGAATCTTATGCTGAATTCCGTTTCCCTGACATTTCCCGATGGTTCCGTTCGCGATTACGACGCGGCGATGACCGGCGCCGGCCTGGCGGAATCGATCTCGAGGTCGCTGGCCAGGAAGGCCGTTGCCTACAGCATCGACGGCACGCTGCGCGATCTTTCCGACCCGATCGGCAGATCGGGCAAAGTCGAGATCATCACCCGCGAGGACCCGCGTGCGCTGGAGCTCATCCGCCACGATGCAGCCCATGTGCTGGCCGAAGCCGTGCAGGAACTTTGGCCGGGAACGCAGGTGACCATCGGGCCGGTGATCGAAAACGGATTCTACTACGATTTTGCCCGCAACGAGCCATTCACGCCCGACGATTTCCCGGTGATCGAGAGGAAAATGCGCGAGATCATTGCGCGCAACAAGCCGTTCACCAAAGAGGTGTGGTCGCGTGAGAAGGCGAAAAGGATCTTTGCCGACAAGGGCGAGCGCTACAAGCTCGAGCTGATCGACGCCATCTCCGAGGATCAGGATCTCAAGATCTATGCACAGGGCGACTGGTTCGACCTTTGCCGCGGCCCGCATATGGCCTCGACTGGCCAGATCGGCAACGCCTTCAAGCTGATGAAGGTCGCCGGCGCCTATTGGCGCGGCGACAGCAACAACCCGATGCTGACCCGCATCTACGGCACGGCCTGGGCCGACCAGGCGCAGCTCGAAGCGTATCAGACGATGCTGGAGGAGGCCGAGAAGCGCGACCACAGGAAGCTCGGCCGTGAGATGGACCTGTTCCACTTCCAGGAGGAGGGCCCCGGGGTCGTGTTCTGGCACGCCAAGGGCTGGAGGATGTTCCAGAACCTGGTCAATTACATGCGTCGCCGCCTCGACGAGCAGGGCTATCAGGAGGTAAACGCGCCGCAGGTGCTCGACAAGAGCCTGTGGGAGACGTCAGGCCACTGGGGCTGGTACCGGGACAACATGTTCAAGGTGACGGTTGCTGGCGACGACACCGACGACGACCGGGTGTTTGCGCTGAAGCCGATGAACTGCCCCGGTCACGTCCAAATCTTCAAGCACGGGCTGAAATCCTACCGCGATCTGCCGGTAAAACTTGCGGAATTCGGCAATGTGCATCGCTATGAGCCGTCCGGCGCGCTGCACGGGCTGATGCGCGTGCGCGGCTTTACCCAGGACGATGCGCACATCTTCTGCACCGAGGAACAGCTCGCCGACGAGTGCATCAAGATCAACGATCTGATCCTCTCGACCTATGCCGATTTCGGCTTCGACGAAATCACCGTCAAGCTGGCGACCCGCCCCGAAAAACGGGTCGGCACCGACGCGATGTGGGATCATGCTGAGGGCGTGCTGCAGGACGTGCTCGACAAGATCGCGGCGCGGTCGGGCAACCGGATCAAGACGGGCGTCAATCCGGGTGAGGGCACGTTCTACGGGCCGAAGTTCGAATATGTGCTGAAGGACGCCATCGGCCGCGACTGGCAATGCGGCACCACGCAGGTTGATTTCAACCTGCCGGAACGGTTCGGCGCCTTCTACATCGGCTCGGATTCGGAAAAGAAGCAGCCGGTGATGGTGCATCGCGCCATCTGCGGCTCGATGGAGCGTTTTCTCGGCATCCTGATCGAGAATTATTCCGGCCATTTCCCGCTCTGGTTCGCGCCGCTGCAGGTGGTGGTGGCGACGATCACTTCCGATGCCGACGATTACGCCCGAAAGGTCGTCGCGCAGCTGAAGGCGGCCGGGCTGATCGCCGAGGCCGACCTGCGCAACGAGAAGATCAACTACAAGGTCCGCGAGCATTCGCTGGCCAAGGTCCCGGTCATACTGGTCTGTGGCAAGCGCGAGGCCGAGGAAGAAACGGTCAATATCCGTCGTCTCGGGTCGCGCGATCAGGAATCGCTCGGCCTCGCAGCCGCCGTGAAGCTGCTTGCCGACGAGGCGGTGACACCCGACCGCAAGCGCCGCGCGGCCTGAATCAGTCGACCAGCAACGAATGGCGGTGGAGCGATCCACCGCCATTTTTTATATTTTATATGCCTGTCACGCCGCGCGCCTATCTGGCAAATCGATCGACGTGCGCGTCGGCAACGCGCCGGCGCGACGCATGCGCAAGGCAGCTTAGAGGGGCGCGCCTCAGTCGGCGCCTTCCTCGGAATCGATGGCCGAAGCCTCGGTGGCCAGAACCTCGATGTCCTGGTTGTGCCCAGCCACCACCGTAAAATCCTTCTGGTAGATGCGGTCGCGGTTCTTGGCGATGATGGTGTAGTCGCCCTCGGCCAGCACCATCGAAGCAAAGGCGCCGACGGTTTCCTTGATCGGATCGCCGGATTCATTGAGCAACGACCAGGAGGTGTCGGCGATCGCCTCGCCGCCTGGTTCGCGCACCAGCTTCATGGTCATCTCGGCGGCACGGTGCTCGACCGTCGCTTCGGTGAGCTTGCCGGCCTCGACGCGGATGTCGGAGCGGATGACCGCGTTCACCGCGCCATAGGTCGACACGACGTGGTAGGTGCCGGCATTGAGCCGCACGACGCTGTTCGGCTCGACATCGGGTATGATGAGGGCGCGATCGCCATCGGCCGCGGCGTGGCTCTCATAGATCGAGAAGCGCAGCTTCTTCGGCGGTATGCGTACCCCGCCGGACAGCACGGCATCGAGCTTGAGGCCACCGGCATCGAGCACGAGGCTCTCGCGCTTGGCTTCCTTGCCGACGGTGATGCGCTTGGTGGCGCCGGCCCGCCCGTAGGAGGCGTGGACCAGATACGAACCCGGCTCGAGCTGGAATATGGCGGTGCCGCCATGAGCGGAGGCGACCATCGGCAGCTTGCCGTCGCTGGCCGATTCGGGTTTGAAGACGCGCCAGACGATGCCGCGCGTGATGTCGGCGCCCTTGTCGGTCAATTGCGCCGACAGCGTGATCGCCCCGCTGCTGCCCAATGCCAGCGATGTCTCGCTTTTCGGAGGCGCATAGCCCGAAATTCCGGGAAGCTTCAGCTCGCCGAGGCCGTCCACATCCTGGGCGACGGCAAGCGAAACCGGCACCATCAACAGTGCGGCAGCGAGCCATATCAGGAAAAGACGCAATGTCCCCTCAAACATGCCTTGCGTTGAAGCCCAAGGCGGTGGCAATTTCAAGGCTTAAGAGTCCGGTCGGCTTCTGCTACAGGGCTCTTTGTCCGGCGCGCCGCGCCAATGCCCAAGCCGCCCGATGTCCCGATGGTGCGCTTCAGCTCAAATTCCAGGAGACTTGCGCCCATGGCGTCGCCGATCATCGATCTTCTGCTGACCCGAAATTCCGCGCCGATTCCGGATTTGAAAGAACCGGCACCGGGCGATGCGGAGATCGCGACGATGATCGCCGCCGCTTCGCGGGTGCCGGACCATGGCCGGCTGGAGCCTTGGCGTTTCATCCTTTATCGCGGCGAGGCCCGCATCGAGATCGGCAAGAAGCTGGCAGAACTTGCCGAACAGCGCGAAGGGCCGCTGCCGGAAGGCCGCCGCAACCAGGAACTGGCGCGCTTTTCGCGCGCGCCGCTGGTCATCGGCGTGATTTCTATCCCCAGGGAAAACCCAAAGATCCCGCAATGGGAGATGTTCCTGTCCGGCGGCATGGCGGCGATGAACCTGATGCTTGCCGCCAATGCGCTGGGCTACGGCACCAACATGATCAGCAACTGGTATTCCGACGTGCCCGAGGGCAGGGCGATCCTCGGCCTGGCGCCGCATGAGCGGGTCGTCGGCTTCGTCCATATCGGCTCCTACCAGGGGCCAGCGCCGGAACGACCGCGGCCCGATCCGGCAAAGCTCTATGCCGACTATTCAGGGCCGTGGGTGGGATAATTTCGGCGCGGAACAGACCCCTAAGGATCAAGCTCCGATGCCTTGGCTCGCGCCAGGAGCCGCTCTGCGAGCTTGAGATGCGGCCGGTCGTACATCTTGCCATCCATGCCAACGACGCCGGGATTTCCTGCCGCCTCGAACGCCTCGACGATCGCCAGGGCGCTTTTCACCGCTTGCGCCGAAGGCGTGAAGGCGGCGTTGATGACCGGCACCTGCGCCGGATGGATCGCCATCTTGCCGGTGAAGCCGTCGCGCTCGGCCTCGGCGCATTCGGCCTCGAAGCCGGCCATGTCGCGAAAATCCGGAAAGACGGTGTCGATTGCCGCGACTTCCGCGGCACTTGCGGCAAGCATGGTCATGGTGCGGGCGAAGCGGAACACATCCGTGTAGCGGCCGTTCCCGTCGCGCGTCGCGCGTGCGCCAATCGCCGCCGACAGATCTTCCGCGCCCCAGGTGAGGCCGACAAGCCGCGCGCTTGCACGGGCGTAGGTCGCTGCGGCCAAGACGCCTGCGACCGTTTCTGTGATGATCGGCAGGATCCTTATCGCGCCATCCGGCAGGCCGCCTTCGGCTTCGTGCACCCTGAGCTTGGCCGAGAGATGCTGGACATCCAGTCCGCTGTTCGACTTAGGCAGCATGATGCCGTCTGGTTTCACTGGCACGAGCGCCGCCAGATCGTCGTCGGTCAGTCCGGTCGAAAGATCGTTGACGCGAACATAGATCGCGGAGCTGGTCCGGTGCCTGTGCGCGGCGATGAAACGCGCCGCTGTGTCGCGCGCCAGACCTTTGTTCTGCGCAGCAATCGAGTCCTCGAGGTCGACGATGACCACGTCGGCGCCCACGCCAAAGCCCTTCTCCAGCTTCTTTTCCGAATCGCCGGGAACGAAGAGCAGAGAACGCATCGGCTATGCCTTTTTCATCATCATGGCTTGCCTCGTGCATTTGGCAACCAGCACATCGTTCTGGTTATAGGCGCGATGCTCGAGCTCGACGATGCCGCGGTCCGGCTTCGACCTGGATTCACGCACCGAAACCACCGTGGTCTCGACGCGAATGGTGTCGCCATGGAAGACGGGATGTGGAAACACCGTCTCCTTCATGCCGAGATTGGCGATGGTGGTGCCGACAGTGATGTCGTTGACTGAAATGCCGATCATCAGGCCCAGCGTGAACAGCGAATTGACCAGCGGTTTGCCCCATTCGCTCTTCGCCGCGAAGTCGAAGTCGATGTGCAGCGGCTGCGGGTTCAACGTCATCACCGAAAACAACATGTTGTCGCTTTCGGTCACGGTTTTGCGCAGCGTGTGCGTGAACACTTGGCCGACAGCGAACTCCTCAAGATAAAGCCCGGCCATGGTCGATCTCCTCCGCTGCTTCAGGGTTGATAGGCGTTGCATATCGCGCTCGCAAGCCAGTTAACGAACATGGTGAACCGTTCGTAAACCATTTGTGCCTACGGTCTCCACCAGGGTCAGAAGCGTTCTGGCAAGGGGCGTAAGCAGGCGACATGGTCGTTTCGCATTTCCTGAAATGGATCCATACGGCGAAGGTGTCGGAGCGTGCTGCGGCGGCAAGCGCGCTGGCTCGCGCCTATGTCGACTCGGACCTGCCTTTCGAGGACCGCTGCGCTGCGGAGGCGGCGCTGACGCTGCTGCTCGACGACGCATCGTCGAAGGTGCGGCTGGCGATCGCCGACGCGCTTTCCATGAGCCATCATGCGCCGCCGCAGATCGTCAGCGCGCTGGCCTCGGACCAGCCGGAAGTCGCAGCCTTGGTGCTGGCGCGCTCGCCGCTGCTCACCGATGCCGACCTGATCGATCGGGTTGCCGGCGGCCAGAAAGCGACGCAGAGGGTGATCGCCGACCGGCCGCGTGTCTCGATGTCGGTTGCGGCGGCGATCGCCGAGATCGGTGAGCCGGAGGCTTGCACCACGCTGCTCGCCAACAGCGGCGCCGATATCGCATCGATCAGCTTTCGGCGCATGGCCGAGCGGCACGGCCATCTGCCTCTGGTGCGCGAAGCGCTGATTGCCGACGCGCGCCTGCCCGCCGATTGCCGGCATTTGCTGCTGGTCAAAGTGGGCGAGACGCTCAAGGGCTTGCCGCTGGTGCTGGCGCTGATGGGCGCCGCCAGGGCCGAGCGCGTTACGCGCGATGCTTGCGTCAAGGCTTCCGTGACACTGATCGAAGGCACGCGTGCAGAGGAACATACCGCACTTGTCGAACATCTGCGCCTGCGCGGCGACCTGACCGCAAGCTTCGTCATCCGCACCATTGCGCACGGCAAGGTCGACTTCTTTGGTTCGGCGCTGGTCGCGCTCAGCCAACAGTCCGAACAACGGGTGAGAGCACTGCTGGCCGGCGGGCATGACATAGCGTTGCAGGCACTGTTCCGCAGCGCCGGGCTTGCCGCCGCCACCCACGCCATCATCCTGCGCGCGCTGAAGGTCTGGCGCGAGGTCGCCAATGGCAAACGCCTCGCCGGCGTCCAGGAAGTCAGTTGGCTGATGCTGAAGGAATTGGGCGGACAGTCCGCAGAAGGCGATCTCGCCAGGCTGGTCAAATCGATCCATCTCGACGCGCTGCGCGAGAACGCACGCGGGCACGCGCTGGCGATCGCTGCTGCCTAAACCCGGTCTTTCGCGAAAAAGTCCGGAAAATCCTCAATCGCGGCGGCGATGATGCGCAGCGAGGCGGCGGTCTGCAGCATTTCGGCTGCGACGCTGCGCTCCGCGATGCCAGCTGCATACTGCCTGGCGACTGCGACGGTCGCCGTCTGCGGCTCGCCGACGCGCCTGAACAGCAGTTCGCGTGCCAGCCCGCGCAGGAAATTGGTGATGGAAAGTGCCGTTTCGGATGGCATCGTGGAACTTTGCTGCTCGTTGCGCAGCCGCAGGATTTCGAGGCCGACGGTAACCGCAGCTATGCCGCCGCCGAGAACCGCCTCGCCTTTCTTGCCGGCGTTCTGCAGCAGTGGCATCAACTGGTTGATCCGGTCGTAGGCAAGGCTTTCGAAGGCCGATCGCCGCGGCAGGCGGTCGTGCAGGCAAAGGCGTGCAAGATCTTCGCGCATGGTTTGCAGGATGCGGTTGACTGTAACCCAGGGGTCGGCGGGCAGCACGACGGCGAAGACGCCGATCGCCAGAAGAATGCCGACAAGGACCGCTGCCGAATTGGCGAGGAACGGCTCCGGATCGTAGGTCATGACCTGATGTGGGCTGAGGAAGGCGAGGAAATTGATCGCAAAGGCCGTTGCCACGCCGACGTAGCGCGGATTGGCCACGCCCAGTGCCGCTGGCACCAGGATCGGGACGACGAAAACCGCGAACCAGCCAAAGCCCGGCAGCGCTGGAAGTGCTATCTGCCCGACCACAAACGCGAACGGCAGGGCGAGCAACGTGCCCTCGAAGAAGTTCCATGCCGACCGGATCGGATCGGGGCGCGCGGCGAACAAGCTGGAGACAACGGCGACCAGAATGACCGTGCCGGTCGCGTCCGACCATTTCGTCGCCAGCCAGAAGCCGGCGACCAGGAGCGTGGCGATTGCTGCGCGCACGGCATTGCGCGATGCCGCACGGTAATCGCGGTGCACCACCAGCGCTGGCTGCCGCCGTTCGCGACTGGCACGAGACGGGGGAGAGCGGAGTGCATCCAGGCCGCGCAGCACTTGCTGCATTGCCTCGGCGAAGTCGGCGGCAATGGTTAGGCGGGTGACAGTGCCAGCCCAGTCAATGTCTTGCCCGGCCGCGATGTCAGGCATCTGCCGTGCCTTGCCGGCGATTGCGTCGAGCCGCGCCACCCAGGGCGCCGTATCGTCCAGCGCGCCCGGCTTGGCTACCAGTTCGCCGACAACGGCCTGCAACTCGGCGCGAACGGGGATGAGGGCTGCATTCTTCGGCGCGGCGTGGGCATGCAGCGCACGCGCCGCTGACAGGGCCGACAGAAGCTGGCCGATGGTACGCCGGACCGGATAGGCGCGGGTGGCGAGGCTCGGCCCCTCCAGCCTTGCGTAAGTGCGCATCTCGCCGAGCGTCTGGACGTCGCCGATCAGCTTGCGGTGCAGCCCGGCAAGCTTTTCCGCATCGCCGCCGGAAAAAGCGCCGTCCGCATAGGCCGCCAGGTCGAGAATGCTGCGTTTCAGTCTTGAGATGATGGCGTCGGCAGCCAGTTTCGGCAGGATCAGCCGGCTGGTCAGCGCAGCGCAGACGATACCAAGCACGATTTCCGCGCAGCGCGCCACGGCGAGATCGATGACGAGGTGCGGCTGGCCGAAAGCCGGCAGGCCGATGATCATCGCGGTGTAGCCGGCAAGCGCCGCGCCATAGGCTTCCGGATTGCGTAGCAGCGACGAGACCAGCGAGCAGATGCCGATCCAGACGGCAAGAACTGCAACCAGCAACCACGGGTTGGCATCGAAAACAGTGGTAATGCCGATCGCCGCCAGCGCGCCGGCAAGCGTGCCGAGGAGACGATAAAACCCCTTCGCCAGCACCATGCCGGCGACCGGCTGTGCGACGATGAACACCGTCATCATCGCCCATTGCGGGTGGTCGAGCTTCAGCGCATAGGCGGCCAAAATCGCGATGAGGCCGGCCGAAACGGTGCGCAGGGCAAAGATCCAGTCCGAGCGCGTCGGCCGCGTCAGGCCAGCGATCCGCGTGCCGATATCGTCCTTCAGCCGCGCCCAGGTCAAGTGCTCGTCTCCAGCTCAGAAGGCCAAGCTAGCGGCGGGAGCTCAGATATCCAGCACTTCCGTCTCGGCGAATTCCGCGCGTTCCTGGATGAAGCGGAAACGGGCCTCGGGCTTGGTCCCCATCAATGCGTCGACCGCATCCTTGGTCGCCGCCTCGGCATCGATAACGTCGACCCGCAGCAGCGTGCGCTTTTTCGGGTCCATGGTGGTTTCCTTGAGCTGGGCGGCCATCATTTCGCCCAGCCCCTTGAAGCGGCCGATTTCGACCTTGCCGCGCCCGGTGAATTCGGTGCGCAGGAGTTCGTCCTTGTGCGCATCGTCGCGGGCATAGGCGACCTTGCCGCCTTGCCGGATCGAATAGAGCGGCGGCACCGCCAGATAGAGATGGCCGCCGCGGACCAGGCTTGGCATCTCCTGATAGAAAAAGGTGATCAGCAGCGAGGCGATATGGGCGCCGTCGACGTCGGCATCGGTCATGATGATGACCCGGTCGTAGCGCAGGTCCTCGTCGCGGTATCTCGAGCGCGTGCCGCAGCCAAGCGCCTGGATGAGGTCGGATATCTGCTGGTTGGCGGCAAGCTTGTCGTTGCCGGCGCTGGCGACGTTGAGGATCTTGCCGCGCAGGGGCAGCACCGCCTGGCTGGCGCGGTCGCGCGCCTGCTTTGCCGAACCGCCGGCCGAATCGCCCTCGACGATGAACAGCTCGGCACCGGCGGCGGCATTCTGCGTGCAGTCGGCGAGCTTGCCGGGCAGGCGCAGCTTGCGCACCGCACTCTTGCGCGACACTTCCTTTTCCTGGCGGCGGCGCACCCGCTCGTCGGCGCGCGCGATCACCCATTCGAGCAGTTTCGAAGCTTCCTGCGGATTGTCGGCCAGCCAGTGGTCGAACGGGTCGCGGATAGCGCTTTCGACGATGCGGATCGCCTCGATCGTCGCCAGCCTGTCCTTGGTCTGGCCGACGAATTCCGGTTCGCGGATGAACACCGACAGCATGCCCGCCGCCGAGATCATCACATCCTCGGAAGTGACGATCGAAGCGCGCTTGTTGCCGACCAGGTCGGCATAAGCGCGCAAGCCGCGCGTCAGGACGTTGCGGAAGCCGGCCTCATGCGTGCCGCCTTCGGCGGTCGGAATGGTGTTGCAATAGGAATTGATAAAACCGTCGCCGCCGAACCAGGTTACCGCCCATTCGAGCGAACCGTGGCCACCCTGCTTCTCGCTCTTACCGGCAAACATTTCACGGGTGACCTGGAATTCGTCGCCGAGCGAGGCTTTCAGATAATCCTTGAGGCCGCCCGGAAAATGGAATTCTGCCTTGGCCGGCGTCGTGTCCTTTTCCTTGATCAGCGAGGGATCGCAGGTCCAGCGGATTTCGACACCACCGAACAGGTAGGCCTTTGACCGCGCCATGCGGTAGAGCCGCGCCGGCTCGAAAGCAGCACCCTTGCCGAAAATCTGCTCGTCTGGATGGAAGCGGATCTTCGTGCCGCGGCGGTTGTGCACCTCGCCGAGCTGCTCCAGGGCGGTCACCGGAACGCCTCGCGAGAAGCGCTGGCGATAGAGCTTGCGCCCAATCGCGACCTCGACCTCGAGATGGTCGGACAGCGCGTTGACCACGGAAACGCCGACACCGTGCAGGCCGCCGGACGTCTCGTAAACCTTGCTGTCGAACTTGCCGCCTGAATGCAGCGTCGTCATGATGAGTTCGAGCGCCGGCTTCTTGAATTTCGGGTGCGGATCGACCGGAATGCCGCGGCCGTTGTCGGTTACGGACAGGTATCCGTCGGCGGAAAGCTCGACATCGATGAAGGTCGCATGGCCGGCGACCGCCTCGTCCATCGAATTGTCGATGACCTCGGCGAACAGATGGTGCATCGCCTTGTCGTCGGTGCCGCCAATGTACATGCCCGGGCGGCGGCGCACCGGCTCCAGCCCCTCCAGCACTTCGATATCGGCGGCACTGTAGCTCTCGCTGGCGTCGCGGGGCGCCGGCCGCTTCGCCGCCTGCACCAGCGGGTCGGCCGGGCGCGCGGCGGCGCGAGCCGGTTGCGGCTGCTTGTCCAATTTGGCGAAAAGATCGTTATTGTCGTCCATGCCGGTCCTGGATTCCGATGCTGCGAATCACCACCCGATACTGCCACGCTTTTTGCGGGCAGGCGACGGAGGTTCCTGTTACGTTCGAGGACAGGGCCTCTTACTGCAAAACCATTCGACAACCAAGCGGCGGAAATGGGGTCGAAGCCTGGAGCATCGACGCTTTGTAAACCCTGTCCGAAGGTTACGCCGCAAGATTGGCTAAAAAAACGGTATTTGCGGACTGTCGCTGACCTAGAATGCAGCGGAACCCTCAAGAGGCTGTCGCTTAAGCATGTTGGATTACAGTTCGCTCCTGCTCGCGGCGGCGCTGTCGGGCACGTGCCTTAGCATCACCATGTTTGCGATCTGGTTCACCGCGCCACAGGCACGCTTTGTGCTGACGGTGGCCTGCGGCATTCTCGTGCTGGTCGCACATGTCGTGTTGTTCTGGCATTACACCAGGGATCCAAGCGCCTGGCTTTGCCAGATCGTGCTTGTGCTTCTCAGCCTCGGCTTCCTGATCATCTGCCTGTCGGCCATGCAATATCTCGGCATAGGCGACTACAGGCGAGCCATCTTGCCGACCTTGGTTGCGATGGCTGTTTGCGCGGGCGCGACGTATCTCGGATTTGATGGTGTCGGCTTTATTGTCACCTACGCAACGGTAACGGCGCTGCTCTCGCTCATCGGAGCGATGTTCTGGATTGAGGGTGGTCACGATCGCCGGATATTGCTGGTCGTCTCCTTCCTGAGCGGCGTCTGTGCCCTGTCGTTCGGACTTTGCGGCGCGGTCCTGCTGGTCAAGGGCCAATGGGTGCTGGGTGTTGCGCCCGACAATTGGGCCGAGCGGGTGAATTCCGTGGTGGCCGTCGCCTGCATGACCGGGCTCGGCGCATTGACGCTCTCCCTGCACCATTTGCAGGCGCAGATCGAATTGAAGGCCGAGACGATGACCGATCCATTGACCGGGCTAATGAATCGGCGGGCGTTGACGGCACTCTACGGCGAGCGGGTCTTCGGTCCGTTCATGTCCGTCGCCATGTTCGACCTTGACCATTTCAAGAGGACGAACGACGTATTTGGTCACCCAGTCGGCGACCAGGTTCTGTGCCGCTTTGCCGCCGTCATCAGGAAATACGCCCGGACCGGCGTCGACGCCTTCCGGCTGGGCGGCGAGGAATTCGTGCTCGTCATGTCGCGGATGACGGAAGAGAAGGCCTATGACATTGCGAGCAAGATCAGCGTCGCCTTCGGCACGGAAGTCGTGGCCACCCAACTCGGTCCGTTGCGAAGCACAGTCAGCGGCGGCATCGGCTTTGGCGGAACAAACGGCACCGGTCTCGACGATGTGCTGGCCGAAGCCGACGCAGCACTCTATGCGGCAAAGCGCGCCGGGCGAAATCGCGTCGTCGTCCGGGACCGGGCGAGCAAGGCCGACGGGCCGGCCTTGCGTTCTGCCTGATTGAGGTTTCTATCTTCTTGTTAGACCCATGATCTTGTCCGAAAACCGGATTCCACTTTTCGGGATCATGATCTATTCCGCCGCACCCAGATATTCCGACAGCGGCGGGCAGGAGCAGACAAGGTTGCGGTCGCCGGCGACATTGTCGATGCGCGACACCGGCGGCCAGTATTTTGCCGCCGTGTCGGCATCGCCGGCGGGGTAGGCCGCCTCCAGGCGCGAATAGGGATGGGTCCACTGGCCGGCCAACGCCTCGGCGGCGGTGTGTGGCGCGTTGACCAGAGGATTGTCGCCCAACGGCCATTCGCCCTTCGCCACCTTGGCTGCTTCGCCGGCTATGGCGATCATCGCCTCGCAGAAGCGATCCAGCTCGCGCTTGGGCTCGGACTCGGTCGGCTCCACCATCAGTGTGCCGGCCACCGGGAAAGACATGGTCGGTGCATGGAAACCATAGTCGATCAGCCGCTTGGCGATATCGTCGACGCTGATGCCGGCGCTGTCTTTGAGCACGCGGGTGTCGAGGATGCATTCATGCGCAACGCGTCCGTTGCGCCCTTTGTAAAGCAGGGGGAAATGCTCGCCGAGCCGCGTCGCCACATAGTTGGCGGAGATGATCGCCGTCTCGGTCGCCTGCTTCAGGCCGGAAGCGCCCATCATGCGGATATACATCCAGGTGATCGGCAGGATGGAGGCACTGCCGAACGGTGCCGCCGCCACGGCATGGGCCGAGCCTTCGGTGACGTGGCCGGGCAGATATGGCTTCAGGTGCGCCTTGACGCCGATCGGGCCGACGCCGGGGCCGCCGCCGCCATGCGGGATGCAGAAGGTCTTGTGCAGGTTCATGTGGCAGACATCGGCGCCGATATCGCCGGGACGGGCGAGGCCGACCAGCGCGTTGAGGTTGGCGCCGTCGAAATAGACCTGGCCGCCATGGCTGTGGACGAGGGCACAAAGGTCGCGCGCGCCTTCCTCGAAGACGCCATGCGTCGAAGGATAGGTGAACATCAGCGCCGCAAGGTTGTGCGCATGCTCGGCCGCCTTGGCCTGCAGGTCGGCCGTATCGATATTGCCGTCCTCGGTGCAGCGCACGACGACGACGCTCATGCCGGCCATGGCCGCACTTGCCGGATTGGTGCCATGCGCCGAGGACGGGATCAGGCAGACGGTGCGATGGCCTTCGCCGCGCGACAGATGATAGCCGCGAATGGCGAGCAGCCCGGCATATTCGCCCTGGCTGCCAGCATTGGGCTGCAGGGTCACCGCGTCGAAGCCGGTGATCTCGGCCAGCCAGCCTTCCAGCTCCTCGATCATGGCGCGATAGCCTGTCGAATGGTTTGCCGGCGCGAAGGGATGCAGGTTGGCGACATCAGGCCAGCTCACCGGCATCATTTCGGCGGCGGCGTTGAGCTTCATGGTGCAGGAGCCGAGCGGGATCATGGCGCGGTCGAGCGCCAGGTCCTTGTCGGCCAGCCGGCGCAGGAAGCGCATCATGTCGGTTTCCGAGTGGTTTTCGCGGAAGACGGGCTGGGTGAGGAGCTCCTTGCCGCGCGGTTTTCCTGGCATGGAACTGCCTGCGGCAACGCCGGCCTTGGCGCCGAAAAGCGCTGCGAGTGCCTCCAGATCGCCTTCAGTGGAGGTCTCGTCGAAGCTGATGCCGACATGGTCGGCGTCGATGACGCGCAGCAGCCGACCGGTCTTCTCGGCGGCGGCGGCGATGGCGCCGGCTCTGCCTTTCATTTCCACGGTCACAGTGTCGAAGCGGCTTTCGCCGAGTACCGAAACGCCTGCTGCCTTGAGGCCGGCAGCCAGGCGGTTGGCCAGCGTGTGGACGCGGCCGGCAATCGCCTGCAGCCCGGCAGGGCCATGCCAGATCGCATAGGCCGTCGCCATATTGGCGAGCAGCGCCTGTGCGGTGCAGATGTTGGAGGTCGCCTTGTCGCGGCGGATATGCTGCTCGCGTGTCTGCAAAGCGAGGCGATAACCAGGACGGCCCTTGCTATCCGTCGACTGGCCAACGAGCCGGCCGGGCATCAGCCGCGTCAGCCTGTCGGAGACGGCGCAATAGGCGGCGTGCGGCCCGCCAAAGCCCATCGGCACGCCAAAACGCTGCATCGGGCCGACGGCGATGTCGGCGCCAAGCCTGGCCGGCGCATCGGTCAGCGTCAGGCCAAGCGGGTCGGCGATGAAGACGACCAGCGCGCCGGCCGCGCGGGCCTTGTCGATTGCTGCCTTGTGATTGCCGTAGACGCCGAACGTATCGGGCCAGGAAACCAGCAGGGCGGCGGTGTTGTCGTCGATCACCTCGCCGTCGACCTCGATGCCAAGCGGCTCGGCGCGCGTGCGCACGACGTCCAGCGTCTGCGGGTGCGGCGTGCCGGCCAGTGCCACCTTGGTGCGCTTGTCGCGATGATGGCGCAGCGCGATGCCAACCGCTTCGGCCGCCGCCGTCGCCTCGTCGAGCAGCGAGGCCGATGCCACCGGCAGGCCGGTCAGTTCCGTCACCAGCGTCTGGAAGTTGAACAGCATTTCCAGCCGGCCCTGACTGATCTCGGCTTGGTAAGGCGTGTAAGCCGTATACCAGGCCGGGTTCTCGAACAGGTTGCGCTGGATCACCGGCGGCACGTGGACGCCATGATAGCCGGCACCGATGAAGCTCTTCAGCACCGTGTTCTTTGCCATCGTCGCCGCGAGCTCGGCCAGCGCTTCCGCTTCGCTTGCGGGCCCGGGCAGGGCCAGCGGCCGGTCGAGCCGGATCGACTTCGGCACTGCCTGGCTGATCAGGGTCTCGACCGAAGGAACGCCGATCGTCGCCAGCATGGCTCTGACGTCATGGAGGCCCGGGCCGATATGGCGAGCCGAGAAGGGGTAGGGTGCTGCGGTCATCTTCCTGGTCCTGCTATCAACCAATATGGGCTTTGTAAGCGGCTTCATCGAGGAGGCCGTCGAGCTGGCTCTCATTGGCCAGCTTCATCTTCCATAGCCAGCCGTCGCCGGTTGCCGCCGAATTGACGAGTGAAGGATCCGATGACAGCGAGGTGTTGGCCTCGGTGATCTCGCCGTCGACCGGCGCGTAGACATCCGATGCGGCCTTGACCGATTCGACCACCACGGCGGTGTCGCCCTTGGCCAGTTTTCTGCCCAATTCCGGCAGCTCGACGAAGACGAGATCGCCGAGCTGCTGCTGCGCGTAATCGGTGATGCCGACCGTGGCAATGCCGCCCTCGACGCGCAGCCATTCGTGATCTTCGGTGAAATAGGTCTTTGCCATTAAATCATCCTTTGCGATAGCGATGGGGCGTGAAGGGCAAGAGGTGGATGTCGACCGGGATTTTCGTCCCGCGAACGTCGGCGAACAGTTTTGCGCCGGATTTGGCAAGCGGCGTCTGGACGTAGCCCATGGCGACCGGATGACCGGCCGAGGGGCCGAAGCCGCCTGAGGTGACATGGCCGGCAGGGTTGCCGTCAGCATCGAAAAGGGCAGCACCGGCGCGCACCGGCTGGCGGCCTTCCGGCTTCAGGCCGACGCGTTTTTGCGCCGGACCGCGCTCCAGGATGGCGCGCAGCGCATCGGCGCCGATGAAGGCGCCAGAGGCGCGAACCTCCTTGGGGATGGCCCACATCAGCCCGGCGCTGGCCGGATCGATCTCCGGCGTGATGTCCAGCCCGTGCAGGCACAGTCCGGCTTCGAGCCGCAGGCTGTCGCGGGCGGCAAGGCCGACCCACATCACCCGCTCGTCCTCGAGCAGCCTGGCGACGAGGTTTCTTGCATCCGCTTCCGGCAGGCCGATCTCGAAGCCGTCTTCGCCGGTATAGCCGGACCGGCTCATGAACCATTTTTCGCGCGGCTCGATGCCGTGCATGAACACCAGCGAACCGGTCTCGATGCCGGCGCGGGAAAGGGCAGCCCACGCCTCGGGGCCCTGTATGGCCAAGAAGACGCCGTCGAGCGCATCCACTTTTACATCGAAATCGCCCTTTGCATCGAAATTTTTGGCCAGTGCGCGCAAATGCTTTTCGTCGGCGGCGGCGTTGCCGGCATTGGCGACCATCATGAAGCGCTCGGCGCCGAGCCTGGTGACGATCAGATCGTCCAGAATGCCGGCCGCCTCATTGAGGAAGAACGTGTATTTGGACTGGGAAATCTCAAGCGCGCCGGCATCGAACGGGCAGGCGCGGTTCAGAAGCGGTGCTGCGCCCGGGCCGCTGATTTCGAACAGCTTCATGTGCGAGATGTCGAACAGGCCGGCACGCTCGCGGCTGTGCAGGTGCTCCTTCATCACGCCGGCCGGATAGGTCAGCGGCATCGACCAGCCGGCGAAGGCGCCAAAGCGCGCACCAGCTGCCATGTGCAGATCTTCGAGGGGAAGGTGTTTGGTGTCGTCGCCCGTCATGTCATCTCCAGAGTCGCACGCAAGCGGCCGCGAATGGCGACCAGTCCGTGCCCCTCTGTCTGAAGCCTGAGAGACTCGCGCCCCGTAACTCTGTCGGCAGCGCTTACACCTTCGGCGCGGGGGCAAGCCCCGACTTTCCAGAGTGTCTTTCCCGTCTACGGTTCTTTTGCCTGAGAGATTTCGGGCGATTTCCCCTTCGGCGGCAGCTCTCGCTGCTCTCTCCCACAAACAGGTAGGACTCGGTCAGGAGCCCTCGACTCGTCATCCATAGCCCGTGGACGACACCTTGTCACCTGCCGGCGACATTTTTACGCCAAGTCTTCTGCGGGCCTTCTTTACAGGCAAGCCTTCGCTAACCACGCCGCTTGCCGGTTTCTCAAGACCTTGCCGATATACCGCATAAGGGCCGGCAATTACCGGCGGCGGGCGGGGAAGAAAATGGGCGAATTGATCATGAGCGCGCCGGTGGCCGGGCTGACCTCGAAAAATCGGATCACGGCGGAAGACGTGGTCATGCTGCGCCGCGAAGTGTTCGGCGACGGCGTGATAACGCGCGGCGAGGCCGAGGCGCTGTTTGCGCTGGATGCAACGGCGAGGGACAAATGCGCAGAATGGCTTGAGTTTTTCGTCGAGGCCGTCACCGATTTCATCGTCCACCAGGAAAAGCCGGCGGGCTATGTTTCGCAAGACAATGCCGACTGGCTGATCCGGACGATTTCGCGCGACGGCATGGTCGACAGCCAGACCGAACTCGAGGTGCTGGTGCATGTGCTGGAAGTTGCCAAATCATCGCCGAGCACGCTTTCCAGCTATGCGCTGGAGCAGGTCGCTCATGCGGTCGTGGACGGCAAGGGGCCGCTGATGACCGGCGGCAGGCTTATCCCTGGGTCGATTGCCAAGGCTGAGGTCGAGCTGTTGCGCCGCATCCTTTACGCCTACGGCGGCGATGGCAACATCGCCATCAGCCGCGCCGAGGCCGAGGTGCTGTTCGAGATCAACGAGCGGACAGCGGCGGGCGACAACGATCCGTCCTGGAACGATCTGTTCGTCAAGGCGATCGCCAATTTCGTCATGTGTTCGGCCGGCTACGAACCGCCGGTGCGCGACGTGGCGCTGCGCCGGGATGCTTTTTTCGAACAGGCCGATCCGGAGATCGGCCGGTTCTTCAGCCGCATGGTATCGGGCGGCCTGTCCGGCATCATGGAAGCCTATCGCTCACCGGGCGACGTCGAGGCCGAATGGGAATCGAGGAACAAGGCAGCCGAGGCACTGGCCCGCCGCGCCGAGACGGTCGATGCCGGCGAAGCGAAGTGGCTTGCTGAACACATCGGCGACCGGCCGCTGCAGGAGAACGAGCGTGCGCTGCTGACGCTGATCAAGCACGCCTCGCCGGAAATCCACCCGGCGCTGAAACCGCTGATCGACAAGGTTGCGTGAGCCTTTCACGAGCAACCGAGCGTCACTGCCAACCCTGAAGCGATGCGAACGGACAGGCAGCCAATTAACTGGACAGGCTCAAGTGCATCTCTAGCGACTGATTACAGCCGACGGCAGCGCATTAACCTTTCCGAGGACAGGCAACATCAGCCAGGATCGGTAGACAGCCCTTAAGCGACAATGTCCTGAATCAGGCGCGTGAGTGGGGCTTCGTCGCCGGAAAAGCTTGAGATCATGGCCTTCATGACCCGATCGCGATCCAGTTCGTCATCGTCGAAACCATGGCCGGCGTTGTCGGCTAATATCGCCAGAAACGCCAGCTGAGTGCGGCCGTTGCCTTCTCGGAAGGGGTGTATCGCATTGATCTCAGCGAGAACGTGTGCTGCGCCAGCTGCAAAGACCTCGGCTGATGTGCCGGAATAATGGCCGGCGGCTGAGAGTTCTCCGAAAACCCGCTGCATCTCGGCATCGATGTACTCGGGGTAGCAAAACCAGTTACCGCCCTTGCCGATGCGGATGGTGCGCGGTTCACCGGCCCACGCATAGACGTCCTGAAACAGGTGACGATGCAGTGCCAGATAGTGCGGATAATCCAGATCACCAGCTGGAAACGCCTCATCGGCCCGGGTCAGAAACAGAGCGAGCTCAAACTCGTCGAGCTCGGATTGATCATGAATGTCGAGGAGGTTGCGAAGGACGGTCGTGCCCGGATAGCACAGAGGATCGGATTCTGCGGCATAGACCAAGGTCCGCTACTTCTTGCGCGCCTGTTCTTTGATGAGCTTGCGTCGCTCATCACCGCTCAGCCCACGCTGCGAGCTTTGCTCAAGGATATGCCCCATGCGTGGACTTAGCTTCATACCTTCGACGGCGCTGATTTTGGCGCCTCGACTGCTCGTCAGGACATAGTGTCCGCTCTTTGGCGAGCGATCTAATTTGGGGGAACGACTTTTCATCTGGCAACGCTAGCACATGCCGGCCAAGGGGACCAAAGCGAATTTTGCGGCCGTGAAACAGCTGAATCCGACGATCATGGAGCGAGCGCGCCACTGTCGCTGAAATACGGTCGCTGATCGACAAGGTCGCATAAGCAGTCGCGCGACGCTATTATTTGGCGGGCTCCGGCTTGGCACTGGTGTCGAAGCGCGACATCCATTTGAAGCTGCCGAACCAGTAGCGGCGCACGCCGCCTATGGTGCCGTCGGCGGTGCGCGCGCCGATCCAGTTGTTGACGTATTGGATGAGGCGGACATCGTCCGGGCGCATCGCAAACGCTTCCGCCGTCCGCAACAGCGGGCCGCCCACCATCGTCAACTTCGCGTCATAGAGCCTGGCGGCCATCTGCGGCGTCGGCGACGTCGCGACCATCGCCTGTGCGTCGCCGCCGATGATCGCGGCGAAAACATCTGAGGTATTGTCGAAAGACAGGATGGTCGCCTTGGGAAAAGCTTCCTTCGCGGCGGCTTGATCGGTGGAATTGGACAGCACGGCGATCTTGTATCCCGGCGCCGCCACTGCCTTTCCCGGCTTTTTCCCAAGGCTGGCGATCGTCGCAACCATACGGATATCGGCGGTACCGGTCTGGTTGGAGAACACCACCTCGCGTGCGCGTTCCGGCGTGCTGGCGTAGCCCGCCGCGATCATGTCGAAATCACCCTTGAGCAGTCTTGTCTTGAGGTCGTTCCAGGGCACCTCGACCAGCGTCAGGTCGACGCCGAGATCAGACGCCAGCGCACTGGTCAGGTCGACATCATAGCCGGCGAACTTCCCGTCGGCCTTCTTGAGGATCCATGGCGGGTTGAGCGCCACGCCGATCGTCAGTGTCTTCTGGTCGATGATGCGCTTGAGGCTGTCGTCCGCCCGGGCTGGCAGCAGCGACAAAGCCAACCAGGCAGAAAGGGCAAGTATAGTTGTGGCAATCATCTTAGCGCGCATTAATATAACCTCGCTGAGCCCGTCCGGTTGTCAGATTTACACAGAGGTGCCATTCTGTCGATAGCGGACCCTGATGGAGAGTTGCGATGTCGACACGGATGACGGTTACCGGTTCGATGATGTTCCTGGTTTGCATCCTGGGCAATCCGGCGAAGCTTTCGCTGCTGCCGGCGGCAGCGCAGGCTGCGGGGGCAAAACGCGTGGTCTGCTCCAGCGCCGATTACCGCTATTCCTATTGCGGGGTCGATACGCGCCGCGGCGTGCAGTTGACCTCCAGGCTTTCGAAGGCGCGTTGCGTATACGGTAGAAGCTGGGGCTATGACGGCGGCGGCATCTGGGTCGACAATGGTTGCTCGGCCGAATTCGCAGTCGCCGGCCCCAACCGCAATCCCTCTGCTGGCGACGTCGCCGCAGCCATTATCGTCGGCGGCGTGGTAGGCGCCATTCTCGACAACGGCAATTCGCATCGCCATCATTCCGATAATTACTATCCGAAGCCGCGCCCGCGCCGTTACGACCAATCGATCGATCCGACGCCGCAATTCGACAATCAGGGCAACCCCAACTTCGATACCCACGGCAACTACCAGGGACCGCACGGGCTGGGCAAGCTTGTCACCCCTGACGATAATCCTGACCTGAATCCGGCCCTGCGCAGCGACGGCGACGACAGCGACGACGACAGTTAGATGAAGCTTGGGTCAGGTTTCGGTCAGATGCCGCCGTACCAGTCGTAGCCATTGTCCTCCCAATAGCCGCCTCTGCCGCCGCCGATATTGGCGAAGCCGTCGACCAGCTCGATCTTGTAGAGGTATTTCGGCATCTTGTAGCCTAGCTGGCGCTCGACGCGGACGCGCAGGGGCGCGCCGTTTTCGACCGGCAACGGTTTGCCGTTGAGGCCATAGGCAAGGATCGTCTGCGGATGACGAGCATCGATCAGGTCGATCGAGCCGTAATATTTGATATCGCCGGCCAGGCTGCGGTCGATCGTGTCGAGGCAGTGGAACATGACGTAGCGCGCCTGCGGCTTGACCACTGCCTGGTCGAGCACCAGCGACAGCGGCGTGCCGGTCCATTTGGCAATGCAGCTCCAGCCTTCGACGCAGTCGTGGCGGGTGATCTGGGTGCGGCTCGGCATGTTCATCAGCTGCTCGCGGCTCAGCGACAGCGGTTTTTCGACGAGGCCTGAAACCTCCAGCCGCCAGTCGGCGAAATCGCTGGCGAGCAGGCCCTTGTACAAATCGTCGTCCGGTGCGGTGACACCGTTCGGCCGCTGCGGCTGGCGAATGTCGGCCTCGGTGAACTCCGGCGCCAGCGCATCAGCGCCGGCAAGCAGTCGCTGCGCCCGCCAGGTCAGGCCATTGGAGCTTTCGAGGAAGCTGCGCAGGCTGTCGCCGACGCCAAGCTGGCTGTCGAAGGCGTCGCAGCCCGACAGCATGATGCCGGAAAGGCCGAGGCTGGCCGAGGTCAGGAACTTTCTTCGGCTTATCTGTAGCTTGGAGCTGATCTCGAATTTCGCCATGTCAGGCACTCCTCTCTGGCGCATTGTCGCCATGCGCCGGCGGGTCGGTTCGGTACCACCCGGTGATGATGGAGCGCAGCTCGTTGATCGGGCCGGCGGCCAGGATCATCAGGATGTGGATAATGAAGAAGGCGACGAGCAGCAGCATCACCGTGAAATGAATGGTGCGCGCCGTCTGTCGGCCGCCGAGCACGTCGTTCAGGAATGGCAGCACCGAATCCATGCTCGGCGACATGGCAAGGCCGGTGATGATCATCAGCGGCAACAGCACGAACAGCACGCCGCCATAGGCCATCTTCTGCAGCGTGTTGTAGTCGCGCGTGTGATGGAACCTGAGCTTGGCGTGCTCGACAATGTCTCGCGGCAGGCGCCTGAAGTCATCGAGGCGCGGGGCAAGATCGCGGCGCAAATGGCCGTTGATCAGGCTGGCGACCAGCCAGACCAGCAGCGTGGTGGTCAGCACCCAGGCAAAGAAGAAATGAACGACGCGCGCGGTGCCGAGATCGTAATAGGAAGGGATCGTCGCCCAGGACGGGAAGGCACGGGAGGTCTCCTGGCCGGCCGGACCCGACCAGCCGAGCACGCCAGTGGTATCGAAGCGCTTGCCGAAGATTTCGGTATAGCCGCGCGGGCCAGTCGCCGTATTCTCGGCGCCAATGGCGAAGACGGTGTTGTTGTAGCCAAAACCCGACTCCTTGCCGATATAGAGCTGTGGGCGGGCGTTGAAGATCTGCAGGCCGGAAAGCAGCATGAAGAACAGCGCGATCGCCCACAGCCAATGCGTCAGCCGTGTCCAGCGCGACTGCCGATAGATCAGCGTCGCATCACTCGGCGCGGCGGTATCTGCTCCGGCGGCTTGGTTTCTGGCAAGCGATTCCATTTGTTGTTCCCTCCGGCCGCGCGTTCGCCGCGGCCTGTCAGATCTCTTCTCCTCCCAATACGTCGCCAGCCTAACCGATGTTTCACCCGACCACGGATTTATTACGGACTGCCGAGGCTGACGGCGAGGTTGACCGCGGCTGCCACGATGACCGTGTTGAAGAAGAACGACAGGATCGAGTGCACAAGCACGACACGGCGCATTTGCGAGGTCGTGATGTTGGTGTCGGCGGTTTGCGCCGTCATGCCGATCACCGTGGCGAAATAGAGGAAATCCGAGCCTTCCGGCCGCTTGCCGCCCGGGAAGTCGAGGCCGCCGACCGGAATTTTCTTTTTTGTGTCGCCATCCATCGCATCGCCATCCAACCAGTAGATATGCGCGTAGTGAAGTGCGGCCATGGCATGGATAGTCAACCAGCCAAGCGGGATAGACAGCAGCGCCACCGTAAGCTCGACGGTGTCCGCGCTCTTCTCCCTGTTGATCAATTGAAACAACGAAATGATGGCAATAGCGACGACAATCAGCGTGACCGCGAAGATGGCCAGTACCGGCAGGTCCGTGTCGCCTGCATTCTTGCGCAGATAGCTGCCGGTAAGCCGCGGCATATGGGCGATGACAAGGACGAGATAGGCGGCAAAGAACACATTGGCGCCGATCGAATAGGCAAGCGGCGCACGCCAGACCAGCGCGGCGCCAAAAGCTGCCACGCCGATGCAGGCCGACACCGCGAACGGCGTGTGGCGTCGCATGGGCATCTTGGTCGGGGTACCGGTCGCCATGGTCTCAGTCCGCTGACGCGGATTTCAGCGCTCGCCGTAGGATGCGGTCAAGCTCGCCGAGGAACCGCGAGCGATCCTGCGGCGCGAAGCTCGAATTGTAGCCCTTGCTTTCGCCGGTTTCGCGCAGATGCTGCTTGAGATCGCGCATTGCCACCGCCATGCCGATCGTTTCGGGCGTAAACGGGCGTCCGGTCGGACCAAGTACGTGGGCGCCAAGCGCCACCGCGCGCGCGGCAAGCGGGATATCGGCGGTCACCACAATGTCGTTGGACCGGGCATTTTCGACGATCCAGTCGTCGGCGGCATCGGCGCCCTTGGAGACGACGACATTGCGGATCATCGGATCGCGCGACGGACGCAAGCCGCCATTGGAGACGAAGGTGACGACGATACCGTGCCGCTCGGCGACTTTTTCGACCTCGGCCTTCACCGGGCAAGCGTCGGCATCGACGAGAATAGCAGGTGCGGGCATCGTTGTTCCAAATGTGAAAGAGCCGGGCGGCGTCGCCCGGCTCGATCGATGATAGTCGAGCGGCTACTAGGCCGGCAACGCGCCGGACCTCTTGGCCGTCCAGGTGGCGATATAGTCCATCAATCCTGGATTGAGGCAATCATAAGGTTCGAGCCCGATCGACTTCAGCTGTGACCTTATGCCGTCCATGCGGCTCGGATCGACACCGGATTCGATGATCGAGGAGACAAAGGCGGTGAAGCCCGGCGGCGCCCAGCCATCCTCCTGGAAGCGTTCCGGATGGATGAAGGACAGCCCCTTGAAAGCGTGGTCGCGCTCGACCGGGCCGTGCATGTGGACGCCGCAGCCGGTGCAGGCATGGCGCAGGATCAGCGCGCCCGGATCGACGATCTTCAGCTTGTCGCCGTTTTCGGTCACCGTCACGTCGTTTGTACCGGCAACCGCCACGACCGAGAACAGTGCGCCTTCCGGCTTCCAGCATTTGGTGCAGCCGCAGGCATGGTTGTGGGCGATCTGGCCCTTGACCTTCACCTTGACCGGGTTGCTGGTGCAGGCGCAGACCAGCGTGCCGCCGGCAAAATCGGCCTTTTCCCGTGGCAGTCCATTGTCGATTTTAGGATGCAGTTTTTCCGGCATTTTTGTCTCCTCCCTGGTTCTATGCTGGTTCCGTTTCGATTACCGCTTCATTCTCCATACGGTGTTCTTGCTTGACGCGCTCTACCACCTTGAGCGCCTTTCTCAGATATGTATCGCGCACGAGAAACGATATTTCTTCTCTGCCGCGGTCGATCTCATCGAGGTCGATGCGAACGCGGTTGTTATTCCTAAGCGCTACCCAAAGATGTTCGCCGAATTGCCAGCTCTGCATACTGAGCGACTCGCTGAAATTCGGATATCGGATCCGAACCCGGATCAGTACCTCCTTCAATAGACTACCACGCTCCTGATCGACTTGCCTTCATGCATCAGGTCAAAGCCCTTGTTGATATCCTCGAGCTTCAGCGTGTGGGTGATCATCGGATCGATCTCGATCTTGCCGGCCATGTACCAGTCGACGATCTTCGGCACGTCGGTGCGGCCGCGCGCGCCGCCGAAGGCGGTGCCCATCCAGGTGCGGCCGGTGACCAGCTGGAACGGCCGCGTCGAGATCTCCTGGCCGGCGCCGGCAACGCCGATGATGACCGACTTGCCCCAGCCGCGATGCGAGGCTTCCAGCGCCTGCCGCATGACCTTGGTGTTGCCGGTGCAGTCGAACGTGTAGTCGGCGCCGCCGATCTGGTCGGCGCCGCGCTTGGTCATGTTGACGAGATGGGCCACGACATCGCCGTCGATCT